>DASPUY010000280.1:0-2895 GCA_035622655.1 Polyangiaceae bacterium
AAAGATGGTGAAGACAAGGTAAACGTCGTCCTTCGCGGCGAGTGCGAGTGCTTCCTGGATGTCGGCGATGGCGGCCGACGTGATGCCGGAGGGCGCGCCGCTCGAGTCGAACGTCACGCCGTCGCCGCGAAAGTCGGGAAAGATCCACCAGCGGACCGCCGACGCGCCGTTCGCATGCATCGCCGTGAGGTCCGAATCGTACTGGCTCGGGTTCTCGTTGACCCCCACTTCCCCCCACGCGCTGAGGCCGCCGAAGTCCGTCGCGAAATTGAACCAGGCGTAGTTGACCCCGAGGGCAAAGCGCTGCTCGCAGCCGTGCTTCAAGCCCGAGGCGAGCGGACAGGGGTCCGCGCACGCGCCGCTCTCTGCGCCTCCTTGCCCATCTGCGTGCGCAGCATCGGAGGTTCCGGCGCCGGAGTCGGCTGCGTTTTGCGTCTCGCCGTCCTGGCTCGTGAAGGAGGAGCCGTCCGAGGTCGCCCCGACGTCGGCGCCGGCGGAACCGTCCGGTGTCGACACACCTGCTCGGACGCCGGGCTGCGCGCTCCCTCCGCCGGGGGAGATGCCCCCTTGCGACGTTTCTCCCGTGCTCGGTCCGCCGCCACAACCGACCGAAAGTGCGGTTGCTCCCACAAGCGCGAGCTTCAGGGCCGCCTCACGCATGTCGCTGGGGACGCCTCGCCGATCGCAAACGGCCCACCCTACGAAGCTTACGATCCCGCGCGGTGGCGGGCAGAGCGCGGTCTGCAACTCGTGCGAGAAGGTCGCAGGAGCGACGTCACGAAACGCCTTCGCCGTCGGTAAGCCGTCGGTCAGAGGTCACATGGGCGGAGGTCGTACGAGCGGACGAAGTGGTCGAGGCGAGGACTGCCGGTTGACCACGAGCGCGCGGGGCGCCTACGCGTCGCGTGGCAAGAGCTTCGGTCGTCCCCGAAGCGCCACCGCACCGAAGTGCCGCAGATCGAGCGTTGCGATGGCTTTCGCTCGAAGTCGCTCGGCGACGGCGATCACGACGCTGTCGACAAGGCCCAAGCGCAGCGCGCGATGTTTGGTGTGCACCACGTGGGCGCGTCGGGCGTCTTCGGGCCGACCCCACTCCACTGCGAACGCGCCCTCTGCCAGGTCCGCGAGAAACGCGTCTTGCGCGTTCCTGCCCACATGCGTGGCAAGCAAGTAATCGATCTCCGGCAGCGTCGCCCATGGAATGACCCAAGCTCCGGGATCGGTCTCGAACAGCGCACGAACAGGCTCGTGCCATCGGTCGTCGTGGTCCACGAGCGCGACCACCGCGCTCGTATCGGCCACGATCATCGCCGCTGGCCCATTCCGGCGAGAAGCTCTTCCGCGCGCTCGGCAACGTCCCCTCGGCGGCTGTGGCCCGCGCCAAGGCTCTTCGGTCGGCGCCGCGGCCGCTTGCGCTCCGCGTACTCGGCGACTGCCTCTCGGACGAGTTCGGCCGGAGCCCGATTTTCGGCGCGGGCGATCTCCTTGATGCGCTCGTAATGTTCGGCATCGAGGTAAACGGTCGTCTTCAGCGAAGTCGCCATATGTTCACCATATAGTGAACGATCGCTCGCCGCAAGCCACGGCCATTCGCTTCGAGGCTTCGGGGCGTGTCCAACGGCACGACCGGACGCGCCGTCCGCCTCACTGCGTGAAATAGATATCCGCGATGCAAAATTGGAACGTGGTAGGGCCACCATCGGCCATCCCGGAGCCTTCATCCTCGAACTGGATTCCGAAGACGTTGTGGAGGTCAATTCCATTCGCGAACAACGCGCCGAAGCTCGACTGCACGAGCCCCGAGAAAGGCACGGTGAACCAGGTCCAGTTTGGAGTGAGGGCCACGACGGTATTGAAGTCGTCGTTGCAGGCCGACTGGTTTGCGCCCGCGTCCTGGCACACGGCCGTCGGATCGTTGCCGTCCGTCTGGTCGTCGGGAAACCTGACCTCGATGTTCGTGGACGAGCTGCTCATCGCCAGGAAAGTGATGCCCGTGAAGCTGCTGATGTCGATCGGCACCGGATTCGATCCCGCATCGATGGTCGTGGTCGCGAAGTTGAGGCCCTCGCCCGCCGAAAAGCCAAAATACCCTGTCGAGGCGAGGCAGGCCGCTTCCGGTGGAGTTCCCGAAGCGATGCTCTTGAACGCAAATGGCGTTCCCTGCGCAGGCGTGAGGGTCGCACCCGCGGCCGCGTCCCAGCCGTACGTGTACCAGGTTCCGATGACGTCGTTCGTCGGGATGAGAGCCAGCAAATCCGTCCCCGCACTGAGCGCCGAGCCCGTGTACGCCATCTGGTCGTCGATGAGGAGGTCGGGGTCGCTGGGCACGGAGCCGGACGCCGAGCTGCCCGTGTTCGAGCCCGCGCTGGACGCCGAGCTGATATCGTTCAAACCCGAACTGGACGCCGAGCTGCCCATGTTCGAGCCCGCGCTCGAGGCCGAGCTACCGATGTTCGAGCCCGCGCTCGACGCCGAACTGGGAACGCTCGACCCCGAGCCGTTGCTCACGGTCGAAGGCGCCGCAGCGTCGACCGTGAGGCCCGTCCAGTCTCCAATCCCGAGTACGGTCGAACATGCGCTGAGCCAGGTCCATGGCAACGCCCATACCCCGCTCGCCACGATCGCTTTCCGGACATTCGAACGGACATTCGAACGGGTCTTGCCGGACTCCATCAGAATGACCCTCGAACTGCCATCCCCAGCCCCCCGGGTCCGGCTTCAGGTACGAGCTCCACCGCCCGAGCGGACGCCGGGGCGTCGCTCGGCGGCCCTTTGGGCGCGGTCAGAATGACGATGAGTCCCGCCGCCACGAGCACGCCCCCGCCGATGAACGCCGCGGTCGACAGGGTGGCCATCGTGTTGGCCGAAGTTTCATCTTGTGCGCCTGGACCGGTC
>DASPUY010000281.1:0-16824 GCA_035622655.1 Polyangiaceae bacterium
AAATGACGTTCATTGAAGCTGCTGCGGAGGTTCTCCGTCAGGCTGGCAAGCCTCTTCACTACAAAGAGATCACCGAGCTTGCCATCGCAAAAAATCTCTTGTCCCACGTCGGCAAGACGCCGGAGGTGACGATGAGCCACAGGCTCACGTCGGCCATCAAAAAGGACGACAAGGACATTCCAATCGTCAAGGTGAAACCCGGAGTCTTCGCGCTCCGCGAATGGGACGATCCCAAGGCGAAAAAGCGGGAGGCAGCCGCCGCTTCGGATGCCGACGCAGAAGCCGGCAATGGGGGCTACGAGGAGACGGAGGACGAGGCGCTCGAGGTCAACGCTCTAGAGATCGAAGCGGCCTTGCGAGGTGCCGAGGACAACCATTCCGACACGCTGGACGAAGATGCGGCCGAGGCCGGTGACGAGCGCGAGCTCGAGGTGTCCGGAGACGAGGCGCTCCGCGCCGATCTCGCTGCGCGAGGCGCCGACCTGTTCGACGACGAAGACGACGATGACCAACCGATCCTCGCGCCACTTTCTCAGCCCGAGGCGGCGCAACCCAACGAGCAGCTGGGACGGCGCCGAAGGCGAAGACGACGACGTGGGCGAGGTGGCAGCGGTCAGGGAAACGACCTCGGAGGAGGAGGCGCCTTCGGCGGGAACACGTCGGATCGCGCCTCGCAACCGCGCGTCGAGGGCGGCCCGGTGACAGGATCGCCGAGCGCGGCGGTCGAGAGTGATCTGGCGTCGGAAGGGCGTGACGGTGGCGCACCCATGCGGCCGGTGGTCCGAGATCGCCAACAGATCATGGCGGGTGGGCAGCCAACGGGCATCGACGTCCCACTCGCCGACGGAGAAGAGCTCGCGGGTCGGGACCTCGCCGACGCCATCGTGGTCGTACTCTCTTCGCTGGATCGCAATAGCGGACCCGCACCTGTGCGGGCCGTGGCCGAATCTCTTCTTCGCAGGGGCCGGCTTCAGGGCGACCCGATCCTCGCGACGGCACAGGTGGGAGCTGCGGTCCGCGCCGACAATTTGAGGAGACAATCCAATGGGCAGCGCGCGCGTTTCCGGTTCGCCAGCAACGCACGCGTTGGTCTGACCGACTGGTCCTTGGGCGGTGAGCTCCCGAGGCTCGAGCAAGAGCTCGTCAGCGCCGTCGATCGGTATCGCGAGGCTTCGCGCCGGTCGCTTTTGCGGCGCTTGCAGGAGCTGCCCGCCCACGCGCTCATCGAGCTCGTGCTCGTGGGGCTGGAGCGCGCGGGCATGGCGAACTTGAAAGTGGTGCGCCGTTCGGGATCTCCGGGGGGAGAGGCCCACTTCTCCGCGATCCATAGGACGGGGGGCGACGCCATTCCGACCGCCGTCGTCATCCGAAAGGACGGCCGGGAGATCGGCCGGGAACGAGTCACCGATCTCCGTGGAGCCCTGCACCACTACGGGCCGGCCACGACCGGATGGCTGCTGACCACGGGCCAAGTCCTCTCGGGAGCCCGCGAAGAGGCTTCCGCCGTGGGCGCGCCTCCCGTGGCTCTCTACGACGGGATTGCGCTCTCGAAGCTGCTCGAAGAAGTCGAGGTCGGCGTGATGAAGACTCGGTTCGCAGTCGCAATCCCCGATCTCGAGCTGCTGGAGACGCTTCGCGGCTGACATGCTCGCACGTGCGACGGGGATCGCCCTCGCGGTCTTTGCTTCGGGCGAGCTGTCGGGGCCGCCCCTGCCCAATGCCTCGAGCGGCGCTCGATCGACATCGGTGGCCGGATCGCCGAGCAGCAGCGCGGGCACGTCCAGCGCTTCGGGCGGGAAGGGCATGCAGCTCGTTGCCGCCTCGAGCGCGGCCCGGCGCCCGCAGCGCGCCGGTCCCCCCCAGCCTCCACCGCCAGCCCTTCCCCGTGCAAACGTCCGATTCACGATCGTTGCGCCGGCGACGAGCAGCGGATGGTTTCTGCAAGTCGTGAACGACGGCGAGGTTCCGGTTCGCATCCTGGCCGACACGAGGCTGCTGGCTCTCGAGGTCACGCCTCGCAGCGCGCGGCGGCCCGTCCGTTGCGAGCTGCCGACACCGATGCGCCCGGCCGACCCCCTCGAGCGGGCGATCGTCGTACCCCCGAAGACCGCATTCCGAGAGAAATTCGAACCGCGCCTTTATTGCTTCGGAACCGAGGGGTTCGACGCCCTGGCGCCCGGAGCCATCGTGGTTGCTCGCCTCGGCCCGAACGACAAGGGCGCAGGCTCCACACCGCCCGAGCTCTCGGCGATCGACGGCGTCGAACCCGTGATCGCCCCCGAACAGGTGCTGTCGGCGCCTCCAATCGCGCTGCCCGACGAGGCGCTTGCGCGCGAAGCGGCTCAGCCACAATCGCCCGATCCGACGCTCGACATTCCGCGGCTCAAGCTCGAGTCGCCGAGAGCGCTGGATGCCGACGCTCCCGAGGCCGCGGAGGTGCCCGTCACCCTTCGAAACGAGGGTTCACTCCCGGTCACCGTCCGCTTCCGTCCCGAGACGATTGGATTCGACGTCTTGGGGTCTGTGGGTGCCTCGCGCTGCTCCTGGCCCATGCGTCCCACGGCGCCGACACGCGAGCTGTTCACGACGTTGCCCCCGAAGGCATCGGTGGAGCTCACGGTGACCCTTCAGGCGTATTGCGCGGACGAGGTCCTCGCTCGGAGCGGAATCGTGGCGATCCGGCCGTTTCTCGAAACCCGTGGAGCATCGGGCGCCCCACTGGGCCTGCGCACGTTCGAGGGCCGGCTGACCGGCTCGTCGATCACGTTCGTCCGCGTTCAGCGCGGCAGATTGACCGAGCCGTTGCTCCGCCCGCAGGCGCAGGGTCGCTGATCCCACCGAGTCCGTGATCGAGGGCGCTTTTGGACCGCTCGTGCTCTTTTCCTCGTTCACCTTCTGCGCGTTTGGGCCATAGTGCGCCGGCCCGTGACACGAGAGGGGACCGCATGCGGCACTTTCCACAGCCGAGTTCGCAGGATTGCGTCGAGCTCCTGGTCGTGGACGAATCGCTGGCCAATGCGCTCTATCGCGGGATTCCAGCTGCCCGCCTGCTCGCGCGCGTCCGGCTCTCGATGGACCGCTCCGACGCATCCCTGTGGAGTCGAAGCCTCGATTCGCTCCTGTGCAAGGGGTCTCGAGACCACGAGCACGTCACGCGCGCCGTGGCCCGGCATACGCGCGTCGCGCTGAACGAAGGACCCCTCACAGCCGACCAGGCAACATTGGCCGTCTTGACCTGGGCGGTCGCCTGCGACCACGGAAAGCTGGGCCACGACGCATCCCTTGCGGAGATCGCGCCTCCAAGCGCAGGCGAGCGAACGTGCTTGCCCGAGACGCTCAGCGCGTGCGCCCTTCGCGACGAACGGCTCGCGGGCCCGAAGGTCGACAAGCGCGCGCCGGCGTTCGAAGCCTGCGTACGTCTTTCGACCCGTGGCGCGCTCGACGCCGTAGGATGGGCACGGCTGCACGCGGTGGCGACGCACCTCGAGCGGGCGGAGCTCGGCGCCCGTTTCTTCGCGTGCAGCGAGACCTCGATCTTTCCGCGCGGCGTCGATGACGAGATCTCGCCCACCGATCGTCGCCTGGTGGTAATCGAGCGAAAACCTCTCGATTCGCTGGTGGCGACCGATCCGCGTCGATTCGGCGCCGCTGTGTGGCGCACCGAGACCACCGCGGGATCGACCGCGACAAACCTGGCAGCCTTCCTGGCCGATCTCGCTCGCTTGCTCGCCCACGATGGAACACTCGTCGCGGCGCCGCTCCCGGCCAGCACGCTCGGGGCCGACCGAGAAACGACGGTGAGATCGCCCGCGTCGTCCGCGCCGCCGGAGTGGAACCAGACGACGGCTGCCACGTGGACCGACGCCCTGCAGCGCGGAGCGACGACGACTACGCAAGTCGAGGCGGCAGTCTCTCGCGGCGGCGAACTGGCGCTCGACGCCATCGGCGCCGAAATGCTCAATGTTGCCGCGCACCCCTTCGCGAGCGGCGTTTGCGCGGAGATCCTCGCGCGGAGCGCCCGACCCCGCGATGTCGTCCGTCTGGTGACGTATTTCGCGATTGCTCCCGACCCCGAGCCCGCGGCGCGGGCCCTCGGGGCATGCGCGGCGACGGAGCTACCGCGCATGCTCGAGGCATGGTTCCAGACCCTGTTGCCGCAGGGCGCAGAAACTGCAGCGGGATCGGGGGCGACGGGGGCGCACCTCGTCGCGTGCCTCGCCTCGCTTCGACCCTATCCCGAACTCTACCACGTGGTGAGTGCCCTTTTGCCTCGCTCCTCGTCGCTTTGCTGACGCATACCTCTCGCAAAGTCGCCCACCCTATGTCCAGTTACGAGTTCGCCATCCCGGTTCACGACCTCGACGCGGCCGGCAAGGCTTTCACCTTGACCATCCGGCCGGCGTGGCTCCGGGGGGCGTTGGAAGGGACGGACGTCGCGCCCTCCGAGGAGGAGGGGGCGATCGACGTGCGCCTCTGCAAGAGCGGGCACGACGTCGTCGTCCGCGGTCGCGTTCGCGTAACGCTGATCGTTCCGTGCGCTCGCTGTCTCGAGCCGGCCCGTGTGCCAATCGCCGAGGAGCTGACCGCGCTCGCCGTGCTCGACACGCAGGGCTCGCCGCCTCGAGCGATTCGCGGCGACCGCGAGACCGAGCCCACGGCCGGGGATGCCGATACGATCCCCTACGACGGCGAGACGGTCGTCCTGGACGACCTCGTGCGCGACGTCGTGCTGCTCGGCGTCCCCATGATTCCCTTGTGCTCCGAAAGCTGCGCGGATATCAGCCAAGCGGGTATCAGCCAAGAGGCCGGCGATGGCGCCGAGCAAGTTTCGCCACCGGCCGAGGTCGATCCCCGACTGAAGCCTCTTCTGAGCGTGAAGAAGTCATAGTAAGGAGAACCGTCGTGGCCGTTCCCAAACGACGAAAGAGCCGATCGAAACGCGACATGCGACGCGCGCAGCACGACAAAGTCACGGCACCCAATCTCGTGCCGTGCCCGAACTGCGGCGAGCCCGTCGTCTCCCACCGCGCATGCGCTTCCTGCGGGCACTACCGCGGACGCCAAGTCAAACCGGCAGCGGCAACGGACAAGTAAAGTCGCCCGTGCGTTTCAGTGGACGGCGCCAGTTGAGACGGCGCGTGGCGCGATGAGCGTCGCCTGGTTGTTCCCTGGCCAGGGCTCGCAATTCGTCGGCATGGGCTCGGACGTCTTCGCCCGATCGGAGGCCGCCCGATCGGTGCTCGAACGGGCGGACGCGGTGCTCGGCGAGTCGCTCTCGAGCCTCATTCGCGAGGGGCCTGACGAGCGATTGACGCTGACGGTCAACGCTCAGCCGGCCATCCTCGCGACCTGCTGCGCCATTCTGGCCGCAATCCGGGAGCGGTTTCCGGAGCTGCCTCGACCGGCGCTGGGGGCCGGACATTCACTCGGCGAATATTCGGCCCTGGTCGCGGCCGATGCCCTATCGCTCGACGACGCAGTCCGCATAGTCCGCGCCCGCGGTAGAGCCATGCAGGAAGCCGTGGCTCCGGGTACCGGGGCAATGACCGCGGTGATGGGACTGGACACGGACCGGCTCGAAGCGATTTGCGCCCTCGCGGCGCAGGGCGACGTGGTCGGCCCGGCCAACTTCAATGCTCCTGGCCAGATCGTCGTCGCAGGCCACGCGGCAGCGGTCGCCCGCGTAAGCGAGCTCGTGGCTGCGGCAAAGGGTCGCGCAGTTTCCCTCAAGGTGAGCGCGCCGTTCCATTGCGCGCTGATGGCACCTGCCGCGCGCATCCTCGAGAAAGAGCTCGCACCCGTGGTCGTGAGACCGCTGTCGTTTCCGGTGGTCGCGAACTTCGACGGCTGCGCGAACGACGACGCGACGAGGGTCAAGGAGCTTCTTGTCCGACAAGTCGACGGACCCGTCCGATGGGAGGCCAGCGTTCGCCTGATGGTCTCACGGGGGGTGACCCACGCGCTCGAGATCGGGCCGGGCAAGGTGCTTTCCGGACTCGCCAAGCGTATCGCCAAGGACCTCCAGGTGCTCAGCGTCGGGGACGGAGCGGCCCTCGAGCAAGTCGGCTCGTTCGTTCGCGGTGCAGGTGGTGGCTGACGCAAAGCGCCATCCCTCCGACGTTCCGTAGTTGAATGGGCGCCTCGCGGCGTCTATAAGCGGCGCTTGCACGCGAGACACGAATGTTTCGACTCGATGGCCGAATCGCTCTCGTCACAGGAGGCTCGCGTGGCATCGGACGCGCTTGCTGCGAAGCGCTCGCCTCGCAGGGGGCGCTTGTGATCGTCAACTATCTCAAAGGCGAAGCTCGCGCCCGCGAAGTGGCGGACGCGATCGTGGCGAGCGGAGGGCGCGCGGACGTATCGGCCTTCGACGTCGCGTCGACGAAGGCGGTCGACCAAGCGATAGGGGAAATCGTCGACCGTCACGGCAAGATTGACATCCTGGTTGCCAATGCGGGGATCGTTGCGGACAGTCTCTTGCTGCGCCTCAAGGACGACGATCTCGACAGACTCTGGGCGACGAACGTCCGTGGAGCGATCGCCTGTGCGCGCGCCGCAAGCGTGAGCATGATGCGCAAGCGCTGGGGACGTATCGTGCTCATGTCGAGCGTCGTCGGCGAGATGGGCAATGCCGGTCAGACCGCGTATGCGGCCACCAAGGCGGCGCTCCTTGGTGCGGCAAAGTCAATCGCCCGTGAGTTCGCGGCGCGCAACGTCACGGCGAACGTGATTGCCCCGGGGTACATCGAGACGGACATGACTTCGACGATGAGCGCCGAGCACAAGGAGCAGCTAATCAAGGCCATTCCGCTTGCGAGGACCGGCAGCGTGCGCGACGTCGCGGCCGCCTGCGCGTACTTGGCGAGCGACGAGGCGGGGTACGTGACCGGTCAAGTGCTGCGGGTTAACGGCGGAATGCAAATGTGAAATTCCAAGCGCGCAGCGGTTTCCAGCGCCGCTGCCGCTCGACGGACGATCGTTTTTCCTATACGAGGCGAAGCTACCCATGGCTACCGATATTCCGAGCGAGGTCAGGCGGATCATCAAAGAGCAACTCGATGTCGACGAGAAGGACATCAAGCCCGAGTCGAGCTTCATCGATGACCTGGGCGCAGATTCACTCGGCCTCGTCGAGCTCGTCCTTGCGTTCGAAGAGGCTTTCGAAATCGATATTCCCGACGAAGACACCGAGAAGATCCGAACCGTGCAGGATGCGATCGACTACATCGAGAAGCACGCTAAAAAGTAGGAGGGAAAGCAGCGGTTCGGGAGCGGCCCGGACCGGATGAGCTCTCGAATGGAACGCGTCGTCATCACAGGCCTCGGACTTGTAACTCCCCTCGGCGTCGGAACCCGCGAGAGCTGGAGCGCGCTCTTGGAAGGCCGGAGCGGCATTGGGCCGATTTCACTCTTCGACTGCTCCACGTTCCGCGTTCGCATCGCCGGAGAGGTCAAGGGCTGGGAACCGACCCGGTGGATCGAGCGTAAGAAGCTCAAGGAGATGGACCGCTTCATGGAGCTCGCGGTGGGAGCCTCGTGCATGGCCGTCTCCGACGCCCGTCTCGAGCTCTCCGACGCAGAACGCGTCCGCGCCGGCTGCTTCATCGGCAACGGCGTCGGCGGGCTTTTTTCGCTCGAGCGGACCAAAGAGACCTTGCTCACCAAGGGCTCCGCCAAGGTGAGTCCGTACGCGATTCCCACGATCATCGGCAATCTGGCGGCGGGGCAGGTGTCCATCGCCCACGGGCTGAAGGGACCGAGCTACTGCACGACGAGCGCCTGCTCGAGCGGCGCTCACGCGGTAGGAGAGGCTTGCGAGTGGATTCGCAGAGGCAAGGTCGACGTGATGGTCGCGGGCGGAACGGAGGCGACCATCACGCCGGTCGGAATCGCCGGATTCGAAGCCATGCTCGCGCTGAGCAAACGCAATGACGATCCGCCGCGCGCGAGCCGGCCGTTCGACCTCGGCCGCGACGGATTCGTGTGTGGAGAAGGGGCCGGCATTCTCGTGCTCGAGTCGCTGACGCGCGCGCGCAACCGAGGTGCACGCATCTACGCCGAAGTGACAGGATACGGCGCTTCCAGCGACGCCCATCACTTGACTCAGCCGGCGCCGATGCACGAGGGAGCCCAGCGGGCGATGCGCATGGCGCTGGAGGACGCTCATGCGTCCCCCGAAGCCATCGACTACGTGAATGCGCACGGGACCTCGACGCCCATCGGGGACGTGGAAGAATCGCGGGCCATCGCGCAAGTCTTCGGCGCCCATGCCGTCGACAAGAAGCTATGGGTGAGCTCGACCAAGTCGATGATGGGTCATTTGCTCGGGGCCTCCGGAGCAGTCGAGACGGCCATCTGCGCCCTCACGATCGCCGAGGGACGCATTCCTCCGACGATCAATCTGCAAGATCCCGACCCCGAGTGCGCCCTCGATTACGTTCCAAACGTCGCTCGCGAGCGGCGCGTACGACACGCAATGAACAATTCGTTCGGATTCGGAGGGACCAATTGCTCACTCGTGCTGTCGCGCATCGACGGTTGACGACGCGCGCGGAGCGTCCGGTGACGCGGACAAACGACACGTGCTAAGGCCTGCCCGTGAGGTGTCCATTCTGTTCGCAGCTCGACAGCAGAGTGATCGATTCACGCGCCTCGACCACGGGCGACGTCATTCGGCGCCGCCGTGAGTGCGAAGGCTGCGGACGACGCTTCACCAGCCGCGAACGGGTCGAGGACGTGCTGCCGGTGGTCGTCAAGAAGAACGGCGCTCGCGAGCCATTCGACCGCGAGAAGGTTCTGCGGGGGGTCCGACTGGCGTGCAACAAGCGCGCGGTACCCATGGATCGCATCGAGCAATTCATCGACGACCTCGAGCGCCAGCTCATCGAGGGAGACGCCAAAGAGGTCGACAGCAAGGAGATCGGCGAGCGAGTCATGACACTCTTGCGCGAGCTCGACGAGGTGGCGTACGTGCGGTTCGCGAGCGTGTACCGCAGCTTTCGCGACATCGACGAGTTCCGCACGGAGCTCGACGAGATCGCGCGGACGCGGCGCGCCGATTCCGCGCCAGCGGCCGAGTCCGTGGCGGAAATGCGGCGATGACCGACGCTCACGAACCGGAACCGAGCTTCTCGGCCGACGACGATCGATGGATGGCGCTCGCACTGGAGCAAGCGGCGTTCGGAACTCCATCGCCGAACCCGCACGTCGGGGCTGTCGTCGTGAAAGGCGGCGTCGTGGTGGGAATGGCGCACCACGAGCGGGCGGGAGACGGACATGCCGAGACGGTCGCACTGGAGCAGGCGGGCGAGCGAGCGCGGGGGTCCACGCTCTACGTCACGCTCGAACCTTGCAACCATGTCGGTCGGACACCTCCCTGCACCGAGGCCATCGCGTCCTCGGAAGTCGCACGCGTCGTCGTGGGCTGCCCCGATCCGAACCCCGACGTGTTGGGGGGCGGGGTCGGGAGGCTGCGCGACATGGGGATTCGGGTCGACGTCGGCTGCCGCGACGCGGACGCCCGACGGCTCATCGCCCCGTGGACCAAGTTCATCACGACCGGCGTCCCCTATGTCGCCCTGAAGCTCGCCCTCTCGCTCGACGGGAGAATCGCATCACGAACGGGCGCCTCGAAATGGGTCACCGGTCCGGAGGCTCGCGCCCGCGTTCATCTGCTGCGCGCGCAGCAGGATGCAGTCATCGTCGGCATCGGAACCGTCCTCGCCGACGATCCGCGCCTGACGGTTCGCGACGCGCCGGGCAATAGTCCACTGCGGGTCGTGTTCGACTCCCGCCTTCGACTGCCCCTCGCGTCTCGTCTCGTTCAAACTGCGCGCGAAGTGCCGACGTGGGTCCTTTGCACGACGGATGCTCCGTCGTCCGCACAGGATCAGCTCGTCGAGCGGGGCGTGGAGGTGCTTCGCGCACCGCCCTCCGCCGAGGGCCGAATCGATCCGGCCACGGGCCTCCGCCTGCTCGCGTCACGAGGCGTCGTGAAAGCCATGATTGAAGGCGGCGCGGAGCTCGCCGGCAGTTATCTCGCCGGGGGGGTGGTCGACGAGCTGCACGCTTTCATCGCGCCCATCCTCCTCGGTCCCAGGGGTCGACCCGGGGCGGTGGACTGGGCGGGCCCAGCCACGCCGGCCGAGGCGCCCAGCATCGCGGACCCGCAATGGGAAGTATGTGGAAATGACGCGCACGTTTGGGGAGCGCTCTGCCACCCGAAGCGCCCGGCGCCGGCGACAGCCAAGCACTCCCGCTCGGGCCCAGCGGCAGGGCACGAGGCCGACCGTGGTTCTCGGGATCGGGGCGCGCGCGCCGGCGAACATCGAATTCGAGTACGTGATCTCGCCAGCCGGGCGCGGGCGGATTAAGATTGCCGTAGGATGGCTATCCGAACGATTTTGCACTATCCCGATCCGCGCTTGCGCGTCCCTGGGCGCAAAGTCGAGCTGTTTACGCAAGAGCTTAAGGGACTTATCGAAGACATGGCGGAAACGATGTACGCGGCTCCGGGCGTTGGCCTGGCTGCCACTCAGGTGGGGGAAGCCTGGCAAATCTTCGTGGTCGACTGTGCGTCCGAGGACGAATCCAGCGACCTTCGGATCTTCGTCAATCCGGAAATCCTGATGTCGGAGGGCAAGGAAATCTCCGATGAAGGGTGCTTGAGTTTTCCCGGCGCGCGCGAGGAGATCGAGCGCGCAGACAAGGTCACGGTCCGGGCGCAGGATGTGGACGGCCGGCCGTTCGAGCTGCAAGCGCACGGACTGCTCGCGGTTGCAATCCAGCATGAATACGACCACTTACAAGGTGTTCTTATGATCGACCGTTTGGGACCGCTCAAGAGGCGGTTGCTGCACCGCAAAATGGTCAAACGCGGTGAGATCGGAGCCGCCGCGTCCGGCTAAGTGCTCAAAAACAGCCCCGGCTGAGGTCGCCCTCGACCCGCACGCGTGGAACATACGCATCCAATGACTCGTTTCGGCCTGGACCTGACTCGTTCCGGCTTTTCGCCCAGCCCTACTCCCCCATCGCTCGTGACAACTTCCATCCCCCTCCAACCGCTCCGCCAAGGCTCCCCGTCAGACGCGGTCACGACCTACTTCGAACAACTCGCCCGCGTGCCCCTTCTGACGCGTGAGGGCGAGGTGGAGCTGGCCAAGCGGATCGAGGACGGCGAGCGGCAGTCCCTCGTCGCCATCATTGCGTCGGCGGTGGGCGCACGCGAGCTCGGGGTGCTCGGGCGAGCTCTTCGTGATCGGAAGCTCCGGCTACGCGACATCACGCGAGCGACCGTGGACGACGACGGAGGCGACGACGAGGACGGCGCCGTACGCGCAATCGGAGAGGCCCTCGAGCGGGCCGGCTCTCTGGCGCGGACGCGTCGTCTCTCTGCACGCACGCGCGACGAGCTCGTCGAAGCCCTCCTCGAAGTCCGGCTGACGCGCCGCGCGTTCGATCGAATCGTGTCCAAAGTCCGTTCGGCGCGCGAGGGTGTACCGGTCGCCAAGCGCCGGAGCTTCGATGGAACGCTCGCCGCGGTGCGGGCCGGCGAGGCGCGGTCCGAACGTGCGAAAGCGGAACTCATCGCGGCGAATCTCCGGCTGGTCGTTTCGATTGCGAAGCGGTATCGCAACCGTGGGCTTCATCTGCTCGATCTCATCCAAGAAGGCAACCTTGGATTGATGCGCGCCGTCGACAAGTTCGAATACAAGCGCGGCTACAAGTTCAGCACTTATGCAAGTTGGTGGATCCGTCAGAGCGTGAGCCGCGCGATTAGCGATCAGGCCCGGACGATTCGCATCCCCGTGCACATGGTCGAGACCCACAACAAGCTGTCGAAGACGCTCCGGGACATGGTGCAGGAAGGCGGCGAAGAGCCGAGTCCAGAGCAGATCGCCGCGCGCATGAACGTGCCGGTCGAGAAGATTCGAATGCTGCTGGAGGCGACGCGCGATCCCGTGAGTCTCGACTCCCCGGTCGGAGAGGACGGCGGCGCGACCATCGGTGATTTCGTCGAGGACCTGTCGTTCGCGTCTCCGGACGACGCCGTCGGCGACAAGGAGTTGTCGCACGAGACGCGCGAGCTTCTCAAGCTGCTGACGCCACGGGAGGAGCAGGTCTTGCGTATGCGCTTCGGCATCGACGCGCCCGGAGACCAAACGCTGGAGGACGTCGGCAAAAGCTTCGAGCTGACGCGCGAGCGCATTCGCCAAATCGAGACGAAGGCCCTCCGGAAGCTGCGCTTACCGTCCTATCACCGCAAGCTCAAGGTTCACATCGAGCGCTGAGGCGACTCACCTCACGCGTTTGAACAGCGCGGCGTCGAGCTTCGTGCCGCGTGACGCGAGCTCCGCAGCGATGCGCGGCAGCGTTCCCGTCGCACTGAACGCGGTGTCGCCACCTCCGCCGCTCCAGACGAATACGTCCTTGACTGCGATACCCTTCGCCTCGCTGCCCGCGAGCTCCGAAATGCGCATGATGCGAAGCCGGCCCTCGGGAGCCCCGCGACCGACCTCGATGGCGATGTCGAACGATTCGGCCACCGCCTCGCGGGCCATCTCGATCGAGGTCCCCGGACGGGCAAGGGCGACCTGGACCGCCAGTCGCGAGAGACCGTGCCGAACCGACGGGGCGTTGACGCCTGCGACAACGCCGTCGACGCCCTCGGCGATCGCATCGATGGCGGCCGCTGCGATGGGACCCGCCAGCGACGTGACGGCGATCCGGTCCGCTCCGAACCGCGCTGCGGCAAATGGGGGTTTTTCGCCCTGCCACTGGAGCTCCGGACTGCTGAGCGCCACGATTTGCGCTTGCGCGGCGACGACGTCCTCCTCCTCTTGAAAGACGACGATCCGCTCGCCCGGAGCCGCCGCAGAAACGAGCGCTGCCAGGACCGGACCGACGACCGCGGGCCCGGCCCCGATGACGAGCAGATTCGCCCGGCCCGCAGCGCATGCCTCGAGAAACGTGGCCATCGGCCGCGACAACGTCCCGGTGCGCGTCAGATCGTCGAGCGTCGCTTCCAGCCGGCGTTGCTTGCGAACGGTCAGCACCCAACCGCGCGACACCGGAGGTCCGACCGCGACCATCCGCGCACCGTGCGCCAACCGGCGAACCACGACCGATTCCCGCGGACCGAGCGGCTGGCCCGTCCGAAAAGCCAAACGGGCAATGGCTCGCGCCACCGCCCCCTCGCTCGTGAACCCGGGCTCGGCCAAAGCGGGCTGACCATTCCGGGTCACGATGACATAGTCCGGCCGCGCCACGTGAATCTCGATGGCCTGATCTTCCTCGAGGAGTGAGCCGATGGGGCCGAGCTCGACCAATTCTCGGACGGCGTCGCGCGCGAGTAGATCGAGGTCGACGCCTTCCGGCGCCTCCCCTTCGACGCGCATGGCCTTCGACTGCGCTCGGACTGTCGCCTCGACCCGCTCGAGCAACGCGGGGGCCACGTCGGACGTCGCGCCGAGACCGCCGAGATCGATCTCGTCGCCGACTCGATCGATGAGCGTGATCAGTGCGAGACGTCGCGCAGCTTGCAGCGGAGCTTCTCGCGGCAGCACTCGACCGACGATCGGCGCCGTCTGGCGCGTCGCGTTCGCACCCGGCGAAGACGCGAGCGGGCTCCTCGGCTGCGTCGACGGTCGTTCCGCGGGCACACCGCTCGCCGACCGCAGCCTCATGTCGAGCGGCTGCGGAAGCCGCGGCGGCCCCGGCAGCACGGGCATCGGCATGCCGCGAAGCTCGGGCGCGCTCTCGCTGTCGGGATCTCGTTCGAGGGGGTAGTGACTGAGGTTCTGGACGCCAGGCGCCTCCGAAGCGCGAGAGCCCGACGCGCTCGCCAGCGATGACGCCGCGAGGGACTCACCGGGCGACGACGGGGCGGGCGGTGGGACGGCGGCCGGCTCGAGCGTCGCGCCGGACGGCGCTGCAGCCGCTGCCGCGTCATTGTTGCGCGCCGAGTCGCCTCCGGGGCTCTCGAGCCGCAGGACGAAGTCGCCGACGTAGATCTTGTCTCCCTCGCGAACGATCGTCGCCTGCGAGATCTTGCGACCGTTGACGTAGGTGCCGTTCGTACTTTTCAGGTCCGTGACGATGAACCGCCCGTCGCGAAAAAGAAGTCGCGCATGGTGCTTCGACACGTTCCCCTTGGGAAGCATCAGGTCGTTTCCCTGCACCCGCCCGACGCTGATTTCGTTCCGATCGAATGCCTCGCGACGCTCCGCGCCCCCTTTCTCGCTGATGACGATGGTGAACATTCAGCTCCTCGGAGACGGACAGCCATGCCGGGCGGCAGCCGCGCCGCCAGCCGCTAGGACGCCGAGGAATTGTCGAAGCAGGCCGCTCTGCCTGTCAACTTGGTCGGCAGGCAAACCCCATGGCCCGGCGGCCCCGGGCTCTCCCACGCCCAAACTTCACGGGTCGCCGGAGGAGACACGGACGAGTTGAGGCGCCGGATCGCGGCGCACCTCAGTCTTCAGTCGAACCTCGCTCGTGACCTGACCGAGCAGCTCTCCGGCGAGCGCAACGACGTCGCGGGCTTCGAAACCGCTGCTTCTCAGCTCTCGATAGATCGTTTTCGCCAGAATCGCGAGCGCCCGCGAATCGCGCGGGCCCGATGCATCGCCGAACGGTAGGGCCATCGTTTCGACGCACCGGCGGCCTGACTCAAGCAGCCGCGCGCGCCGCGACGGCGCCTCATCAAGAACCGTGCCCGATGAGTAAAAATGAAATGGGCGAATCTGTCGGGGTTTCCGATACCCCAAGCCAGACCATGCGAAAGCTCGTGCGCAACGCGGGGCCGACTGCGAGCGAATTGTAGTTCGCACGATCGAGCAGAAGGCGCCTTCGGCGGCGACCCTCACATCTCTCCGGCCAGTGGTACTTTCAGCGGCCAAAACAGTGACCGGTTCCGATCCCGCCTCGAACACGAGCGCAAACGCAGCGCCCCCCGCACCCGCCGCCGATCCGGCTTTCTCGCTCGCGCGCGTCATGCGACCGGAATCGCGTTCGCGTCGTCTCGTCCTCGCCTTGATTGTCTACGTGGCGACGACAGCGGTGTTCGCTGCATTCGCGGGTACCCAGCGCCTGACGGAGCATACGCCCTTCAACCACTACGCGCTCCTTGCCGACGCGTGGCTGCACGGGCGGCAGGACCTGGCGAACGGCCCGCCGCCGTACGCGATGAACAACGACTTCGCCCAGTTCCACGGAAGGACGTACGTGAGCTTTCCGCCGTTGCCGGCTCTGCTCATGCTCCCCTTTGTCAAGCTCGCAGGTTCGCCAGAGGATTTCTGCGACGGGCAGTTCGCGGTAGAGCTCGCGGGCATTGCGCCGGCCGCGCTCCTGCTCGTGCTCGAAAAGCTGAGGCGAACGAGGCGATCCCCGCGAACCGAGCGAGAGAACGTGGCCCTTTCGCTGCTGTTTGCGTTCGGAACGGTCTACTTCTTCACAGCGGTCGAAGGGACCGTCTGGTTCGTGGCGATGGTCGTCGCCGCGGCGGTGGCTGCGCTTTACCTGCTCTGGGCGCTCGACGCGGAGCAGCCCCTTCTTGCGGGGACCATGCTCGGCTGCGCCTACATGAGCCGGCCGGAGATTCTCGGGATGGCGCCTCTCTTTGCGCTGGAGGCCCTCCGGGTTTCGAGCCGATCCGGCTTTCCGGTCCGGGCGAGTGCAGACGGAAGCCTGACGCAAGCTCTGTCCGAGATCGACGTGCCCGCGCTCGCGCGACGCTACGCCGCTTTCGCTGCGCCCATTCTGGTCGCGTTCGGAATCGCCACGTGGATGAACTGGACCCGGTATGACCGGGCGACCCCCTTCTGGTTCGATCACGAATTTCTGACCGTGGCGTGGCACGCGCGAATCGTGAAGTGGGGCCTCCTCGGGTACCACTACCTCGCGAAGAACCTCGGTATCGCGCTCTCGAGCCTCCCGTGGCTGCCGCCCCGGGGAGGATCCCTTCCCCACTCCGCACCGTTTCAGATCAACGAGCATGGTCTGGCGCTCTGGTTCACGACGCCGCTCTACTTCTGGGTCCTCTGGCCCAAGCCGTTCCAGGGAGCCGATGCCCCCGACCGAAAGTGGCTCTACGCGATCGTCGCCTTATGCGCTCTCTTGCCCGCCTCGTTCGACCTCCTCTACCAAAACTCGGGATGGCGTCAGTTCGGGTACCGTTTCTCCAACGATTATTCCGTTGCGCTGTTCGTGCTCATCGCGATCGGAGCGCGGCCGATGCGCACTCTTTTCGCGGCGGCCGCGCTCTGGAGCGTCGCCTGGAACGCGTTCGGCGCCGCCACCTTCGACAAGGTGTCGATGGACCGGTTCTATTTCCGCGACGGCTCCCAGACGATCGTCTACCAGCCCGATTGACGGCGACTCGCCACCGAACGCTCTTTCAGCGGGGTGCCCGCGCCGCGTCGGGCAGCTCGATGCGATGACCCGCGCGGACCCCATGACGGCGGGACCATCCTGCGTTCACCTCGAGCACCCAGCGCGACGGACATCGGACGCCGCGGGAGGAGTCGTCGAGAGTCGGGGCGTTTTCAACGACGCCCACGACGAGCCCGTCGAAGTCGATGAAGATGAGATCGAGTGGAACGCAGGTGTTGTGCATCCAGAACTGGTGGTCTTCGCGCACTCGCAAATCGAACAGCATCCCCCGGTCCTCGGGCAGGCTTTTTCGATACATCAGTCCCCGCGCGGTATCGTGGGGCGAGCGTACGAGCTCTGCGTCCAGCTCCGGCGCCCCGGGGCCGGAGAATCCCAGATGCACGAGGGGCAGCGCTCGTGGCTCGCCCTCGGGGTCGGGCGGACATGCCGCAG
>DASPUY010000282.1:0-24451 GCA_035622655.1 Polyangiaceae bacterium
GACGCCGCGGCGCCGCGGCAGCCGGGCGAGATCGGTCTGCAGGTGGGTCAGGTCGGTTCGAAGCTGCGACAGGCTCTGCGCGCTCGGTAGCGAATTGTGCTGCATGTCCGAGATCTCGGCGTCGATGCGAGCGGCAAGGACCATCGAGACCGTCGAGACGACGAGAAACAGCACCACCACCGCGGAAAACGGCCCGGCAAGCCAGAGCATGCTTTTCTTCAATGCAAATCCTCGCCCCCTGGGCGCCGCGAGGCCCCGCGCTAAAGCGTGGCGATCCGCTGGAATGCGTCAAGCTCCGCCGCCCATCGCGCTTCACCCCGCGTGTGAAGCTCGGCTGCCTCTCGACCTCCGCCGCCTGCCTGGTGCAGGCGCCCGTCTGCCAGCGCGGCGGCGCTGGCGGTGCCGTACTCGAGCGCTGCCGCCTGCAGGGGTCAGCCCAGGGAAAACCTCATTGTTTCGACGTGAAGCCGGCCTGCGCTCTCATTTCGGAGAGTCGCTTGTAGAACGCGTATCGCCGCTCGACGGGTACGCCCAGAAATCCCAGAGCCTCGGCAAGCTGCTCGGGGGGAAACCCTCGTACCGTCATTCCCAGCCAATTGAGCGCGGCGATGGCCATACGAGCCACCAAGCTCTGTGAGGTCACGACGGCCATCGGTGTAGCGAGCAGGCCCGCGTCCCGGATCTTGGCTCGGATGGGCGCGCTCGGCACGGCAAGGTCGCTGTCATTGAGGACCAGGATCGCGCGAATCCGATTGCGAAGGGTGGGCAGGCTGCGCAGGTGAGCCTCGAATTCCGCGTCGTCATGCGGTCCCGCCTTGACCAGCACGAGAACATCATCGAGCACGGACTGGACGAGGCGGTGCGTCTTGAGCGAACCTTCCGTCACTGGACGCTGCGGCGTGGCGTGGCTGGGGGCAGGGGGAACCCGCCGGACATGCCCTGCAGCCGTTTGAGCGTTTGCCCAAGGTCGACCACCTTGTAGCCTGCCGGTGGATCGAAGTCCGACGCGGGCAGCTTCTTCTTGTCGATCTTCGTCACTTCGACCCGCTTGTCCTCCGTCACACCGTCGCGGCCGTAGCTCACGAAGCGCAGGGGCACGTGCTTTCCGTCCACGAATTCCGCCATCCAGCCCTTCTCGGTCGGCAGAGAGGCTGCAGCCGGGAACGCAAACCATGGAACCTCTTGAGAAGCGACGCACACCGTGGCCTCACGATGGTCGCTCGTCACGTCCCATTCTTCGCAGGCGTAGCCGGCGACCGCATCGGACTTGCCCGTCTTCGTGATTCTTGACGGCACCTGTGCCGGGACCGCCGGACCGGGTCGCGGTCCGGCCGGGGGAGCTCCCGACCCGACATCGCGAAGAAAGCCGCCTTCGTTCAGATCGAGCGACATCGCTTGCCGCGCCGGATCGGAGATGATGAAAAGCTTCTTTGCGTCCGAGTCGAAGATCACGTAGCTCGCCTTGCCGAAGGGTCCGCCGCTCGCGCGCGTGAGCCTCTCCGGCAGATCGAAACGGACCTTGCCCTTGCTGACCCGAAGCGTCACCGGCACGGGAGCGCCGCCATCCACCGAATCCCTTATCGTTGCGTCGATCTCCCCGTCGAATGCGGCGAGCATCGCCAGAGCATTGGCGGCGGGAGCGTGGGCGCCGTCCGGCGCGCTCGAAGCTGCGGCCGCTGGTGCGGCGATCGATGGTTGCGACGACTTCTCCGTGGAGGGCTTGCTACAGCTCACCGCCGCCACGCAGGCGAGACCCACGATTGCAGACCCCATGCTTCGCATCGTCTCGCAGAATACCCTGCCCCTGTCCTCGCGCACCGAATTCTCACATCTGCACCCCTCCGGTACTGACCGGGCCGCTCACGACCACGAAGAAGATCACGTACTGGCCCCAAGCCGCACCCTTCACGCGATGGTGAGTCACCCGCACCGCCAGCGCACCACTCGGTAGGTTCAGAAGGGCGTCCGGGACCGGCATGTGGTCCAGGTCGTTGCCTTCGACGACGTATCCGTTGACCCGCCGGCCGGCGGATTCGTCGGCGATCGCCTGCATTGCGGCGTACAGCGCCGCTCCCGGTTCGGCGGCACCGCCAAGCACTCGTCGGGCCTCTTCGTCGAGCGCGGGCGGCGCGGGCAACCGGTCGAGTGCCTGATGACCCAGCGCTCGCCGCAGCGCCGTGAAGCGCTCGAGCACACTCGCCTCGTCGGCGGCCGGATCGACCGCATCGAACAACGAATACGTGGTGACGACCGCACCGAGGCCCTTGCCGTCCGCCTGCACGGCCGGGGCGATTGCCACGCGACGAGCGGCCGGGTCGAGGAGCACCAGGCGCCCGAGGGGGCGCTCGACGGCGAGGTCGATCCACGCGCCCGCCTCTGCCGCCGAGACGACCCCCACGAAGATGCCCCCGTTGCGGATCGTCGCGCCGACGTCCCACCCCGCCAGCATTCCGAGCGCAATGCGATCCATCTCGCCGTCTCGATGTTTGAACGTCGCGTCGAGCAGGGTCCCGACAAGCCGGCCGTCCGAGTCGCTCTGCTTGGCCTCGAGGATCAGCGGAGCAAGCTTGCCGCCGGTACGCACCGCATTGATCGCGTCGAACAGGTCTCTCCGGGCGTCGCCGTCGTGCGGCACGGGAGCCAGACCAGCGCGCGAGCGGTACTCGAGCGGGCTCGGGGTTCCGTCGTCGATCAGCAAATCCGCCACTGAATTCGTCAGCACGCGGCCGTTCTGCCGGACCGCGATCTGTACCCAGGCGTAGTGGTCTTGCTCGGACAGCTTGCAGGTGAAAGCGAAGCTCGGAAGGTGCGCTGCCGGCTCTGCCCAGCACGGGGTCACGCCGTAGTCGCCTTGGTTCACGACCGCCATCACTTCTGCCGCGGGAGCGCGCAGCCTGCCGCGGATGGACACGTGGCGTGAGTCGTTGACCGATCGCGGCAGTGGCTCGAGCGCGATCGGGTCACTGCCCGTCAACGTCGCAATTGCAAACCGACCTCCGGCGCGGTACGCGGCCAGGCCAATCACGCGCGGGCCGGTCCCGGTCAACTGGCTCGCGAGCTGCTCCTCGACGGCCGCTTTCGAATGGTCGAGAAGTGTGGCGTCGGGGATCGTGTCGCTGGCGTTGCCGCCGTACACGAACACCGACGCATCGGGCGTCGTCGCGCCGCAACGAGCGACGAGGAAGCGACGCAGCGATTCGGTGGGCAGCCCGCGCTGCTGCACGTAAAAGCGGGCCGTCTCCAGCGCTGCGCATCGAAGCGACGACGACAGCCTGACGGCGTCGTGGTGCGCGGCGGCGAACGCGCGCGCCACGTCGCCCCAAGGCGAGGGATCCTCGTACCTTGCCTGCTCGTCGGCCGGGAACTGCATTGAGCCCTCGACGGTCCAGCGGTCGACCGGAACGTCGCCCAGCTCGAAGGCTTCCTTGGGAGCCGGAAGGCTCGGCAGCGGCGCGAGCTCGCTTGGGGCCGGAAAGACGGCTGCAGGGGTCGACGGCCGCGACACGTCCCCGCTCGGGCCGCTGGGAGCTCGAATGCACCCCACGGTAACGGACAAGACGGACAGCAGGACGCGCACCCTCGAACACGAATGATTCGAACGCATCAGGGAACCTCCCCTCTCGTCGCGGCGCTCGACTCGTGGCGGAGCTCGACACGAGCCTGACGGATCGCGGCCCCTCACGAGGCGAACCGCTATCACGCGACCGTGACTTGCGGCAACGGTGAGAGCCGCGACCGCGGTAGCCCGACGCCGAAAGCATCTCAAAGCGCACTCAAAAAGCTCACGAGCGCCCGTCGATCCGCGGCATCGAGGTCGAGCCCATAAAGATGTCCCGGAACGGCGCCGGAGCCGTGCAGGCGGCGGCCGGAGGCCGACGTGATTCGCGAGGGATCGAACATCGCGGCGAGGGACGGTATGGTGCCGTCGTGCAGGAGCGGTCCGCGCGTTCCGACTCCCCGCAGCGACGGGACGCGGTACGCACCGGTGGCGCGATCCACAGATTCACCCAGGGTCGGGTCCGTTCCGACTTCGACAAGGGCGACCGGCTCCCCCGTCAGGCCCGGCGGAGCGTGGCACGAAGCGCATTGCGCGGAAAATAGGCCGGAGCCGAGCGGGTTGGCCGAGGCGGCCACCGGAATCGAAGGCAACGCGTCGCCCAGCGACTCCAGGTACATGGCGAGCGCCAGCGAGACCACGCGTGGAGGCCGCGTCACTTCGTTGTGCGCCGTGATGATCAGCGTCTCGATGCGGATTGCCAGTGCGGCGACGTTGCGGGCGCGTACGCCGGCGGCCTGCTGCAAGTAAGTGAGCCACCGTACCGGGCGTAGGTCCGGAATGCGCGCGGGCTCCGTTCCGCTGGTGGTCGTCACGTCGAGTCGCCCCGGGCCCCACACGGCGACTCGAGCGCCCGCCGGCGGGTCGGAATCCGGTCGACCGGACGCATCGAGCAGGGCCGCCCCCGAATCGAGGTCGGCGTTCGGCAAACCGTCCTCGATGACGCCGGCGTGCGGCGCGGCGTGGCAGGTCGAGCACGTGACCATGAGTGCACCCTGCCCGTCCGCCATTCGCGCCCGAACCAAGCCCCCGACGGAGCTGCGCTCTTCGTCGACCCAAAGGCCGTACTTGGCGGCCGAGGCGCGCGAGGCGAGAGCGACACGCCAGTACGGGGCAAGCTGAACGGGATAGCGGCGAAATGCCTCTCGCCCGAGAGAGAGCAAGCGACTCCGGTCGGGAGGTGCGTTTGTGTCCGGCAGCGAAAGCGCAGCGGCGCGCGATGACATGCTGCCCAGCGACGCGCCGCCGGGCGCGTCGAGCTCGGCGGGGGTGATGACATCGACCGGCGGGTTCCACTCGACGAGCCGTTCCCAGTCGTGCGCATCCCCCGATGCGTAGTGGATGAGGCGGAGGCGCGAGTACCGGTTCTGTGGGTTGACGAGCGAAGCGACGAGCTCCGCCCTGCGGAACGCGGCGTCGACCAGGTAACACTCCGCCGCTCGCGTCCCGGACGTAGGGGACTGGCAGTCGGTGGATCGACGTGGCTCCGACCGGCAGGCCGCGGCAGCTGCCGCGACGGCCGCCAGCGCGGCGACACGGCTCGTCATCCGGCGCAAAAGCCGGACTCGCATGCCCATTGCCCTACCGTCGGGTCGTAGGCGCAATACGAGCTGCCCGAATCACTGCAGTCGCTGTCGTTCACGCACGCGTCTCCGCAGTGGTGGCAGTAATAGCCTTGGACGCCGTAAAACGCCCCGCACGTAGCGGATACAGTGGGCGAGCAATAGCCGTTCGGTCCGCAGTCGGCGTCGGAGCGGCAGTTCGCGGGTACGCACACGTTGCCCGGGCTCGATCCTGCGTATCCGCGCGTGCTTCCCTGGCAACTGCAAACGCCCCCGCTGGCGCAATCGTCGCTGTCGAGGCACGCGCTGGGGCTGCACTGCCCGTGCAGGCAATTCGACGCCACCTCGGACTCGATCCCCCCCGCCTCGGGGCAGTCGCTGGTGCTCTCGCAGCTCATCGGAGTGGCGTCGGCCGGGTAACCCGCAGCCATCGAACAGCTGAAAGGCTGCGCGACGTGGGTTTGGGGGACGCGGCATCCGGGGGCCGTGTCTGGGGGTTGCGTCGACCCCGGGTTCGAGCTCGCTCCATCGACGCCGAGGGTCCCGACCGAGGAATCGCCGGCCAAGGCTGCGGCCGCGGTTCCCTTGATCTCACCAGAACACCCTCCAGCGGTTGCGGTCCACGCACCGAGCCAAAGACCGAATCCAAACATGCGTCTCGCGCCGTCGAGCATCGTGGGTGCTTGAAAAAGCAAGGGCTGGGCCAGGGATAGTCCTCTCATTGGCCCCGCACCGCGTAATACTGCATCTGCACCCCGTAGGGCATGTCCGCGCTCACGAGGTAGCTGAAGAAATACAGGTTGCAGTCGTCCACCGTTACGAAGGACGGCAGCACGCCCGTCAAGTCGCCCTTTGTCGTCAACGTGAGCTCGGAGACGTTCTCGGGGTTGCCGAACGCGTCGCTGGTCGAGCTCCGCGTGGCAACCCAGATCGTCGTATCCGACGCGCCGCCGTCGCTGTAGATGTCGGTCTCGGCGAAATACAAAGTGAGATCGTCCGGCGTGACCGCCGGACTTGCGAGTGAGACGCCGCTGGTCAGTCCTGCGACAGGAGCCGGCGGACCGAAGCCGAGGTCGGCGCCCGACCCGTCGCGGACGGACCGATAGATGGAGGGGTAGGTCACGGAGTCGCGATCCGAGACGAAATACAGGACTTGGCCGTCTTGCCGGAGAAATGGGGCCCAGTTATTCCCCGCGTCGAAGCCGATGTCTTCGAGAGGTCCGGAATAGACGAAAGGGTCGGACGTGGACGACCGCGTTCCATAGTAGAGATTCGCGGGCGTGGTGGGAGTGTTTCCCGCCGCCGACCTCTCGAAGACGATCGTCAGGCCGTCACCACTCACCGTGGGGTTCGATTCGTACTCCACCGTGTTGAATCCGGCGCCGGGTAGCGGCATGAAGCTGTCGAATGGCGACGATGCCGTCGGGCGGGTCGCGACGTACAGGTCGGAGCCTCCGGCGGCGTCGGGTCCGTTCGCGTGGTAGTAGCCGGTCTCGAGGTCCGGCGAGAGGCGCAGCCCGCCAATCCACGTTGCGCCCGTGATGCTCGTGAATCCGGGCACGAACCGCGCCTGGCCGAACGTCTGATCGAGACCGCATGTCGGTCCTGGAGAGTCGATACTGCCATCGGTCGGGGCGTCGCCGGTGGTCGAGTCTGCTTCGTCCGTGCCGCTTTCCGCCAGGTCGGGCTGGGCGCTCGACGCCGGGCCGTCCGAATCGAAGGGCGTGCACGCCCCAGCCGCGAGCGCAGCCAGCAGCTGGATGGAAATGATCGCGCGTCTCACCAAGGGTGGGCCACCCCACGCCGAGCGGGCTTGTACCCGCCGGGCATGCACATCGTCAATGCTCGGATGGAAGACCACGCTTTGCGATCGTGCCTATGCCTGCTATCGGGCGTCGCCGTCCAGTCACGCGAGAAGGCGCTGACGGTCGGCCGCCGGAACGACGATTCCCAACCGGTCGAGCGGCTCGAGGATCTCCGTTCGTACGACCTCGCGGGCGAGTGGCGCCATCTTGGACGATTCGAGCCAGCCCAGGGCGTGGATGTCTTCGATGCGCCACCCCTGCTCCGTGACTCCGTCGACGACGACGCTGGGACGGAAGCGCCACAGAACCGAGATCGAATCGAGCGCGCGCACGGCCACATCGGCGAGGCGCGCTCTCTCCGCGTCGTCGATCGACTCCCGAGCCCAGTCGAAGTACAACGCGCCCAGGCGGCGGTGGCGTGCCTCGTCGCGGAGAATGGTGTCGAATACGGCGCGGGTGAGGGGGTGCGCAGCGACCCTTTGGTTGGCGAGGGCGGTACCGCCGCTGAACGCCTCGGCGACGCAACTGACCTCGAGAACGAGCTCGTTCGCGAGCTGCAACGGCGAGAGTCCCGTCCTGCGCTCTGGAACGAACTTGCGCATGTCGACGAGAATCGTCGCTCCTCCTCCGAGCTCGCTGGTGACTCGGCTCGCCAGCTCCACGTGAAGGCATTCGTCGGCGAGAAAGTCGCTTGCCATCCCGACGAGATCGAGCGGCGCTCTGGCGAGCGCCATCGCCCCGACCACCTGGGAGAATGCAACGACCGCTCGGTATTCGTTGATCGCGACTTGAGTCCAGGTGCGGCGCGCCGCGTCGACGAGTGAGGGCGGGTATTCCGATACGTCGATCGTGCCCCAGGGCAGATCGTGGGTTTCGGGCCGCGCCCGCCGGAAGTGGCGCTCGGCGGGCCCGCCCAACCACTCGAGCTCGAACGGCTCGCTCATGTCGTGCCGCCGTCGCCTGAACAGGCGCCCACGACCATCGCCCTGGCCGCGGTTGCCCGAAGCAATAGGCGCCCCCCTCGAACTCGCGGATTCACGGCCATCGGCAGCTGCAAAGTCCGGTCCGCCGGAATCGCGCGTGCGTGCGGGCCCGAGCGGAGGCGCCCATGTGTCAATCTGTGCCCGGGTGGATCGAAAGGTCCCGGTCCGCAGCCCTCATCGTCCCGCGTTCTTGAACCGCAGCGCGCTCCATGCAGAGTCGACCGCGACGAGCGACACGGCCTGCCAGCCCGCACTCGTGACGACGTCCCAGCCCTGATCGCGCGACAGATCGGACTTCACCCCCGGCCCTTTCTTTCGATACGCGATCCAGAGGACACCCCCCGGAGCCAGCGCGGCAAGCGCCCGCGGCGCAATACGGCCGAGGTCCTCCACGTCACGGGCAAAGGCGATCACAAGGTCCGCCGGACCACTGCGCACGGCTCCATCGACATGCGCTCGTTCGGTGTCCGCCGAAGCGACGACGACCACGCGCGTCTCCGGCTTGATGCCGAGTTTCTTGCCGAGCGGCGCTGCGCTCACGGCAGGAGCGTCATTGGAGCGCATCGGCGTCTTGGTTCCGGCGCGGAGCTTCTCGACCGCCAGGACCACGCGCCGCTCGGCGGTTTCCGGGCGCTTCGCGCTCGTGATCCAGGTCGCATACTCCTTGCGATGCGACGGTGCCAGCTTCTGCCAGTGGGCGCGCGCGTCTGCATCCTCACGCAGCGCACGGTGGAATGTGCTCGGCAGCGCATCGCTCACGGCCGCGCGCCCGCGCGGGCTTGCTCGGTGTCCAGCCGCACCGCGCCCGCCCGACGCGTCGCGCGGCTCGGTCTCGCGAGCTTCTTTCTTTTTTGCCATGGCGGAAAGCAGCATAGGCAGGATCACGGGGCATGCGATTGACGGCGATGGGACCTCTGACGCCCGTCTATCGTTGCATCACGTCGATCTCGAACCAGACGGACGTCCGTGCGACCATGGCCGCGGCGGGCCAATCCGTCGCGGAGGCCGATCAGTCATGCCGGAGCTCGTTCTCTATGCCGAAACCATGTACATCAGCCCGTACGTGTTTTCGTCCCATGTGGCGCTGAGGGAAAAAGGGGTGGCGTTCGATGTTGTCGACGTGCCGCTGATCCGTGGAGCCCACCTGCAACCCGACTACGCGTCGGCCTCGGTGACCGGTCGCGTTCCATCGCTCCAGCACGGGGACTTTCGTTTGGCGGAGTCGAGCGCGATCGCCGAGTACCTCGAAGAGCTCTTTCCCCCGCCCAAATACACGCGGCTCCTGCCCGAGAGCATACGCGACCGCGCCAGGGCACGTCAGGTCATGGCCTGGCTTCGCTCCGACCTCGGAGCGCTGCGCGACGAGCGCTCGACCATCACCATGTTCTATCGCTTTCGATTGAATGGCCTCTCGCCACACGCGAGAAAAGACACGGACCGGCTCGTGCGGGTCGCGGAACAGCTGATCCCGACCGGCCAGGGCCCCCTCTTCGGTGAGTGGACCCTGGTCGATGCAGAGCTGGCGTTCATGCTGCACCGCCTGATTCTCAACGGCGAGCCGCTGCCGGAGAGGATCGTGGCGTACGCGAGCACACAATGGACCCGCCCGTCGGTACGCGAGTTCGTCGAGCATCCGCGTCCCCGGACGGTCCCCGATCTGTACTGGGCATTCAGCGGGACACCGCGGCCGCAGCTCGCGTAGGCCCGAGCGTCCTGGGTCAAGGTCGCGCCAGATCGACGCGCATGCAGTCCGCGGCTATCCGGACGTCGCCCTTGTATGACGCATGGACGGACTGGACGACCGCTTCCCTGGCACGCAGCACCGACGGCGTCAGGTGGCTGAGGAGGACGGACTTCACGTTCGCGGCCGCGGCGACCTCGCCGATCCGGTGCGGCGTGGTGTGCAGCTCGTAGAGAGGTTTCGGCGAGCCCGGGGGGTCGAGCACGGTCGTGTCGTACGAGGAGATCGGCGCCGGCCGCCAGCCGAGCGACATTGTCGTTCTTCGAGGCGAGGTCACCGGAGATGACGAGGACGTGGCCGGCGTGCTCGATGCGAAACGCCAGGGCAGGGGCGCCGTCGTGGTCGACCGCGATGGAAGTCACCCGCACGTCTCCCTCCCGAAAAACCTCGTGGATCGGCATATCCGCGGCCGTGGGCAGATCCGTTACCGAAAATCGCAGATCGTTGCGGAACGTCCGCAGGTACCGGAAGGAGCCAAGCGAGCCGAAGAAGAGATCCACGAACGCGGTCGTGCTCGGGAAATCGCCCCCACCGGCTGGTCCGAAGACGCGGAAGGTCATCGGCTCATCGACGTCGACCCCCAGATCGCGCGATAGGACGAACCCCGGGAGGTCGGCGGCATGGTCCGCGTGCAGGTGCGTGAGAAGCAGCGTGTCGAGCCGCCGCAAATCGATTCCCATTTCGCCAAGTCGCACGAACGCGCCAGGACCCACGTCGACCAGGATCCGGGCGACCGCGTCGATGAAAACGCAATAGCTCGAGGCGGCACGGCCGGCGCCACCCGGTCCGCCCGAGCCGAGCACCGCGAGCTCGAAACGAGAATAAGGCTTTTGCCGATCCCCACAGCCGTCGACCGCCGCGCCGGCGGAACCGGCCCGCCCGTCCGCGACGGGCACCGCGTGCGCGCAGCCCGTGATTCCCACGACGAGGCCGATTGCCATCGACTGGACAGGGCGGCCGCGAGGACGAGCTCGGCGGGAACACGACACCGATGTCGGATGTAGGGTGGACACGGCCGCGGCGCCAGGCGTCCCGCCCGGCCGGCGGACCGCGCGTCACTCCGGGATCGGTCCGAACTTGCCGGTCTGCACGTCCACGATCGCCTCCTGGATCTCGCGGACGGTGTTCATGACGAACGGCCCGTACTGCACGACGGGCTCGCCGAGCGGCTTGCCCGAGAGGACGATCACGTGCGCTTCCTCGCTTGCCGAGAGCGCGAGCTTGGCGCCGTCGTTCGCGAAGAGCACGAGCTCGCCGGCGACCGCGGACTTCGAGCTCGCCGTCACGCGGCCCTTGGCGACGACCGCGATCGCATTGTGGTTCGCCGGAAGGGCGGCCTCGAAGCGAGCGTCCGCGCCAAGGCGAACGTCGAGCATCGTGATCGGCGTGAACGTGCGTGCCGGCCCGCGCGCTCCCGCATACTCGCCTGCGATCACGCGCACCGATCCGTTCTCGATGCGCACGGTCGGGATCTCTGCCGACGTGATCGCCTGGTATGCCGGCTTGGCCCACTTGTCTTTCCTCGGCAGGTTCACCCAGAGCTGCATCATGTGCATCCGGCCGCCGGTCCGGGTGAACTTCTCTTCGTGGTACTCCTCGTGGAAGATGCCCGCGCCCGCCGTCATCCACTGCACGTCGCCCGGACCGATGACGCCCCGGTGGCCCGCGTTGTCGCCATGCGCGACGCCGCCTTCCCACGCGAGCGTGACCGTCTCGAAGCCCCGGTGGGGATGCCAGCCCACGCCGCGCTTTCCGTGTGCGAGCGGCGCAAACTCCTTCGGCGGACCGTAGTCCATCAGCACGAACGGGCTGACGCGCTCGGCAGGCAGCCGAGGCCCCGGAAAATAGGTCGACACGTAGAAACCGTTGCCGACCCAGTGAAAATCGGTGCTGCGGAAAACGCCTTCGACGTTGCGCTCCGCAGCCGGGGTCGAATCGCGCGAATGCTCGAGAGTCAGCCGCTCCGTGATCGTGGTGCTCATGCTCGCAATCTAACCGCCTCACGGAAAGGGGAAACTCGACCGGAGATGATGGCTGCCATCACTCGGTGTGATGGGCGAGCGCGACGGCGCTCCGGCAAAGCTGCGACAGCCGCTCGTGCGCCCAGCGAGCGACCGGTCCCATCACCGTGCCCCGGCGCCACGCGAGCACGAGCGCGCGCCTTGGCGCGACGGATCCCCACGCCTCGAGGCGGAGCTCGACGAGGCGGCCCTGCCGTAGATCGTCGCGCACGACATGCTCGGGCATGTGCCCCCATCCCAGCCCCCCGATGATGAGCGCGTGCTTGGTCGCAAGGTCCACCACGCGCCATGTGCGCGCAGAGAAGACCCCCTGTCCGGCCGACGCTCGGTCCGCGTCGTGGCGATGCTCGCCGAGGACGATCTGCACCGCATCCGTGAGCGCCTCCGCGTCCAGAGGGCGGTCGCGCAGGGCGAGCGGGTGCGAAGCTGCGGCGACGGGCACGAGCAGAATGTCGCCGATGCGGCGGTGGTCCAGGCCGGCCAAGTCCGCGTCCTCGATCGCGATCCCCCAGGTCGACTGCTTGCCGCGCACGTGGGCAGTGACCGCCGACAGCACTTCGGTGAAGAGCGAGAGGTCGACCGACGGATGCGCCGTCGCGAACTCCTGGGCGAACTCGACGAGCGACGCCGTGGGGAACATCACGTCGACGACGATGGAAAGAGTCGTTTCCGCACCCCGCTTCAACGCTGCGACCAGATCCTCGAGATCATCCATGCCCCCTTGCACCTTGGCCGCCGCTGCGACGATCGCCTCTCCGTGCGGTGTCAATCGCGGCAGCCGCCCCGAACGGTCGAACACCCGCACCCCGAGCTGCGCTTCGAGTCGATCGATGGACTGGCTCACCGCCGCTTGAACGCGACCGAGTGCGCGTGCGGCGGCCGAGAAGCTCCCCGCCTGGGCGACGGCGCGCACCGTGCGCAGCTGCTCGATCGTGACCCCCTCGAGCGCGTGCTTGGTGGTGCGAGCAGCGCGAGGCATGTCGTCTCCCACCGCCGGGAAGCTAGCATGCGCCCCCGACCCTCCTCACCGGGACGACCGGTCCCGAGCTGGTGAGTCCCATCGATGCGCGTTCGTCGGCCCGCCGGGGGGGCAGGACGCGCCGCCGGGTGTCGGGGGCGGATGCACGAGACGCAGAGCATGCATGGCAGACGGAGCGCATGCGTGGTTTACATGCATTTGACAGCATATGTCTTGTTATGCATAATCCGGTCATGCTTCACGTCCTGACCACCGAAGCGTTCGCCGACTGGTTCGCCGCTCTCGACGACAGGGCCGCCGAAGACGTCGCCACGGCGCTCGACGTCGTCGAGCAGCTCGGGCCCTCGAAGGCTCTCCCCGGGAGCCGGGAATCCCTGCTCTGGTACGAACATCCGGGCGTGTCGCGTTTCTTGCCGTGGGATTCGCTCGCGATCGACCTCGAAACATGGGGATGCGTCCATGACTATGCGAAGCAGGTCCTGGCGCGGCTCGAATCGCCCCGGTTCACGTCTAGGGTCTCGCGCCTCGGAGCGAAGGAAGCGACGTTCGTCCTCAGATGCATCGCCGAGATCAGAAGAACGATCGATCCGCGATCGCGGTGGACGCTCGAGCTGGCAGGCGGGCCGCTCGGTCGGGTCACCCCCGTGAAGCCGGAGGACGCGTGTGCCGAATTGCGTCGCCGCTATTTCGAGGTGCTCGAGGCGGCCGGGTTCGCGGTCGAGGATGTCCCCGCGCACTCGCTCGCGCTTCGCGAATTTGCTCGGAGGGCGCCGGCGCGGCCGTTTCGTCTCCTTTACGGCGTTCACGTCCAAGGCGAAACGGCGCTCTTCGTGCTGGGCGAATGGCTCGATCGGAGTTTCTACGGCGACTCGGTCCGACGGGCGGAGCGGATGTGGAGGCTGTTTCTCGCCGGTAGTCTGCGGGCCGTCGAACCTCAGAAGCCATTGTGAAAACCCTGGCGCTATTGGGATAGGAGTAGAAGTGGGCACCCGTAGCTGGAAATCGGTCAAGACCACGCGACTCGGGCCCCAGGCCGTCGCCCGCGTCAAGAGCCGTACTCAAGAAGAGATCCGAGAGCTCACGCTGAGAGAGCTTCGCAAAGACCTGGACGTCACCCAGGCCGCCCTTGCCCAGGCCGCGGACATGACCCAGTCGGAGCTCTCGCGGCTCGAGAGCCGAGCGGACCATCGCGTGTCGAGCCTTCGTCGGTACGTCGAAGCCCTTGGTGGGGAAATCGAGATCACTGCAATCATCGGAAGCCGGCGCGTCAAGCTGACGGACGTGTGACCGGTGTACGGCTCGGACGTTCCGCCTCGGCGGCTACAGCGGGGGCGAGGGGACGAACGACTCGAGCCAGGTCGAGCCCCCGTCGAGTCCGCCGAAGAGGAGGAAGCTCCCGGGGTCGACGGCGTTCATGGGCAGGCTGACCGCAGTTGCGTTCGCGTGGGGGACGACCGTGGGAATCTCCACTGCGCCCGCTGGATTGACGCGGAAGACGTGAGTCCGGAACGAGGGCGCGGCCTCGTTGCCGACGACCACCGCGTCGAGTGCGTCCACCACGAAGACTTGGGCGTTTGCGAGGGCTGCTGGCAGGGAGCTCCATGGTGTGATGGTACATGCTGTGAGATCCACCAACATGACACCGGCATCCTGCCCGTCACCCGTGAGCCCGCCGGCGAGAAGTACCTGGTCTCCGGTCGGCAAGAGGGCGGCGCCGGCACCGGTGACGGAGATCGAAGGAGGGCTCTGGCCTGCAGAGCAGATGGAGGTCAAAAAGCCCAGAATCTGTTCGATGCCTGTCACCGCTCCCGCGTCTTCGCCCGCGGATATGCTGGTCCCTCCCAGCATCACGAGCCCATAATCGCCTGCCCACACGGCGGAGGCTCCTTGCCGGGCCGTATAGGGCCCCGACCAGCTCGGATACCCGTAGGGGTACGAATCGTCGGAGGTATCCGACGGGTCGATCGCGAGAGTGTATTGGGCCGGTCCGGAAGTTCCCGTTCCCCCCACGATGTAGAGGTGGACACCGTCGGTCACGGTGACTCCGCCCGCGATATCGGCGAAAGAGCCAGGCCCTGGCAACGTGAATGCGCTGGCGGCGGGAGGATCGGTCCCGAAGTCGATGTAATAGCCCGGAGCGAGGCCGTCGCTCGATCCAAACAGCCAGGCCACTCCGCACGTAGGGGTCGCCACGTTCGGCGCGGCGCATGGCGGAATCGCGATCGATCGGGGAACGAAGGGCAGAGACGGTGACTCCTGCGTGGCGTACCACGTGAGACTGTAGAGGTCGCTCGAAGTGTCCCCACCGGACACGAAGAGAGTCTGGCCATTCAGCAGCCCGAAGAGCGGAAGCGGCCTGGGTTCCGAAAGGGCCCCGGGCATGACCGCCATCTGTTCGGTTCGTTGCACGAAGACGCCCGGCGTGGTCGCCGGGCTGAGAGCGCCGGCTTGAAACGGTAACGTGGCCCCGAACGCCACGGCTCCGCCCTCAGCGTCGTAGCCGGTCACCGTGATCGTGTGGGTGATGCCCCCGGGCTGGATGGCGAGATCGATCGGAGCTGCAGAGAGGGTCGCGTCGGCGAGCAACTGCACGTCTCCATCCACGTCATCGATCTCCTGCACCACGAGCGTGCCAACCTGGGGAGGCTGCGTCAGCGGATCGATCGATCCCCCGTCCGCGCCGCGCGCCGGGACGAGTTGCAGGACGTCGCTCGGGGTTGTCGAGCACCCGAATCCCGCGAGCATCGCGAACGCAGCGAGGCGCATCCTCGCGCGATCCCGCGCTCCGCGTTCGCGGCCCTGTCGGGCCGAAGCCGGCGTGCCGAGTCTCGAGTTTGCTCCGCGGTCATGCATGGGAGGCATGGTACAGCTGCAGGACCCGGTCGCGCCCGTCACCCCGAGCAGCTGCCGCCCGCTCGGAGTCGAATTCAAGCCGGGCCCACGTAGCGGGCGCGGGGTCGTAACAGAAAGCCGGCGGCCCGCTGCTCGAATGCGTGCGCAATCCACCCGGCGGCACGACCCACGGCGAACATCGCGACGGCCGACTCCCGCGGTAGGCGAAGCGCGCGTGCCACGGCCACGAGTCCGAGGTCGACTGTCGGGTCCGGGCGACTCGCGTCTCGCATGGCCTCGATCAGCGCAAACAGCGTCCGCAATACACGGTTTCGGGGAGCCATGGCGAAGGCGCTCTCGAGAAGCACTCGGCCGCGCGGGTCTCCCTGCGGATAGAGCGGATGGCCGAAACCGGGGATCTCCTCGCCGCGCGCGGTCCGGTCGTGGATGATCGCGCGCGCGCGCTCCGGGCGCCCGATCTCGGCGAGCAGCGCCTCGACACGCGACAGCATCCCGCCGTGGCGTGGACCGGACAACGTGGCCAGCCCCGCGCTCACGCAGGCATACAGGTCCGCTCCTGCGGAAGCGGCGACGCGCGCGGTGAACGACGACACGTTGAGCTCGTGGTCGGCGATGAGAACCAGGGCCTGGTTCATTGCGCGTTCCGATGCCGCCGTTGGACGTGCCCCGAGCGAGACCAGAAGGATCCGAGCCACGCTCGGCTCTGCGATGGCCGCGCGGACGCGCGATTCGCCGTCTGCGAACCCCGCGAAAGCGGCCGTCCTCCGGATGATCGAGCGTGCGCGCTGCAGATCAGCGACCGGGTCGGCATCGAAGCGATCGGGGTCGGCCGCGGCAAGCGCCGGGATCACCAGGGCGAACGTCGCCGTCGCGGGCGCGCGATCCAGCACCAGCGACGAAATAGGCCCCAGCCGGACTCCCAGGGTGCGGCTCGACCACTCCGCGACAGGTGTGGGCACCGTCCCCGTCCACAGGAGCTCCGCGACGGCTTCGAAGGCAAGGCGGCCTGCGAGCTCGAGTGCCGAATGCCCGCGGTAGCGGGGGCCTCCGGCGTCGATCGCAGTCAGCGCCGACTCGAGGACCGGCTCCCCCCAGCGCAAGGCCGCAGCAGCCACGGCGCCATGCCCTGCGCGGGCGTCGTGGCGTGCCTTGAGTCGCTGGAGATCCTCGCGGTGATAGCGCCGCTCGCGCGTGCCTCTTCCCGCTGGTTCGCTCCGGATGAGGCCCCGGCTCGCATACGCATACAGCGTCTCTCTCTTCACCCCGAGGAGCGCAGCTGCTTGCTTGCCGTTCAAGTAGCTCGCGTCGGGCGCGATTGGTTGATTGTCGAATCTACGTTGATCAACTCTTCTCACGGGCCCAGATTATCGCCGTGAGCGCCGTCCGTCGTGACGAGCGCCGAGGAGAAGCGCGATGGCACCGGCAACGTCGGCTGTGCGAGAGGGTGGGCTCGAGGGCATCATCGTCGCGGATACGCGCCTGAGCGAGGTCGATGGAGAGGGCGGGCGTCTCGTGATCGCGGGGTATGACGTCGAGGACCTTGCCGGCTCCGCGACGTTCGAAGATGCTTGCGCCCTTCTGTGGGGTTCTCTCGGCGACGCCAAGGGCGAGCGCGAACGCGTGGCGCGCGAGGTCGCTGCGGGACGCGTCCTGGCATTCGGGCGCCTCCCGCGACTGGGCGACGCGCTCGAACGAGAAGAAGGCATGGATGCCCTGCGCGCCGCCGTAGCGCACCTGTCCGAGCGAGACGGGTTCGCCTCGCCGGCCCGCCTGACGGGCGCGGTCGCCGTTTTTGCCTCGGCCTGGGCTCGTGTCCGCGCCGGAGCTTCGCCCGTCGCGCCCGACCCCTCTCTGGGACACGCGGCGGATTACCTACGCATGGTCCAGGACCGCAAGCCGGATCCGGCCAGAGCGACGGCCCTCGACGCCTATCTGGTGACCGTCGCCGATCACGGGATGAACGCCTCCACCTTCGCGGCGCGCGTCGTGCGATCGACCGGCTCGGATCTGGTGTCCAGTGTGGTCGCGGCCATCGGCGCCCTCAAGGGCCCTCTGCACGGCGGAGCGCCGGGTCCCGTGCTGGACATGCTCGACTCCATCGGGACACCCGAGCGTGCGGCGTCGTGGATCGAGGGCGAGCTGGCCGCCGGCCGGCGGATCATGGGGATGGGCCACCGCGTGTATCGAGTGCGCGATCCGCGCGCGGCCGTGCTCGAGCGAGCCACTCTCGAGCTGCAACGGTCCGGTGTCTCGACCGGCCGACTCGAGCTGGCGTGTGCGATCGAGCGTGCGGCCGAAGGCGCGCTCGCGGCGCGACACCCCGACCGCGCACTCCGTGCCAACGTCGAATTTTACACCGCGGTTCTCCTCGACGCGCTGGGGCTCGATCGAACCTGCTTCACGCCGACGTTCGCCGTCGGCCGCATGGCCGGCTGGACGGCTCACGTCGAGGAGCAGCGTGCGACGGGGCGACTAATCCGGCCGTCGTCGCGCTACGTCGGTCCGCGACGGGCGCGCGCGTAAGCGGCGGACGATCTCGCGGTCGTTTCCGGACCGGCGAAAGCGGGCCCGGCCATCGTCGGCGCACTGCCCGCACAGGGGAACGAAGGCGATGGGTGGGGCGCCTTTCCTGCGCCTTGCCGCCGTCAAGAGGTCCGGCGAACGTCGGGGCCACCCCGGACAACTCACCATGGGAGCGCGCGCGCGGCGCTCGGCTGCTATAGCGGGGTCCGTCGGTATGCGTCGAGCCGTTTGCACGATTGCAACCATATGGTTGGCGAGCGCGCTGGCGATGTGCGGCGGAAACCCGTTCATCCTGGATTCGATCGACGAGGGACCGGGCGGAACCGACGCCGACCAGGACGCCGGCGCCTTCGACGCGACGCAGCCGGTGGACGCGGCAGATTCCGGACTCGAGGACCACCTGGAGCCGAGCGACTCGGCGAAGCCACGCGATGCAAGCGAGGACCGTGGCAAAGACGATGCCGGGCAGATCGACGATGGCGGCCTGCAGGACGGCGACCAGGGCGACGGCGCCGGGGCGCACGACGCCGGCGACGGCGGCGTCCAGCACGATGCGAGCAGTGTCCATGATGCCGGAAGCGTGCACGATGCCGACGCAACGCCTTCGAATGGCAACTGAATCTCGCGGAACATCCCACCAAGTGGGGCATTGACGCCGACGGTCCCGACCCTGCGCGACAGCAGCGCTCCGCGGGACTGCGCAGAACGCCAGCCGTCGGTTAGCTTCCAGACATCACGGGATGCCTCCAGAGCGAATTCGACCCGGTGCGAGGCGACTTTCGAGATCGGGCCGCGCTCCAAGCATCGGGTTTCTCATCGACGGGGTCGAGGATAGTCCGTACCACTGGCAGATCCTGCGCGGCGCGATGCACGAAGCCTACGACCGCGGGGCGAACTTCATCGTCTTCGTGGGCGGGGTTTTGACGCTTTCCGACCCGCCCCGTGTTTCCGACGCGCCGCGTGTTTCCGAGCGGCCCCGCGGCTCCAGCCCACCTCGGGGCTCCAGCCCGCCTCGCGCCTCCCGCTCACCTCCGGGTTCCAGCCCGCCCCGCGCCTCCAGCTTACCTCGGGGCTCCAGCCTGCCCGATGGCTCCACCTGGGTTTACGATCTGGCCCGGCCCGACAACGTCGATGCGCTCGTGCTTTCCGGGTCGCTCGGTAACGCCGCCGGCTCGCAGGCGCTGGCCGCCTTCTGTGCGCGGTGCCCGCCGATGCCGATCTGCAGCATCGCCGTCCCGCTGCCGGGAGCTTCGAGCGTGTGCCTGGACAACGCAGCCGGCATGCGGGTGGTCATCGAGCATCTCGTGCGAGTGCACGGAATCAAGCGAATCGCGTTCGTGCGTGGGCCCGCGGCAAGCGACGAAGCGGAGCTGCGACTGAGCGTGTACCGCGAGGTCCTCGAGAGCCACGGCATCCCTTACGATCCGCAGCTGGTCGTCTCGGGAGACTTCATGCCGCCCGCCGGGCGCGAGGCGGTCGCGACCTTGTTCGATGACCGCAAGCTCTCCGTCCAGGCTGTGGGCGCCATCGTTGCGGCCAACGACGCCATGGCCACCGGCGTCATCGATGAGCTCAGTCGTCGCGGAATCCGGATCCCGGAGCAGATCGCCGTCACGGGGTTCGACGATATCCAGGAAGCGCGGTTCTCCAATCCGCCGCTCACGACGGTCGCACAGCGACTTGACGATCAGGGGCGCGAGTGCATCCGCATCGTGATGGACCAGCTGCGCAGCGGAGCGGTCCGGGCAGAGCAAGTCGTCCGAAGTGCAGAACTGGTCACCCGTCGCTCCTGCGGCTGCCTGGCGGCCCCCTCCGCAGGAGAAAGAAGCTCGGCGCCGCCGTCGGTGAACGCAAGTTTCGACTCGGCTCTGCTTCGCGATCGGCAGCGCATCCTCACCGACTTGGCACGGGCCGCTCGTGGCACGCTCGGGGCGGCGGGCACCCAGTGGGAGGCTCGGCTGCTCAATGCCGCGGCCGACCAGATCCGGGGAGACCGCCCGGATGCATTCGTTCGAGCCTACGACGAGATTCTGATCCGGGTCATTGACGCCGGCGGCGACCTGTCCATCTGCAACGACGTTCTTTCCGCGCTGCGGACGCGGCTCGTGCGCTGCATCGGCGACCCGAAGCAAAGGACACGTGCCGAAGACTTTTTTCACGAGGCGCGCGTCATGACGACGCACGCTGTTGAACGCATGTACGTCGGTCGCACGCTTCGGGCGGGGAGTGAGGTGCGCGCACTGATGCAAGCCGCGGCCTCCGTCCTTTCCGCCCGAAGCATGGACGAGCTCTCGCGGGTGGTTGCGGAACGGATGCCGCAGGCGGGCGTCGACCGCTGCCTCATCGGTCGATTTGGCCAGGGCGCCGACGGTGAGGCCACCGCGCAGATCGTTCTCGCTGCCGGCCCGGAAGAGCGCAAGACCGACTCGACGTGGTCCGCGTTGTATGCTCCGACCGACGTCCTTCGCTACGCGCTCTCGCGCTCCGGCGACGTCCATGCCTTCGTCGCATTTCCTGCAGCATTCGCAGGTGGGCAGAGGGCCATCGTGGTGCTCGAGCTCGGCGCCACCGAGGGTTTCGAATACGAGGTCCTGCGGAAAGTCTTTACCGGTTCTCTTTCTCGGCTCGACCCGGAGCGCTCGGGTGAGCCTCATCCCTGAGCACCTGCGACGACGACCAGGCAATGAATCCGGTCTCCGGATGGTTGTCCTTTCGGTGCAAGGTACCCATGGGAGGACGCATGAAAGCGAAGATCGCGTGGGCGGGATGTTGCGCGGCTGCGATTCTGGCTGAGGTCCCCGGCGCCAGGGCACAGCAAGAGAGCGCAGAGCCGGACGTCCAGGTGCAACCGTCGGAGCCGTCCGCAACTGGGCCCTCGGTAGCCGGGCCCTCCGCTCAGTCGGCCCAAGGACAGTGGGTTTACACGGACCAGTATGGATGGGTCTGGGTCCCGGCCGGAACGGACACGAGCGCCGTCGGGGATGAGCCATACGCGTACCTGTATGCTCCGGCCTATGGGTGGACGTGGCTCGTCTCGCCCTGGGGTTGGGGTCCTTTCACCTACGGTTATTGGCCGCTCTGGGGAAGCTACCGTTACATTCCCCGTCATTACGGTTACGGTCCTTACGGCTACGGTCGCGGCCTCGGGTGGGGCTGGGGACCCGGACGTGTCGGGCCCGGCGTTCGGCCCTGGGGACCTCCCGTTCATGGGGGGTACTGGGGCGGGGGCCATCCCGGCGGTGGAACGTTCGGAGGGGGCCATCCCGGTGGAACGTTCGGAGGGGGCCACTACGGTGGCGGAGGCTTCGGCGGTGGGCACATGGGCGGCGGCGGACACCGCTGAGTTCCCGCTACATGTCCGCGTCGACCAGCGGCTCAGGCTGACCGCGCACCAGGAGCGCGGGACAGGTCACCGCGTGGGCGATGCGCTCTGCCACGGAGCGGCGCAAGGAACGCCTCGCGTGCGGGTGGACGCCGAGCACGATCAGGCTCGGGGCGTGACGCTGACACGCCTCGACCACGGCCAAGACGACGTCTTCGCTTTTGACTGTGTCGAACCGCACGCGCCGTCCGGACGCCGGCTCGAGCGCGTCGACGAAACCCCGGAGCTTCGCCCGGACCTCACCCTCGACATCCGAGAGGCCCCAGGGCACACCCGTATGGTTGAGAAACTCGTCGTTCTCGTCCGGGCCCGCGGCATGAAATAGCCACACTTCCGAATCCGCCCAGTCAGCGAGTCGGATCGCGAGCGTGAACGCAGCTCGTGCCGCCGACGAAAAATCGATGGGAACGAGGAGCCTCTCGAAACGGCCCGTGTCCCCGATGACGCCTGAGTGTTTCGCGACCACTTGCGGCGCTCCCGGACCTGACATCGAGTGGTGTGTGGGGCCAACTCGATCCACTTGCAAGCGGCAAGCGCGCTCGGGCCGCCCGTCCGTCCACCCGCATGAGAGGCGCCCGCCACCCGCATGGGAGGCGCCGGACGCTTCCAGTGGCACTGCGACACTTCACGCCTCGTGCACGCGGCGGGAAGCCGTGCGCCCCGGCCGGGAAGGTGAGACCATGAGGCAAACGCCGTCCGACTCGGGCGATCCGCTTCGACTCGCTCGGCGCGGCCGTTCGCTCCCCCATCCCGTGCTGGAGCTTCGAATGCTGCCCTGGACTCAGGCTTACGCGCCGCTCGGCAACCTCTATCTGTCCGCCGCCGTTGCGGCCCTACCGATCGTCGTGTTGCTCGCGGCGCTGGGCCTTTTTCAGGTGAAGGCGCACAACGCGGCCCTGCTCGGTCTCGCCACTGCATTCGTGATCGCCGTGGTCGTGTACCGCATGCCGGTCCAGCTGGCGGTCGCGTCCGCTTTCAACGGAGCGCTCTATGGGCTGTTCCCGATCGGTTGGATCGTGCTTTCGGCTATCTTCGTTTATGACATCACGGTCTACACTGGCAAGTTCGAAATCGTCAAAGTATCGATCAGTGGGTTTGCGAGTGACAGGCGCATTCAGGCGCTTCTCATCGCGTTCGGCTTCGGTGGGTTCATGGAAGGTGCTGCGGGCTTCAGCACGCCCGTCGCGATCTGCGCGGCCATGCTCATCGGCCTCGGGTTCAAGCCGCTGCCGGCGGCGGGGCTTTCTCTCATCGGCAACACCGCCCCGGTCGCATTCGGCGCGCTCGGAACGCCGCTGATTGCCCTGGCTCGGGTGACCGGGCTGTCGCTCGACGCTCTCAGCGCAACGGTGGGCCGCCAGCTGCCGTTTTTCTCGGTCGTGATCCCTTTTTGGATGATGTGGGCCATGGCCGGGCGCGAAGGAATGCTGGGTGTGTGGCCGGCGTGCCTCGTGTCCGGCCTGTTTTTCGCCATTCCGCAATTCTTGGTGAGCAATTGGCTCGGGCCCACGCTGGTCGACGTCGTCGCGGGGGCGACTTCGATAGCGGCGACGGCGATCCTGCTTCGCGCATGGCAGCCGAAGAAGGTATGGCGCTTCGCCGACGAGGGACCGGAAGCGCCCCCACCCGGCGGCTCGGGTCGAGTGCGCGCCCGCCCGGGTTCCGAGGTCTTGGGCGCGTGGCTTCCTTGGCTCCTGCTGAGCCTCTTCGTCTTCGTGTGGGGCCTGAAGCCGACGAAGACCGCTCTCGACAACATCCATGTTGCGAAGTTCACCATCCCTTACCTCGATAGGGCCGTTCTGCGTGCTCCTCCCGTCGTGGCCAAGCCGACGGCCGAACCCGCGGTGTTCACGCTCAACTGGCTGTCGGCGACGGGGACGGGTCTATTTCTTTCCGGCGTGGTGTCCGGGCTATTGCTGGGAGTCGCGCCCCTCCAGGTTGCGCGCATTTTCGCCAGGACCGTGTCGCGAGTGCGTTTTTCGCTCCTGACGATCGCAGCGATGCTCGGGCTCGGGTACACGACCCGCTTCGCCGGCTCCGACGCGACGATGGGCCTGGCCCTGGCCAACTCGGGTCCCCTGTTCGCGTTCTTCTCGCCGCTGCTCGGCTGGCTCGGTGTCGCGCTCACGGGCAGCGATACGGCTTCCAACGTTCTCTTCGGAAATCTTCAGCAGATAACGGCGCAGCAGGTCGGCATGTCCCCGCTGCTTGCCAGCGCCGCGAACAGCTCGGGTGGAGTGATGGGCAAAATGATCGACGCACAGAGCATCGTCGTCGCGGGCGTCGCGACCGGGCAGCGCGGCGGCGAAGGCGCAATCCTTCGTTATGTCTTTTTCCACAGCCTCGTGCTCGCCGCGCTGGTCGGCGTTCTTGTTTGCCTTCAATGCTACGTTTTTCCAGGCATCATTCCCGGGAGCGTCCGATGACGAGCATCCGGCTGACCGGCCCGGTGAGTGAACGGGGAGCGGCGATCGCATCCGCAGACGCGCTGGAGTTCGTGGCGCTTCTGGACGACCGGTTCTCGGCGGCGCGGGCGGACGTTCTGGCGGCGCGCGAGGCACGTCAGTCGCGCGAGTTCGATCGCGGCGAGCTTCCGGGCTTTGCCGTAGCGACGACGGCGATCCGCGAAGGCGACTGGAAGGTGGCCGCCGTGCCGGCCGATCTGGACCGGCGTTGGGTGGAGATCACCGGTCCGGTCGAACGCAAGATGATGATCAACGCCTTGAACTCGGGCGCCGACGTGTTCATGGCGGACTTCGAGGACTCTCTGTCGCCGACGTGGACGAACGTCGTCGAGGGGCAGGTGAACCTCTTCGACGCCGTGCGCCGGGCTCTTCGCTACGAGAGCCCCGACGGCAAGGAGTACAGGCTCGCCGACTCGCTGGCGACGCTGGTGGTGCGCCCGCGAGGCTGGCACCTGGTGGAGAAGCACGCCGTCCGACAGGGCGGGGCGCGTGCGGGGGTTTCGGCCAGCTTGTTCGACTTCGGCCTTTACTTCTTTCACAACGCGCGCGAGCTGAGAAATCGGGGCAGCGGGCCGTACTTC
>DASPUY010000283.1:0-13640 GCA_035622655.1 Polyangiaceae bacterium
ACAACCAGAATCTCGAACTCCCACCCTTCGATGCTCTGCAGATACGCGTCAAGCTTCGACAGCGGCTCGGAGAGCCTCTCGTTGAGCGTCGGAACGATGACCGACGCGAGGCGGTCCTCAGGATGCACGAGCTCGCCTGCCCTTCTCGCTCACCCTCGGCGTCGCTCGATGACGAAGACCTCCGTCCCGAGAGCCAAGCTGCGAACGATCGGCAGGCGCTCGACGACGGGCTCGATCGCCTTCAGGATCTCCGCCATGCGGTCCGGGCAGAAGAAGGGGACGAGCCCCACCACCATCGACGAGCGCACGATCCCACCAAGCTTCCTCGCCCAGGAGTGCAGCGTGAATGGAAAGAAAGAGCGTTCCTCGTGCTCGATGTGATAGCGCGAGACCTTCTCGAGCACCTTGAGGATCGGGTTGTAGCCATTTGGCTCGGTGACGACGACGACGGGCGCTACGCGCATTGCCTCTTTGAGCGCCTTCACCGGGTCGTTGACGTGATGGAGGACGCCGCGAAGCTGCGCGATGTCGAACGAGTCGTCCGCCAGGGGCAACGACTCGGCGCTGCACACGCCGTAGGTGATGGGACGATCGCCGACGCGCGTGCGCGCGACCTCGATGGCGTTTGCCGCGTGGTCGACCCCGTGCATGCTCGCGGGCGAGGCGTGGTCGAAGAGCTGCAGCGTGTACGTTCCGTCGCCGCACCCGACGTCGAGGACCTTCTTGCCGCGGAAGCGTGCGACCGCAAGCACCGCGTCCGTCAGCCGACGCGTGGCGAGGGCGCTGCTCAACCGGGCATTGTTGGCGTAGAGGTATCCCTCGTTCACCAGAGCATCTCGATTGAAGGCGGCTACGGCCTTTTCCATTGAGGAGGGCAAGGTAGCCAAAGTGCTGGAGAGTGCACGTCCGAGGAACGGCCCCCAATCACGCGTAGCGCCCCAAAAGGCCGCGTGCCTTGATCCGAACGACGTCGATCGGGTCGCGCCGCAGGCAGCTCCAAAGGTTCACGCGGGACGCGCGGACCTCGGCGTTGGGCTCGACCGGCACCGTGACGACCTTCGCGCCGCGCCGCACGGCGGCGTAGAGATACTCGACGTCGAACATTCCGCCGTCGACGACCTGCCGAGCGGCGATGGCGCGAAGCAGCTCGGCGCGGAACGCCTTGAAGCCGCACTGGGTGTCGCCGAAGCGCGCCGACTGGAAGACGAGGACCCGCTGCATCACGAGCAGCCCGTACGACAGCGCGATGCGCAGCGGCCTGCCAACGCTGTGCATCGACGGCCGCTCGGCGATGACTGCGTCCGCACCGTCTTCCTCGATGAGCTTGAGAAATACGCGGAACTGCTCGAGCGGCACCGGCAAGTCGCAGTCGACGATGAAGATGACCGACCCCGCGGCGTTCTCGACCCCTCGCCGCACGGCCCCGCCCTTTCCCGTGCGATGGCCCTCGATGAACCGCGTCCGCACGCGACCACCCGACGGCCGACGATCGATCTCGTCGCGCATCAGCGCGCGATGCTCGTCGCCACTGTCGTCGACAACCAGAATCTCGAACTCCCACCCTTCGATGCTCTGCAGATACGCGTCAAGCTTCGACAGCGGCTCGGAGAGCCTCTCGTTGAGCGTCGGAACGATGACCGACGCGAGGCGGTCCTCAGGATGCACGAGCTGGCCACCGCAAGAGCGCCAAGGTAGTGTTCCACCGCATGCGCGAAGAATCGCAGAGGTGGCATCGCGCTTACAAGAACAAGCGCCTGATGGCGCGACGCGCGTCATCGCATGGGCGAAAGCTTCGGCGCCTCGGTCTTTTCGACCTTCCGCGCGACGTGCGTCTCTTGGACGTGGCGTGCGGCACCGGTGAGGCTCTTCGCATCCTGCACGACGAAGGATTCACGCACCTGTTCGGAGTGGACGCCACGGCGGACGAGGACTTGGCGCGCGAGCCCTGGCTCGAGCTACGCGTGGCGGACGCGAAACAGATTCCGTACGACGATGCGTCGTTCGACGTCGTCTTGTGCATGCACTCGCTTCATCACCTCGGAGGGCACGAGGGAGTGCGCGGCTCGCTCCGCGAAGCGCTCCGTGTGCTCCGCCCGGGCGGCAAGCTTGCGCTGCTCGATCACTTCGACTCTCCTCAGCTGCGCGCGGCGTTCTGGGGGCTGCACAAGCCTTGGCTCACCTGGCCCACGGCCGGCTTGCGAGCGTTCCGTGAGCAGCACGAGGACGAGTGGCCGTACTTGTACGAATACCTAGATGCCTGGCCCGCGCTCCGGGCGATGCTCGACGACCTGGGCTGCAGGGCGATCGTCGACCGCAAAGGTCTCTTCTTTTTCTACTGGACGGGCGCCAAGCCGATCTGAGCCTTTTGGCTCGAGGAGGCCCCGGCGCCGGCACCATTCGACGGCTTCGCGCATGCCGTGGTCGATGTCGAAGCGCGGATCGTAGCCGAGCTCACGCCTGGCCCGGTCGATGGCCACCCCAACATGCCAGTTGGCCTCGCCGACCAAGTGTAGCGTTTGCCAGTAGGCGCCCAGTCGAGCGATCTGAGTGTCCAGCTCGTGGGCGACGGTCGCGGTGAGGCCGGGCAGCGGGAGCCACCGTGGTCGCACTCCAAGAGCGCGGCCCATCGCCTCGACGACCTCGCGCGTCGTGTAGACCCTCGGGTCGGCGACGTAATAGGTGCGTCCTGCAGCCGCAGGGTGAAGCAGGGCCAGGCGCGTCGCTTGAACCAGGTGATCGATGTGCGTCACGCTCCGCGCATACTTTCCCCCGCCGACGAGGGGCATGCGCCCGTGGAGCACTCGCCGGAACACTTCCACGTGGCGAGGAGGGACAGGCGGGCCGTAGAACATGCACGGCCGGAGGATGACTCGCTGCATTGCACCCGGCAGGCCCAGGAGCGCCGCCTCGGCCAGCCACTTGCTGCGCCCGTAGTGACTCAGTGGTCGAGGAGCATCCTCTTCGGTCAGCAGCCGCGCGGCCGAATCCGACCTGCCGCCCGCTGCGTTCGAGCTGACGAAGACGAACCGCCCCACCCCGCCCTCGGCTGCAGCCTCCGCGAGCCGAAGCGTCCCCTCCGTGTTGACGTCGTAGAAGTCCTGTGTGCGCCGCACATGCAGAATCCCGGCCGCGTGGAGGACCGTGTCCACTCCGCGCACGGCCGCCTCGAGCGAGCGACGGTCACGCAGGTCGCCGCGAACGACGTCGACCTCCGCCCCGGTCTGCCGCGCGAAGTCGCCGGCATCGACGGCGAGCCCGGCGCGGACGAGGCAGCGCACGCGCGCGAGACCGGGAAGGGGCACCGCGACGAACGAGGCGAGCAGCCGATCCGCCAGCCACCCCGGCGCTCCCGTGATGAGCAACTGGCCGACGCGCCGGGCAACGGGGATCCGCTCCGAAATCATGGGGGGCGCGGAGAATACACGAACACTCTGGCGTGGTCATGGCGGCGCCAGCCGCGCGTCTTGGCATCACAGCGGGCGGCAGCCGCGGGCATTGCCCCGCGAGGGGCGCAGCGCTACACGCGCGTCGTCATGGTACCGCAGGCGTCCGCCGCCGTTCGGCTCGCGTTCGTCGTACTGGCGGTGGCCGTGGCCGGGCTCTTTGCGGCCGGCGTCCCTCTCGCGTCGCGCCGGCTCGGCGAGCCCCTGGAGGTACAGCGTCGCCTGCTGCTCCTCTCGGTCGCCGGCACCGCCGCCTGGATGCTCGCCACCGGGGTGCTCGCCGCGAGCGGCGTGCTCGCGGACTTCGAGAGGCGCCCGCCCCCGCTGCTCGCCGTATTCGTTTCGGCGCTGACGCTACCGCTAGTCATAGGCTTCTCGCCGCTCGGTGCGCGCCTCGCGCGCGGGCTGCCGATCGCCGCGTTGGTGGGGGCGCAGGCCTTCCGAATCCCTCTGGAGATCGCGATGCATCAGGCCGCGCGGGAGAATGTGATGCCCACGCGGATGTCTTTCGCCGGGACCAACTTCGATATCGTCACGGGTGCAGGGGCCATCGTCGTGGCCGCACTGACGGCGCACGGCCCGCTGCACAGCCCAGCGGTGCGTAACCCGACGGCGCACAGCCCGGCGCTGCATAGCCCGGCGCTACGCGCCGTCATCGCGACATGGAACGTCGTTGGATCGGCGCTGCTTGCGAACGTCCTCGTCACCGGGGTCCTCGCGTCACCGATGATCCACGCATTCGGCACCGACCCGCGCGACCTGAACACGTTCGTCGCCTACTTCCCGTTCGTCTGGCTCCCGACCGTCCTCGTCGCTGCGGCCGCCCTTGGTCACATCGCCGTGGGGCGCGCTCTTCGCACCTGACGGGGCGGTCGGCTCTTCGCCTCGCGGAGAGCTATGGCGAGCGATAGGGCGCGTCGCTGAGAGTCCCGAGGAACGCGACGATGGCATCGATGTCGCCGTCATCCATGGCCGGCCGATCGCCCTCGCGCCGGTTGTAGGGAAACGAAAGGGTGTTGATATTGCGACGATACTGATCAGGCACGTCGTCGAACGTGGCGCCATGCGGGTACCACTGATCGGGGTTCGTCGAGCGCGTCGCGTAGAAGGCCACGACGTCCCGAAGCTTCGAAAACGCGCCGTTGTGCATGAACCGCTGGCGGACCGCCACGTTGCGCAGCGACGGGGTTCGAAATGAGCCACACCATTTGGCGTCCGCCGAAGGCACCGTTTTCTGCGTCCGCTCGCATAGACCGAGGTCGTAGCGCTTGGCGTCGGCGTTGGCGGCAATGGCACGGTTTCGAGGCACACCGACGGCGTCGTACCCGTAAGTCGTGAAGAGCGACGACTCGGGGCGACTCGCGTGCTCGTACATCAGATGGCAGTGGTTGCAGGCGCCCTTCCGGCGGTCTTCGAATGCCTTGAGCCCTCTCATCTCGAGCGGCGAGAGCTCCGCCTTGCCTCTCAAGAAATCGTCGAACTTCGAGGTGAACGGAGACATCGTCTCGCTGGTGAGAAACGCCTGCAGTGCCTCGCCGAAGGCCCTGGCAGCCGACGCCGGCGTTTCGAGGGCGCCGGGGTACTCGCGGGCCAAGTCGGCCGCATAGGGCGCAGCTCGCAGCTTGCCTGCGATCTCCGCCTCGCTCTTGTTGTTCATCTCGTCGGCGTCGAAGAGCGGCAGGCGCGAAAACTCCGCGACCGTGTCGGCGCGACCGCTCCACGTCAGCCCGCCAAAGGGCGACTCCTCGACGTCATCGTCGTCCTCCAGCGCGAAGTGGAAGGGCGGGACGTATTTCAGGTACATGACGGACGGGGCGTTTCGGCGCGCGAAGTGACCGGGCCGCGAGCCCTGTGCGACGCCGCTCAGCGACCCGTTGTTGCCGGAAAACGCCCTGTTCGGGTCGTGGCAGCTGGCGCAGCTCGTGCCTGGAGGATTCGAAAGAGTGGTGTCGAGGAAAATCGACTGACCCACCTTCTCTCGCGCCGCCAACGGAGGCACGGTGTGCGGAGGAAGGGGGTCTACGATTGGTGGAGCCTGCGCCGGCCGAAAGACGAGCGGCGACGCGGCACGCGAGCTGGCCGCCCGAACCGCAAGCGGCATCGCGGCTTGCGAGCTCGCCGGCATCGAAGTCGAACCGGACCTGGAGGCAAGCGCGATCTCGGGCGCATCCCTACGGCACGCACTGAACACCAGGGACAAAACCAGGCAAACGGCGGCAGTCCCGTCGGACCACCACCGCCTGCTCAGCCCCCGGGGGGGAGTCTGGGGCTCCGAGTCCGGGCCTCGCGTCATGCGTTCATCATCAGTACGCGCCGGCTTCGTCGGGCGGGATGATGCCCCAAGACGCACAAGACATCGTGCCGCTCGGCTGAACGGTGCAAACATCGCGCACCGTGTTGTCCCACCGGTACTCCGTCGCAACCCAGGTAGGCGGCGTGGCCGGCGGCGAGCCCGCATTGAATTGCAGCACCATGTAGCCCCAAGTGTTGTCGGTACCGCTGTTCGGATTCTGGAAGGGCGCGCCGTTGTCCGCCGTGGCGAACTGCTGCACGCCGCCGTCGGGGGTGGCTACGCTAACGGCGGTCGGGTTGCCGACGGCCGAGAGGGCGGTACCGGTCAACGGATAGGGCAACGCGACGTCCAGGAGGTCGCCCTCGTTGCCGCTGACCAGCGTCGCTGCGGGCTGGAATGTGCCGCCGTCGGCAAGCGTACCGGGGGCGAAATTGATCGCCTGGTAGTCGTGGGTGTGACCGTGCAGCGCCAGGTTGATCGGGGGCGGGAAGTAGGTGTTCGGGAACACGCTGTTCATGACCGGCGGGAAGAGCGGGATGGGGCTCGTCGGGAGCGCGGGGGCCGTGGCCGTGGCGTAACCGAAGATCGGGTGGTGGTTCGACCAAATGTTGAAGGTGAGCGGCGCCGCGCTGACCAATTCGCCGGCCGTCGTCAGCTCGCTCTGATAGGTCGTGTACCACGCTGACGTGGTGCCGGTCGCCGTCCCGGAGATCGGCTTGGCATTCGAGGTGTCGAAGGCGATGACCTGCGTGGCCGAGTTAATCTGGACGAGGAACGGATTGTTGTAGCTACCGCCGGTGGCCGTCGTGTCATCGGCCGCGTTGTCGCAGGTGTGGTGGTCCGTCGTGTCAAACGGACTGGTATCCAGGAAGCGGTACCAACCCTGGCCGGCGCGATTGCACTGCTCATGGTTGCCGCGGTTCATGATCCACGGAGCCGCGGCGAGCAGCGGGGCCGCGGGAGTGAAGACGTCCGCTTCCCAGGTGTCCCAGCCGAAGCCCCAGGGGCTGCCGCCGCAGTTGAACCCGAGACCGGGCGGGCACGGGTTATCGCGGTAGTCCCAGTCGCCGACATCGAGCACCAGATCCGGATTCTGCGCCGCCGCCAGAGAGGCGATGAGCGCGAACACGTACGGCGTATCGGTGCCGTTCGGGTTCGTGTCATTGCAGCTCTGCGTGCCATTGCCGTTCTGCAGCCTGCATCCGCTGTCGCCAATCACGACGATCTTGGTCGGATTCGCCTTCGGCAGCGGCAGCGACTGCCCGGCGACCACGGCGCTGGTCACGCCCGAGGGCAGCTGATACTCGCACGAGCTAACTGGAAACAGTGACGGCTTGTTCGGGAGCGTGTTCACCGAGCGCGCGGCGAGGCTCGTCGTGGCCGCCGCGCGCAGGTTCATCTGCACGGGAGTGCCGCCGTTAATCGTGATGTTGGGGCAGGGGTTCGTCGTCCCCGCGTCCGCAGGGGGGACGTAGGCCGTCACAGCGCGCGCGATGGCGACGTTGCCAGTGAACCCGTTGCTCCCCCCGTTGGGCCCTGCGAGCTCCACCCAGGCCGATTCAACCTGGTTGCTCGGATAGGCGTCGCAAATCACCGTGGTCGTCAGCGTGCTGAGGTTCGTCGGGCACGTCCCCGCGTCGTTGGGGCCGTCGTCAACCACCAGCGTTATCGTGGTCGTTCCCGCGGCCGTGCACATGAACTGCTCCGGATCCGACGGGCCCACGGCCTCGTCTTGCCCGGGAGTGCCGACGCCGCCGTCCGGGGTGACGGACCCGAATGCGCCAATCGGATTGCTCATCGTCCAGGTGTAGCCGAGGTTACTGGGGTTCGCGCCGGTAGCCGTCGCGGTCAGAACGAGCGACTCACCGACGTACACCTCGCTGCTCGTGGTCGACAGCGATGTCCAGGTGCCGCAGTAGCTCGTGGTGCCGGTGACGAAGACGTTCCCCGCATCCGTGCCGGGGAGCGAGCAGAGCATCTGCACGATCACGTTGGTCGTACCGCCCGCGGTCACGTTGATCCCGGACGCACTGCCCTGACACGTCCCTCCGCCGGTGATCGACGCCGTGAGCGAGATCGAGTCGCCGGTCGCTGCGGGCACGCCGCCCAGCTGGAAATCGATGGAGGCACTGTTGCCCACGGTCACGGAACCCGGATTGGGGAGGGTCGAAAGGATCACCGGCGCGGCGGCGCTGTTGAGCAGGTCGTACGTAACGCTGCTCACCTGCGCCCCATTCGGCAGGGACAACGAAAAGCCGATGGTCCCCGCCCCACTGTTCGCCGCGCCGGCATTCGAAGCGGCTGTCGGACCGCTTCCCGTGTTCCCGACGTTGGCGCTGGACGGGGTGCCCGTCGGCGTGTCGCCGCTGGAACAGTTGACCAGGCTCGTAACCCCGCCGCCCAACGCGGCGGCGCACACGGCGGTCAGGACGAAGGGCTTCTTGCTTGCGAACATTCTCGACGCCTCCAAGCAGGCTCTTACGCAAGATGCACACCGCAGTCCCCCGGGACGGAGATTGCCGCCAATTTCCCGACTAGGTGCGGCTTCCGCGTATTCCACTGGTCGGGCCCCTGCGCGGAAACGACCGATTTTCGGAAAGAGATTCCGATTTTCGGACATACCCCAGTGCGGCCGCCCATCGCCGCTCATGGTTACCGGCTCCCGTGGCCGCTCGAGGACGTACCGAGGACCTGACGTAAGGATGCCTGTCTATTGTCGCTGCCCGTCCGGTCCTCGTTGTACTAGGGGACGAAATGTCGATGCGGCCCCTTCCGCGAAGAGGGGGCGGTTCACTCGCGTGCGACAAGCGAGAGCAGTGCGCGGCGTTCGTCGGCAGTCTGCAAGCGCAGCCCGGCGCAGGCCTCTGTCAAGTCGAACGTCGATCGGTCGAAGGTGAGCAGGTGATCGACCCGGAGGTCGAACCACTGGTCCACGGGCGCACAGGATGCGGCACCCTCGATGGCGCACGGCGCAGAATCCGCTGAAATCGCCGACGGCTCCACAAGCGACGTCTTCTTCTACCTGTCCGCCTCCGTCATCGGGGCGGGCGAATCGCCGTGGAAGCGCCGCATGTGACTGCCTGACCGCCTGACGCGTCGCGCCTTCAAGCTGACCTCGGCGCAGAGCGGCGATCCGCCGGGACGACTCTTGCCTCCACAAGCCCGCGGGCGCGTCCGCTGGGTGTGCAAGGAACGAATGGATAGCGAATCCGGAAAATACGGAAGACGCCGGCGCAAACAGATCGCGGCGGATCTGGAGAATCACATCCAAGGGGCCGACCCCAAGGACACGCAGGCGCAGCTCGAGAAGCTCAAGGCGGGCCTCTCGCTCGTTCTGGAACAAGCCAAGGTCGACATGGCCGCGACGTCCGAGGCCGATCGCACCCGGGTCGGCCTTTTCAAGGCCGTGACGCCGCTCCTGGTCACAGCGGGGCTCAGTGGCCTGGGCTCGTTCGTCACCCTGACTTATCAATCCAGGCAGCACGCGCGGGACGCCCAGTCGCAGCAAGAGCAAGCGAAGACCGCGAGCGACCGGCAAGGCCAGGAGCTGCAGGCTACAGAGCAAACGAACGCCCGAAAAGAGCGCACCGATCTTCTCGAGCGACTGGCGCAATCCATAGCGGCGGGCCCGGCACCCGCTGCTTCGTGCTGGTACGTGGAGGGAATCTGGAACGATTATGCGCCGGGCGATCCGCTGCCCGAAGTGCTCGCCGTTCGTTGCAGAGGCGCGGACGCCGGGGCGGGAGGTCTCCCCCCTGCGGCTCCGTGGGGTCAATGGGTCGTCGTGGCGGATACCGATCGGACGCGCGAGGCGGGTTGTCTCGCGGCCGTACGCGCGCGCCTGGACAACCTGGATCTAGTCCAGCTGCTCTTCGACAAGAATACGAACCTCTATGTCACGACGGCGGGTGAGTTTACGGTCAGGACCGACGCCGTCGGCTATCTGCAGCGAGTTCGCGCCGTCCGACCGAGTGCGTATATCGCGCGACAATCGTGCCCGAATTGGAATTGGGTGGACTGCACACCCGGCGCGAGTGCCGATGCCGGCTGCAAGTGAGCGACTCGATCCAGCACCGAAAAGCCCGGGGGGTGGTATGCGACCGCGGACATGCGCTCGAAGAGGTGGGCACATCTTCTGATCCACGGGGCGGTCTTCGCGTGGGGATTCACCGGCATCCTGGGACGCCTCATCGCGCTTCGGACGTGGCCGCTCGTCTGGTGGCGTCTGGTCGTGGCGACAGCCACGCTCGCGGTCATCCCTCGGGTCTGGCATGGCCTGCGCCGAGTGCCGCCCCGGCTCGCCCTGGCCTACGTGGGCGTAGGCGCGGTGTTGGCCCTGCACTTCGTCGCCTTTTATGGCTCGGTCAAAGCTTCGGACGCCTCCGTTGCGGCGACGTGCCTCGCACTCGCGCCGGCCTTTGTCGCGCTGCTCGAGCCTGCTCTGCACCGCGCGCGCCCGGACATGCGCGAGCTGTTTCTTGGGTGCGCCATGGCCCCGGGCGTGGCGCTCGTGGTCGGAGGCGTGCCCGGCCGGATGCAGTCCGGCGTTTGGTTCGGTGCGGGCGCGGCCGCGCTGGTGGCCATCGCCGCTGTTCTCAACAAGCGCCTGCGGGGGGAGGGTGACTCGCTCGCCATCACGTGGTTGGAGCTCGCGGGCGGCGTGGCGCTGCTCACGGTCATCACTGCGTGCACGTCGCAGTCGGCGACGCGTCTCGAGCTCCCCTCGCCACGCGACTTCGCGCTTCTTGCCGTCCTCGGCGTTGCGTGCGGCGTGCTACCTCTCGCTGCTTACTTCGCCGCCCTGCGGGAGCTTTCGGCTTTCGAGGTGCAGCTCACGGTCAATCTTGAGCCGGTGTATACGGTGGTCCTCGCCGTCCCGCTGCTGGGTGAACAGCACGAGCTCGGTGGCAGGTTCTACGCGGGTGTACTCACGATCCTCGGCACGCTCAGCGCGCATGCCTTTTCTCGAAGGAACGGGTGAAACTCAGTAGACGCCCGGGCCGCACCGGCTCACTAACAGGCCCCCTCGAGGCGTTGCAGATTGCTCTCGCAAAGCGATTCGATCGACGCGAGGTCGGCATCCGGCGTGTCGAGCAGCGATGGCTGGCAGGCCAGGTCGGTTTCGCTCCGCGCGAAGCAAACGGAGAGGTAGGCGTAGTACTCCACGCAGATCGGAACGGGTGTGCCGTCGGCACATTGCACGTCGAGATTGAGCGCGTCTAGGTCTATTCCGATCGATGTCAGGCTCGAGTCGACCACGTCGCTGTCGTTGTCCGTCGAACCGTCGATGACGGTCGCATCCGCCGGCGACGCGGGGCCGTCGACTCCCGCGTCCGTGGGTCCCATGTCTTCGAGGACCGCTGCCGCCTCGGGCCCGTTGATGACGAGCGGCTCGCACTGGCCGCCCGCGATGTACATGAGCGGGGCGCAGGCCGGGGATGCGGAAGAATCAACGCCGGCGGCCGATTCTACTCCGCTCGAGCACGCGGTCAGCGCGCCCCACCCACACAGCGCGACGACGACGACCGGCCGCCTGCGCGGTCCGCGCGGCGATTCGCGTCTGCGTGCGCAAACCCGGCTTGCAGAGGGGACGCACGCAGTCGCCGGCCGCGGGCCACGACGCGTCGGGAGGTGGACGGACGGCATAGTGGCGCGATTTCCCCTCTCCCCCACCGCCATCATGCCGGATTCTTTCGCTTGGTACAATGCGAGATTGTTTCGTCTGCGCTGGATCGCCACGCGGAGGCGACCCTTGAACGCGAAACCTAACAATGTTAGGCTTCGATGCAATGCCCCTGAGAGAAGCGATGACGAGCGACCGGGGGGCACCGCGCGCTTCGGACCCCGTCGGGCAGCGGGCCGGGGGGTTATGCTGCGCGCGAATGCCCTCACCCGCCAAGACGTCCGATGACGACATCGTAGCGGCGACCCTCGAACTCGTACGCCTGCATGGGCGTGCCGGGTTCACGATGCGTGATGTCGCCGACGCGGTCGGCATCCAAGCTCCCTCCTTGTACAGTCGCTTTACCGACAAGGGCGCGCTTCTGGCCGCTGTCGAGGTGAAGCTCTGGGAGCGGCTTGGACGCGCGATCGCGCGCGCGCCCCGTTCGTCCAATCCTGTGCGGACTCTGACCGCCCAGGCGAGAGCGTATCGGGCGTTCGCGAAGGCCAACCCTCGAGGCTACGCGCTCATCTTCGACGCGGAGGCGGAGCGCAGCGAGGCCGGACGGCAAGCGCGAGCCGCCGGGCTCGAGCCGAGCCTACCGGCATTTGAGGCGCTCGTGGGCGAGCGTGATGCGCTTATGGCCGCGCGCGTGTTGACGCCGTTTTTGCATGGGTTCGTCTCGATGGAGCTCGCAGGCGCCTTTCGACTCGGCGGTGGTCTCGACGCGGCATTCGAGCAGGGTGTGGCCAGCATTCTCGCCGGGTTGCGACTCCCTCGAAGAGAGCGGATACGCAAGCCATCGCGCGCAACGGGAGATTAGGAGAAAGGCCATGTCGTTCGTCCTCGGTCTGGTCGTCTTTGTCGCCGTCATCGGTCCGATCGATGTCCGGCTGCCGTGGCCTCGAGACCTTACGAGGGCCCCGTGATTGCGGGCCACTTTGGCTTTGCCGCCGCCGTCAAGGCGAAGGCGCCCTCGGTGCCCCTCTGGACGCTGATGCTGGCCTGCCAGTGGCTCGACGTGTTGTTCGTCCCGCTGTTACTCGCCGGGGTCGAGCGTCTGGAGCCACTCGCGGGCACGAAACCTGGCACCTACGGCGCGGCCGTCATCCATGCGGACTATACGCACTCGCTCGCGGGTGGGCTCGCGCTGTCCGCAGTGTTCGGCGCAGTTGCAGCAATCCGCTACGGGGGAACGAGCGGCCTCGTCCTCGCAATGGTGGCGTTCTCCCACTGGGTCCTCGACCTCCCGATGCATCGCGCGGACATGCCAATCCTTCCAGGTGCGGCTGGAAACCTGCCTCGACTCGGGCTCGGGTTGTGGCGCTTTCCGGTCGCCTCAGCGCTCCTCGAGCTCGCGATCGTCGTGATCGGAGCGGCGCTATACTGGCGAGCTGCTCGCCGTCTTGGTGGAGCGGGGGCCCCACAGGCCGGGCGGGCTAATCTCTGTGGAGCGCTGGTGTTGCTTGCGGGTCTGCTGACGCTCGCGCTCAACGTTCTGGGCATGTAGCGGTCATTCGCTAGTGATCGAACGGCGAGGGCCACCACAGGTATTCGAGCGTCGCCCGGTCCGCGAAGCTGTAGCGGATGCCGTCGAGATAATTCGTAAAGGTGAGCAGCGCATTGAAAAGGTGGGCTCGGCATCGAAGCCAGGGCAGGCGAATGGTGTCGTTGACGATTCGCTCCATGGCGCGCAGCAGCAGCCGCCGGGCGGCGCGGATGACCGCCTCGCCCGACGGCGTGAGCCACAAGGTCCAGGTTCGTCGGTCCTTGTCGCGGCGCCGCGCGATCCATCCGCGATCGAGCAGGGCACGGACCATCCTTGACACGACCGACGCGCTGACTCCGAGCCTTCGCCGCAGCTCGCTCTGACGAAGCTCGATGCACGAAGGGCGGCTGTACTCGGCCTGCAGAAAGGCCGACAACAGGTCGAAGCGTGCGCCGGTCAGTCCGGGCCACGCGAGGACCGCTTGCGGGTCACGCGGAGGAGCTGTGAAAGACGCGCTTGGCGCCGAATGCAATGGCGTGCATGCGAGGCGACCAAGAGCACCGCTCGTGCCGCCCGATGGGCGGGCGGAGGGCCGGGGGGGTGTTGCCTGGGCGCCGGCGGCCGGGAGGGGGGCGAGATCGTTGCTATGGCCGCTATGGCAATGATTTCCCGCCCCCCCCCACGGCGCGTCCCCCCCCGCCGCCTCCCCGCCCCCCCCCGCCTCGCGCGATCGATGTGTCGGCGGCAGGGCTG
>DASPUY010000284.1:0-34790 GCA_035622655.1 Polyangiaceae bacterium
GACATGGCGTCCTTTTCCGAGCTCCCCCCTCAAGCAAGAGACACGTGCGCGTGCGCGTTGATGCGCGATCGCCAGCGCGCGAGGCCGTACGCGGCGAAAAGCGCCGGGATCCCGAGGATGAGCAGGAGCTCGATGTTCCGCTGCTCGTCTTTGCGGGCTGCCTTGAGCTCGTCCTCTTGCTTGCGAAGCTGCTCCTCGGTCTCGTCGGGGGTGACCTTGATCCGGTCACCGTAGACCAGGTTCGGATCGCTCAGGAGCTTCGCGCTGACGGCCAGGAGGTCCGTGTCGCCGCTCAGCCAGTCCAGCGTGTTCTTGAATACGAGGATCGAGCCGGTGATGTATTGCTGGGTGTAAGGAGAAGCGAGGGCCAAAAGCTGCTCATCGCCCCCGAGGTTCGGCATCATCATGCCGTACTTGCCCATCTCCGGCCCATTGCCGGCTCTGGCCAGAGGATTGGCAAGAAACTGCGACGACGCCAGGACGAACACGCGAGCCGGCTTGGCGCTCTTCTCGGGAGTTTCGATTCCCTGCTTGTCCTGACCGGCGAACGCGCTCTTGAGCGTGCCCTCGACGTCGGCGCCGATGGCAAATTGCTCCTGTTTCAACCCCTTGAGCTTGGCCGACCACTTTTGCAGCGGTTTGAGATCGATCGTGTCGCCGGTCAGATGGACGCCGAACGGCGTCGAACGCATGACGATGTGCATCTTGGCGTCCGGTTGCTCGTTCGGCTGCAGCGTGAGACTCGAGGCAAACGGAACGGCGAGCTCCTGAACCCGGAACAACCCGGGAAAGCTCGTATCGACGAGCTGCGTTTCGCCGGCGAAACGTGGATCGTCCTGAACGTCGAGAATGGGCTCGAGGTCCGCGCTCGCGATCCCACCCATCGTGGGCAGCACCAGGCGCACGTGGTGCCACAGATCGAGAACGACGTCCTTGTCGACCTTGACGCCGTAGCCGGAAAGCAGCTTGTCGAGCCCGTGCAGATCGAGCGTCGCATTCATCGTGGCGTCGTTTGCCTTGATGTTCACGGAGCTGGCGATGACGGCGAGCGACTTGCCTTTCATCACGAACTGATCGATGCGCCGGAGCTCCTTGTCGGTCAGGTCCTTGCCCGGCTGCGTGATGAGGAGCCCGTCGAGATCGTCGGAGATCTCGGAATCGCCGCCCTTCAGGTCGACGTCCTGAAACGAGTAGAAGGGGAAGTTCTGCGTGATGATCGTTTGCATCGCGAACTTGCCCATGTTGCTGGGAGCCAGGTTCGACTCGCTCGGCTTGATCTCGTCGTGACCGGTCAAGACGCCGATCTTGTGGTGAATGTCGTCGCCCTTGTCGCGTATCTCCCGAATCTTGTTCGTGATCCAGAACTCGAGACCCTCGGTGCGGTCGGGCGGCAAGAATTTGATGACGTCCTGCTGCTCGCCATAGCGGAACACGAGGCCCATGTACCCCTCGGTGACCGCTTCCTTCTCGTCGGTTGCTTCGCCGAAGGGCTGCTCGACGAGGCCGGCGTCCTTGGCTTTCTTCTTCGTGTCCTCGTCCTTGGGCTCGATGATCGTGTACTTGAACTTGCCGCCGCCGGCGTTCTGGTATTCCTGCAAAAGGTCGCGCAGGTCGCGTACGAAGGCGTCGAGCTTGGGCAACCCCTTGGTGACGTACGCGTCGACGTCGAGGTTCTGCTTCATCGACTGGAGCAGCGCCCCGCTGCCCTTCGAGAGCGTGAACTTCTGAGTCTTCGTGACGTCCTGACGCGTGTACATTCCCAGCGCCGACAGGGCGTTGAGAGCGACGAGGATGGCGGCGACGATGGCGATGAGCACGCCGCTTTCGAGGGCGGTCTTTTGACGCTTCTGCATGGAAATCCAATCCTCAGCGGGGGCTATCGGCTCATGACCACTTGCGACTCTCGAGCGAACGGAAGCTCACGAGCAGACACAAGAGGGCGACCGAAAAGAAGTAGACGATGGCCCGTGTGTCGATGAGACCTCGGGCGAACGAGCGGTACCGGCTCTGAAACGAAATGAAGTCGACCGCATCGGCCAACGCGCCCCCGTGAAAGAGCGCGGCCACTGCGCCGATCGCGTAGAGAATCACGAACGTTCCGGTGGTCAGGAAGAACGCGACGACGTCGCTTTCGGTCAAGCTCGAGAACATCATCCCGACGCCCACCGCGGCGAAGGTGAAGAGAACGCAGCCGAGATATCCGGACCGCACCGGGCCCCAGTCCAGCGGGCCGAGGTGCCAGGGCCACCAGAACATCACGATCGGGTACAAGAGCGTCGCGGCGAGGAACACAAAGACCATGATGCACGCGGCGAGGTACTTGCCGAGGATGACCTCGCTGTCGCGGACCGGCATGGTGATCAAGAGCTCGAGCGTGCCCGTTCCTTTTTCGGCGGCGAGCGAGCGCATCGTGACGGCCGGAATGACGAGCACGCTGAGGAGCGGCGGAATGTACGTGAACATCTGCTCGAGCGTGGCATGGTCGATCTCCCAGAAGCCGCCCACGAGCTCGCCCCCGACGGCCATGTGCGGGATGACGAAGAAGAGCACGCCGAGAAGGAGCATCGTCCCGCCGAGGACGACGTACGCCACCGGCGAGTTGAACTGCGCCCTAAGATCGCGGCGCGCGATGATGAGAATGTTCCGCATGATCAGCTCCGCTCTTCGCTCGCGGCCTTGCCGGTCGCGTCGCTTCCCATGACCGGCGCGCCTGTCTCGCCTTCGTCGTCGTCGAGCGAATCGTCCTCTTCCGCGTCGCCGTCGCCGTCGGCCGACAGCCGACGGTTTCGCCTCTCGTCTCCGATCGTGAGGCTGCGAAACACGTCCTCGAGGGTCTGCGCGTCGCGGTGGAGCTCCAGCAAAATCCAGCCTTTCTCGGCCACGGCCTGGAAGACGTCCGGGCGCAGATCGACTTCGCGATCGCTCACGAGCTCGTAACCATGGGCTTTCTCGTCGGTGGGCAACTCGCTCAGTTTCCTGACGCCCGCCACCTTGCCGAGGACGTCCTCGACCTCGGCTTTTTTCGGCGGCTCGCCGCGGCCGCGGTACGGCGCGGACCCCGCGGATTCCTGGATCGACACCACGTAGCGAACCCGACCGCTCTTCGCGCGGATCTCCTCGAGCGGGCCGTCGGCGACGATGCGGCCGCGCGAGACGATGATGGCCCGGGCACACGAAGCTTCCACCTCGGCAAGGTTGTGCGTGGACAGCATGACGGTCCGCTCCTTGCCGATCTGCTTCAAGTAATCGAGAAATTCTGCCTTTTCGTTCGGATCCAGGTCGCTCGTCGGCTCGTCGAGGATGAGAATCGGCGGGTCATGAACGAGCGCCTGGGCCAGGCCGACTCGCTGCCGATAGCCGTGCGACAGATAGCGGATTTCCTTCCCCAGCACCTGGGCGAGCCCACAGACCTCGACGACGCTCTTCGCGCGCCGGACGAACGTGGGGCCATCGAGGTGACGGAGCTCGGCGGCGAACCGCAAGTATTCGAGCACGCTCATCTCGAGATACAGCGGAGCGCGCTGGGGAAGGTAACCGAGGCTCTCGCGAACCTTCAGCGATTCGTCGAAAACGTCGTGGCCGTTCACGCGCGCCGTACCGGAGGTGGGCGAAATGAAGCACGTCAGGATGCGCATCGTGGTCGACTTGCCTGCGCCGTTCGGCCCCAGAAAGCCCACGATCTCGCCTCGCTTCACCTCGAAATTGATCTTGTCGAGAGCCCGGAACGTCCCGAAGCTCTTCGAAAGATCGCTCGCGGAGATCATCACGTCATTGGACATTTCTCATCCAGCCTGAAGAGTTCGGACTCGAGGACGAAGGCGAGAGCACCGGAGCGCGCCGCAACCGTCGACTTGATGGGACCCGGATGCGCCCACGCACGAAGGGCTTCGGCCCCCTGAAACCACAAGAGCATTCGGGAATTCGGCGCGCATGGTACCGACGCGAGAAGTCCTGTCAACCGCGATGGTTGCCGCGGAAAACGCGTGAACCGCGGCATTATTCCCGGCCACGGTCCAGGCCCGCTTCAGGCGCCCGTTCGAAGAGTCGCAATGACACCGAAATGATCGCTCGGAAACGTTCCGTCGACGGGTTGGTCAAAGCACACGCGCGCCCCGATCGGTTGACCCCGCGACCGGTCGTCTCGTCCCCGGACGAGCACGTAGTCGATTCGGCGATCGGGCTCGGCAAGCGGCGCCGCCAGGGGGTTCGCCCGAGCGTAGGTGCACCCGGGCGACCCGTTGCCCGCCAGCGCGAATGCGTCCTGGAAGTAGACGCGTCGGCCCGCCCCGAGTGACGTCAGGCCGCGAAGGTAACGCATCTCGTCGGAGTCCGATTCGGCGTTGAAGTCGCCGACGAGGATCGCAGGAAACCCCTCGTCGTCGACGATGGACTCGATGCGAAGGGCAATCTCACGCACCTGCGCCTCGCGTACGTGACCCTCGTCGAATCTCCAATTCAAGTGAGTGACGAAGAAAGGGACCTTACCGAATGGCGCCTCGACGTCCGCATGCAGCAGCGTCCGGCGCTCGTCCGTTCCAGCGCGCGGAAGCTCGAACGTCTGGCTGCGGAGGATGGGCCAGCGCGACAGGGCCGCGTTGCCGAGCCAGGGTTCGTCGTGGGCGCGCGAATACGCGGTCTCGTAGCCGAGGCCCTCGGCAATCGCGCCCGCCTGGTCGAGGGAATCCCCTTGGCCGGAATCGAGCTTCACGACCTCCTGCAGCCCCAGTAGATCGGGGCCGAGCGCGCGCAGCGTCTCTCGAATGGCCGCGAGCCGCGCCTCCCACGGGCCGAACCGATTCCAGATGTTCAGGGTCGCCACTCGAAACGTCTTCATCGGTCACCAGCCGCACGTTTTGTCCTTGTTCTGTTCGGCCAGCCAGCGCTCGAGCGGCGCGAAGTACTCCAGCATGGCCGCAGCATCGGCCCTGCGCCCGGCGCCGAGCGCCTCCATGGCATCGGGCCAGGGTCGGCTTGCTCCGAGCGACAGCATCGCCGAAAGCTTGGCGCCTGCAGCGCGGTTGTCGTGGATGGAGCATTGATCGAGCGGGCCGGAGTCGCCCGCGGCGCGGCAGAGGGCCCGATGAAACTGGAATTGGTAAATGCGGGCGAGAAAGTAGCGGACGTAGGGCGTGCTCGATGCGACGTGGAACTTGGCTCCAGGATCGAAGTCATCGGCAGTGCGCGGGACCGGCGGACTGACTCCCTGATAGGTCGTCTTCAGCTGCCACCACGCGGCGGTGTACTGCTCGGGCCGGATCTTGCCCGCAAAGACGTCCCAGCGCCACTTGTCGATGAGGAGACCGAACGGCAAAAACGCGACCTTGTCGAGCGCCATTTTCAGCTGCGCGTTGATGCGCGCCCGCTCCGACCGCTCCGTGCCTCGCGCGCCGGCTGCGTGCAGGCCAAGACCAGCGAGGTATTCGGGGGTGACGCTGAGCGCCATCGTGTCGCCGATGGCCTCGTGGAAACCGTCGTTCGCGCCCTGCTGAAAGAGGATCGGAAGCTTGGTGTAGCTCTGGAAGTAGAAGTCGTGACCGAGCTCGTGATGGATCGTCACGAAATCCTCCTCGGTCGGTTCGATGCACATCTTGACCCGTAGATCGTCACTCCAGGTGACGTCCCACGCGCTCGCGTGGCAGACGACCTCGCGGTCGCGGGGCCGGACGAACAGTGAGCGCTCCCAGAACGTGGGCGGAAGAGGGTCGAAGCCCAGGCTCGTGAAAAATCGCTCGCCGGCGCGAACCATCTTGACCGCATCCCAGCGTGCAGCCTCCAGGGCTTGCGTGACGTCGAACGAACGCTCGTCGGGATACGGGGCGACGAGGTCGTAAATCGAGGCCCACTCCTGCGCCCACATGTTGCCGAGGAGCTCGGCGGGGATGGGCGCATGGTCGGGGACTCGCTCCTTGCCGTAGCGGGCCTGCAGCTTGCTTCGAACGTAGCAATGAAGCGCGTCGTAGAGCGGCTTCACGTCCCTCCAGAGACGCTCGATGTCCGCCTCGAAATCCGCGGACGGCATGTCATAGCCGGCGCGCCATAGAGCTCCAACGTCGGCAAAGCCGATCTCGCGCGCCCCCTGGTCGGCGAGCTCCACGTAACGCGCGAACTTGTCTTTCATCGGCGCGGCAATCGCGTGCCAGCCGCGCCACGCCTCGACGAGCTCGTCGAAACTGCGGCTCCTCGCAAGGACTCGCGAGAGCGTATCCAGATGCAGACATCCCACGCCCCCCGTAGCGGTCGGGTCCGCCGGCTTCTTCGCGGCGGCGGCAACGTACTTGAGGAGCGGCGAGCCCGGCGGTGGGCAGTACTGTCCTTTCCCGTAGGCACTGGTCATCCAGGTCTCGATGCGCGCGAGCTCGGCACGCTTCTGCGCGTCGCTCGGCGCAGGAATCGTCTGCGCGGTCGACAGCAGGTAAAGCTTCCGGCTCACCTCGAGAGGTAGCGTCGATCGCAGCTCGTCGAATCGCCTCGAGCGCTGGATTGCGTCGGCCACGTAGGCGGCCGTGGCCTCCTCGGCCGCGGCGGCGAGGGCCTCGGTGTCGTCGGTGATGAAGTTCTCGTTCACCCAGTTGGCGCGATCACGCGCCACCCAGAGGCGTCGAAGCTCGCGCTCCACGTCGTCGACGAAAGCGCGCGCGTCATCGGCGCCGGGCCGTGACTCCACGGCCGCCCCCGACGACGCCGTAGACGACCCAGGAGCAGCGGAAGGCATGGCTGCCGCGGCAACCGCGAGCGCCTCTCGGCAGGGCGTGGATCCGGTCTGCGCTCCCCCGCACCCCGCGGCGAGCAGAAGCGCCGGCCAGAGAACCGGCTGCAGACGCGATCGGACGGGCACGGGTCGATGCCTCACGCTGCCGCTATACCACCGCCCCAGCACGGACGGGCTGAAAGCGCGTGCCGGAGCCCTCCGGGTAGCGGGTGACGCCGAGGCGCGGTACATGCGGGCCTCGTGAGCAGCGAGACATCTTTTCCGAAAGACCGGATCAAGGTCCTTCTCCTCGAAAACATCCACCCCAGCGCCCACGAGCTATTTCGCGCCGAGGGCTTCCACCTCGACCTGGTCGCCGGAGCGCTGAGCCTCGAGGAGCTCGCGAGCCGCATCGAGGACGTGCATGTGCTGGGCATCCGCAGCAAGACGCACGTCACGGACGCGATCCTCGCACGCGGCCGGCGCCTGCTGACCGTGGGCTGCTTCTGCATCGGGACCAACCAGGTCGAGCTCGCGGCCGCCAACCGGCGTGGCATCCCGGTTTTCAACGCGCCGTTTTCCAACACCCGAAGCGTTGCCGAGATGATCATCGCCGAGATCGTGATGCTGTCGCGCCGGCTGGGCGATCGCGTGCGTGAGATGCACGCCGGGCAGTGGCTCAAGGTCGCGACGAGCTCGTACGAGGTGCGTGGGAAAAAGCTCGGCATCGTCGGATACGGGCACATCGGGCGACAGGTCGGCGTCCTCGCGGAGGCGCTCGGAATGCACGTCCTCTTCTTCGATATCGCGGCCAAGCTGTCGATGGGCAACAACCATTCGACCAGGACGCTCGAGGAGCTGCTCGGTCAGAGCGACTTCGTGACCCTCCATGTCCCCGAGACGCCGCAGACGAAGCGAATGATGGGCGAGCGCGAGATCGCCTCCATGCGCAAGGGCAGCTACCTGCTCAACGCCAGTCGCGGGACGGTCGTCGACATTCCGGCGCTCGCCGATGCGCTCAAGGCGGGGCATCTCGCCGGGGCGGCGATCGACGTATTTCCGGAGGAGCCGAAGACCAACAGCGATGGATTCTTGACTCCGCTGCGCGGGCTGGCCAACGTCATCCTCACCCCGCACATCGGCGGCTCGACCGCCGAGGCGCAGGAAGCCATCGGACGCGAGGTGGGCGCCGCCCTCATCAAGTTCGTCAACGCGGGCGTGACGACCGGAGCCGTCAACTTTCCGCATGTCGATGCGGCGCCGACACCCGGCAAGCATCGAATCCTCAACGTGCACAAGAACGTCCCGGGCGTTCTGCGCGACATCAATCGGCTCGTGAGCGAGAAGGGGGCCAACATCGCAGCGCAGATCCTCGCCACGGACCCGGATATCGGTTACCTCGTGATGGACCTCGATCAGGATGTCTCCCGGGACGTCAAAAACGCCCTCGCCATGCTGGAAACCAGCATCAAGACGCGCATCCTGTACTGAGTTTCGGGTTCTCGGATCACACGCGGGCCGGGCCGTCGTCAGGGTCAGGGATCCATGTCGAAGATCTTGCCGGGGTTGAGAAGATTGGTCGGGTCGAGCGCCCGTTTGACCGCCCGCATCGCGGCGAGCTCCTGGGGCGTGTGTGACCAGCCCAGCCAGGGCTTCTTGAGCAATCCCACGCCGTGCTCGGCGCTGATGCTGCCCGCATGGCGCCGGACCAGATCGAAGAGATCCCGATCGGCGTCCTCGGTCCGTGCGAGGAAGCTCGCCTTGTCGGACCCCTCGGGTTTCATGACGTTGACGTGGAGATTGCCGTCGCCGATGTGCCCGAAAAGGCAGATCTCCCAGCCCGGGTAACGGCGAGCGAACACCTCGCCGAGCTCGGAACAAAAAGCCTCGAGGGCCGCGATCGGAAGGGCGATGTCGTTCTTGTGCGGAAACCCCGTGGCCGACAGTGACTCGCTGATCGACTCGCGCAGCGACCAGAGGTCACGCGCCTCGGCCGCGTTCTGGGCAAGGACGCCGTCGCGCACGACCCGTTTTTCGAAGAGCGCCATCACCCACGATTCGAGCGCGTCCCTCGACACGCCCTCGAGCTCGATGAGCACGTAGAACGGAGCCGACGTGGCGAGCGGCGCGCGAAGCTTGCGGTGTGCGAGCACGCGCGCGAGGCAGGCGTCGGTGAACATCTCGTACGCCGCGAGAACGAAGGGCGCGAAGCGTGCTTCTCGAAAGAGCCGCACCACGCCCGCCAGGTCGTCGGCGGCGAAAAGCACGACCTCGGCGCGTGGGGGAGTGTGCGCGAGCTTGAGCGTGGCCTCGGTCACGACCCCGAGGGTGCCCTCGCTCCCGATGAACAGCTGTCGAAGGTCCAGACCGGTGTTGTTCTTCTCGAGCGCGCCGTTGAGCTCGACGACCTCGCCGGTTGCCAGAACGACCTGGAGCCCCAGAACCCATTGGCGCGTCAGCCCCCAGCGAATCACCTTCACCCCCCCGGCGTTCGTCGCGATGTTGCCGCCGATGGTGCTGGAGCCCTTGGAAGCAAAATCGACGGGCCAGGTGAGACCGTGAGGCGCGCAGTGTTCGTGCACCGCCTGGGTGACCGCGCCGGCCTGCACGCGAACGGTGCACCCGACGGCATCGACCGGCTGCATCGCGCGCATTCGCGCGAGCGACAGAACGAGCTCTCCCTTCGCGGCAACGGCGCCTCCGGCCAGGCCGGTGCGGCCGCCCGACGGCACGAGCGGAACGCAATGCGCGGCGCACAATCGGACCAGCCGGGCGACCTCATCCGTCGAACGCGGAAATGCGATTGCGCAAGGGGCCGGGTCGATGACGCGCGTCCAGTCTCGACCGTACTCGGCGAGGTCGGCGGGATCTCGAGTGACGAGACCCCCCGCGAAATCGCGTTCGATGGCGTCGAAGAAGGGCGCTGAAGGCCGCATTCGGGAGAAGGTAGTTTGCTTTTGTGCCAAACGCGCGCGCGTGCTGGGTATGCGCCTCGAGTCGTTCGCCTGCGGGACGGGTACATTGCCCCGCGCGGAAATCGCGCCCATCCTTGGGGCGCCGATGAATTGGACCGGCGTGACCGCCTCGCTTCTCGTCGCCGTGGCGCCCACGGCAAGCCGCTGCGATCCCGCAGGGCCGTCGGCCGCGCCGGACGACACCCCCTCGGCGCAGGAGAGCCCGCCCCTTTCCCAGGGCGTGTCCGCCGCGGCCAGCCCCACGCCGCCGCAGAGCGCCCAAGCGCCGGAGAACTCCGCTGCTCCGATGCCCGACCCGGAGCCCGCGCCTGGCACCCCGCCTCAAGGGCCGCCGCAAGGAATAGACGCGATCCTGCCTGCATCGGAAGCGACGCTTCAGACCTTCCCTCCGGGGGGAGGCGCCCAGTCCGGCCCAGGCGCCGACAGCAACGGTCCCGTCGGCAACGGCTCCTTCGTCGGCGGCGCATACGACGGGACTGCCGTCGGTTACGACGCGGCCGCCTACGACGACGCGGACCCCTCGGCCCTCACTGACTTCCGAGGCGCGCTCGATCCGTACGGGACCTGGTCGGACGACCCCACGCTCGGAACCGTTTGGGCACCCTCACCAGACGCGGTCGGCCCGGACTTCAGACCTTACCTGACGGACGGTCATTGGACGTACGACACCGACTGGATCTGGGTGAGCGACTACGTCTGGGGCTGGGTCCCGTTCCACTATGGGCGCTGGATCTTCCTCCGGGGTCGAGGGTGGTCGTGGATACCCGGTCGCTCGTACCACGGAGCGTGGGTCCTCTGGAGCGTGAACGCTGCGGTTTCGCTCGTCGGCTGGGCGCCGACGCCGCCGCCTTTCATTTGGGTCCACGGCGTCGCAGTGACGTGGCAGGGGCCGCTGCCCGGCGCCGCCTGGGCGTTCTGCCCGCCCGCCGCGATTTTCGCGCCCGTCCTGACGGGTCGCGTCGTCGCTGGAGCTGCCGCCGCTCCGATTGCGGCGCGGATGCACCTGTCGGGCGCCGCGGCTGCGGCTACCCCAATCGCAGGCCCCACGCCGGAGCGCCTTGGCTTTTCCCCGGCCCAGATCCCTCGCCTTGCCGGGCCTGCGGCCGTCGGCGTTGCGCACGCCCTGCAGCTGTCGCGCCCCTCCACGGCGGCGATGGCGCTGGGCGCGCACCCGCCGACCCGGATGATGTCTCCGGCGTTGCCGGCCGGCATGGCCAGCACTGCGCTCGGAGCCGGTGGGCCGGGCTTCCAGAATGCCACCCCGACCGGCGGTGCCGGAGCCCACGGCGGGGGCCGTCGGCGCTGACGTTCAAACGCTCGCTTTAACTGCCGCGCTTCGCCGCGCTGGCCCTATCATCGGGCGCGATGCTGGGGACCGCTCCGTCGCGCCGGCTGGCATGCGTCCTTGCGTCGGCCTTTGCCGTCGTCGTCGCATTTCCCCCGGCCGCGAGGGCGCAGAGCTCCTCCGATCAGGCCGCCGCCGAAGCCCTTTTCAAGCAAGGCCGCGATTTGATGGCCGCCGGCCAGTATTCGGCGGCATGCCCCAAGTTCGTCGAGAGCGAGCGCCTGGATCCCGCGCCGGGCACGTTGCTCAATCTTGCCACGTGTTACGAGAAGAATGGTCAGGTCGCGAGCGCCTGGGTCACGTTCAAGGAAGCAGCGACTGCGGCCAAAAAGGCCGACCAACCGGAGCGCGCTCGAATGGCCCGTGACAAGGCCGCCGAGATCGAGCCGAACCTGCCGACGCTGACCATCGTCGTTCCTGCGGCGGCGGATCGTCCCGATCTGCAGATTCGTCGGGACGGAGAGGCCGTGGGGCGACCCGAGTGGTCCACTCCGATTCCCGTCGATCCCGGGACCCATGTCGTCGAAGCGAGCGGGCCCGGGATGATCACGTGGCAAGTCAGCGCGACGATTGCGGGACCTTCGTCGAAGGCTTCCGTCGAAGTGCCCGTTCTCGAGGCCGCGCCCCGCTCGGAGACGCCCGCCTCGCCCCAGCCTCCGGCGATCCCCACGCCGGTCGCCCCGCCGTCCGCGGCGCCCGAAACGACCGGCGGCGCGGCGCCGAATCCGCATCCGGGATCGACACAGCGCACGGTGGCGTGGGTGTTCGGCGGCGTCGGGCTCGCCGGCCTCGCGACGGGCGCAATCCTCGGGGGCGTTGCGCTCTCCCAGAAGAACGATGCCGAAGGCAGCTGCGTGGAGAGCGTGTGCGTGCCCGCCGGGTACAATTCGATGCAGCATGCCCGGTCGACGGCGACCCTGTCGGACGTTGCGTTCGCCGTCGGTGGAGGGCTCCTGGCGACCGGCCTCGTTTTCTACGTCACCGCTCCGCACCCACGCGGGCCGACGGTCGCGGTCGTTCCCGTATGGCTCGGGAGCGCCGGGGCGGGCGGGCTCCTCCGGGCGAGCTTCTGATGCGATCGACGCTGATCTTTCCCTGCGCCTTCGTCACCTTGATCGCTGCGGCAGGCTGCGCGTCCATCATCGGCATTCCCCAGGCATCGATCGAGTGGTGTCAGCAGCCTGCAAACAACACCCACGATTTCTGCGAGGACTTCGATCACTCCGATCCCTTCGGAGCGTGGCCTGCGTCGCCCCCGCCCCCGCCGGGGACGACCCGGGGGCTCGCCCCGGGGGAATCGCCCCCCTTCGCGCTGGACACGGTCGTCGGCCCGCTGGAGGCCGGAGCCTCCGCCTACACGGGGCTCGAGACGTCCTTCCCCTCGCAGACCTTCAACGACGTCAAACTCGGCGTCGACATCCGGATCGCTCAGATCAATTTCACCATCGGCGAGGTCATCACAGGCGCCGGCTTCCTGCTTCTCGCAGACTCGAGCACGGCGGCGGATGAGCCCTCGCTGTGCGTCGGCCTCGGCCTTGCGCCCGCCACGGTGAGCGGAACCGTCGACCTCGCCCTCTTCCTGGTCCCGAACTCGAGCAACTGCGTCACGGTCAACAACCTTTCCGCCGACGCAGGAGCCGACGCGGCGACCCCCTCGACCGGCGACGACGCCGAGGCGGGGAGCGAATCGGCGCTGCCGGCGTATCCGCAACCGTATCCCGTGGGCGGGGTGTACCTCGAGACCTGGACGCACATCGCTCTCGAGGTCCAGCGCAACCAGGAGAACGGCAGCGGCGTGATCACGTTCGCCGCGACACCCAACCAGGGCGGCGGCGGGATGCTGCCGACCATCCCTCCCCAGTCCCTCGGAGCGGGCGTCCCGGAGCTCGGCATCGCGACCGACGTGACCGGGCCGTCGTCCGGCGCGTTCGAAGTGCTGTTCGACAACATCACCGTCGACTTCGGGGGCTAGCCTCGTCGCGGGACCGCCCGGCGATTCGATCCGCGATCACGGGCCCGCGGTCACGGCGCCGAGCCGCAGAGACGCGAGCGTCCGGGCGACGTCTGCGCCCTCCCATACGATGGCATGGATGGCTTCGAGCAGCGGCAGCTGCCCAACGCCGCGCTCGCGGGCAAACCGCCAGGCAGTGGCGATTGCTGGATAGCCTTCGGTCAGCTCCCCGGCAGCGGCCATCTGATCGGCCACCGCGCGCGCCGGAGTCCCGCGGCCCACGCGTTCGCCGAATGCCCGATTGCGACCGGCGGCGGCGGTCACGTGCAAGTCTCCGATCCCGGAGGGCCCGTGCACCGTGTCGATGCGCCCTCCCCCGGCGACGACGAGCGCCCGCATCTCGACGATCGCCTGCGTGAACGAAGCGGCACGCGCATTGTGAGCGTCCGGCCCGAGCAGGCCGTCCCATAGACCCAGCCCGGTGGCATACGCGTTCTTCAACGCCGCGCAGAGCGCGCCGCCCGCCAGGTCGTCCGTCACGCTGACCGCCAGTCGCTCGTCTCCGAACGCCTGCGCGCATGCTCGAGCATCGCGCAGCGGCCCGGCGAAGCACATCCACGTCAGGACGCCGCGAGCGATCTCCATCGCTTTCGCGGGCCCGCCCGCGTGGACGAACCGCATCGGCCGACCGAGCGACTCGCCGACGACGGTGTCGATGCGATCCATTCGCCCGGTCCCAGGCGACTCGAGGAGGCCCTTCGTCACGCTGAGGATTGGCGCGTCGGGCATGTGGGGCGCCGCGGCCGTGAGGACGGCCAGGACGCCCTCCGAGCTGACGGCGTGAACGACGATGTCGGCGCCCTGCAGCGCCTCAGCGAGCCGTGATGATCGCAGAAGAGCAATCCCGTCGAGAGTCAGCTTGAGGCGGGGATGGCGATCGCCTCGTTCGCATGGTTCGAGTAGCGCGTCATCGAGCCACGTGCCCCAGAGCCGCACGTCGTGGCCTCTGCGTCGCGCGACGCAGGCCATCGCGCTGCCCATGTATCCGGCGCCCAGCACGACGACGCGCATGACTCCTTTTACGTCAAAAGCTCGCCCGTGGTGACCCCCGCGGCCCTCTGACGTAAACATCCCGTCGTCCATGGCGACGAAACGGGCAGCGGCGGACGGGTCGGTCGGTACGGGTGCGACGAGGGAGGCTCCTCGGCTCATCGCCGTGGGAGCCGGGCGTGGGGGCGTGGGAAAGAGCCTGGTCGCGGTGAATCTTGCCGTCTACCTCGCCCAGCTCGGCCGGGCGGTCGTGCTGGTCGACGCCGATGCCGGAGGTTCGAACCTTCACGCCCACTTCGGGCTCAAAGCCGCCTCCATCGACCCCGAGATTCGGCACGGCGATTCGGAAACCTTCGGCGCGTCGCTCAAGGCCACCAGCGTTCCCGGACTTGCGCTTCTGCCGGCGGCCCACGACGCGGTGAACCGGAGCGCGACGCTGCGAGCCGGTCGCACGGCGCGCTGGCTGGCTTCGCTTCGAGCCCTCCCCGCCGACTACCTCGTCGTGGACGCGGGATCGGGGCATGGCGATCCGGGACTCGACATCATGCTCGCGGCCAACATCGCCGTCGCGGTGACCGTCCCGGAGCCGCCCGCCATCGAGACCACCTACCGATTCCTGCGCGTCGCGTTCCGACGTCGGCTGAGGCGCGCCCTCGCGCGCGACAAGCTGCGATCGTCGCTCGTCGAGCGTGTGCTCGCCGACGCCGGACGACTGCTGCCTCCCATCGATCTGGTCCACAGACTGGCAAAGATCGATCGATCGCTCTCCGACCTCGCCTGGGCGGAGGCGCGAGCTCTGCGCCTGCAGCTCGTCGTAAACCAGACGCGGATTCGCAACGATTCCGAGCTCGGGGCCTGGATGAGCGGCCTCGTTTCACGCCACTACGGCGTGACCCTCGACGAGCTGGGGCACATCGAGCACGACGACACGGTCTGGCTCACGGTGCGCCGCAACCGGCCGCTGCTCATCGACAGCCCGGCGAGCAAGAGCGCACGCAACATCGAACGGATCGCTCGACGCATCCTCGCGATGGCGACCTCGAAGGGGTCCGAGCGAGGCGAGACCGCTGCACCGCCCCTCGGTGAGCCGACCCTTTACGCCGTGCTCGGGGTCACGCGGACGGCCAGCGACGAGGAGATCCGCCGCGCCTACAAGCGGCAGCGCGAAATCTACGCCACGGGCGGGCTTGCGACGGCGTCGCTCCTCGACTCCGATCAGCTCACGCCGGCCCAGCGAAAACTCGACGAAGCCCACGACACGCTGCTCGACGCGGTGCGCCGCCGGGCCTACGACCTCTCGACCTTCCCGGACACGGAGCCCCTCGTCCTTTCGGCGCGCACCACTCGTCCTGCCCTCGACGCCGAGCAGCTCATGCTCAAAGAAGAGCTTCAGCGCGAAATCGGCCCGGACACGGAGTTCACGGGAGCGCTGCTTCGCAAAGTCCGCGAATCGCAGGGTCTGGAGCTGGCCGACGTCAGCGCGAAGACCAAGGTCGCCCGGGCCTATCTTCAAGCGCTCGAGGACGAGCGCTTCGAGCAGTTGCCTGCGCTCGTCTACACGCGGGGGTTTCTCGTCGAATTCGCAAAGCAGCTCCGGCTCGATCCGACCCAGGTGCAACGGACGTATCTTCGCCGCCTTCGCGAGGAGATGTCGGCGCGCGGCAAAGAGCCGGCATGAGGCGCGCCAATCGCGGGCACGGCAGCCGGGCGGCTTCCGACCCGACGTTCGGAACCATTCTTTTCGTCGTCGCCCTGGCAGTTCGGCTCGCCGCCGCCCTCGTGTGGAGCGGCGAACCGGTGTGGGACGGTCACTACTACGACTTCGGCGCCCGCCGCATCGCCGACGGGTTCGGATACTCCGACGACCGAACGGTCGCTGGACGGGTCGTGTGGCACCCCTGGTGTCACTATCCCGTCGGCTACAGCGCCTTTCTCTCCCTCTTCTACCGCGTGCTGGGTGCAGGCCACGTCGTGGCCGGCGTCGCAAACGCGCTCGTCGGCGCTGCTCTGGCCGTCGCCACCTGGGCGCTGGCGCGCCACGCCCTCTCGAGCGCGCGTGCGCGCGTGGCCGGCGCCATCGTCGCACTCCATCCCGGTCTCGTGCTCTACGCAGCCCTCGTCATGAGCGAACCGCTCGCGGCGCTTTTAACCATCGCCGCCTTCTGGGTCGCCGTCCGCGACGCCCGCCCCGGCCGCGGGGTGGCCCTGGGCGCCCTCGTGCTCGGAGTGGCCGCGCTCGTTCGACCCCAGGCGCTGCTCTGCGCGCCGCTGCTGGCGCTCGTCGAGCGGGGCGCGTCCCTCGCACGGCGAGGTCGCACGCTCGTCGGCGCCTGCGCCCTGGCGCTTCTTCCCGTGTTGCCGTGGACCGCTCGCAATTGCCGCGTGATGGACGGATGCGCGCTCGTGAGCACCAACGCCGGGTGGAACCTTGCCATCGGGTCGTTCCCGCGCGCGACCGGGCGCTTCGAGACCCTGCGATCGAGCGACGGCTGCAGCGACGTCACCGGACAGGTGCAGCAGGACCGGTGCTGGTTCGCCTACGGCATGGGGCAGATCGCCGCGCATCCCGGTCGATGGATTTCGCTCGTACCCGCCAAGCTCGGCTACACGTTCGATCACGAGTCCTTTGCCGTCGAGTACCTGCACGAGGCACGTCCGGACGCGTGGCCGGAGCCGAGGCGAGCGCGCGCGCGCGACGCCACGAGCTTCGCCCATCGTCTGCTGCTCGCCGCCGCAGCGCTCGGCGGCGTGGCCTTCCCGTACACGCGACGCTTACGGCCGGCCGCGGTGCAAGGCGCGCTGCTCGTCGCGACCGCAGGCCTGGGGGGGCTCGCGCTGACCACTCCGTCGCCGATGTTCTGGCCGCTCGCGGTATGGGCCGCGGCGATTCCTTGGCTGCCCATCCCGGGCAGCCCGGGCGCCCCGCCCGCCCTCAAGCTCGCCCTCGGTCTGCTGGTGACGACGATCGCGACCCACGCGATCTTCTTCGGCGAAGATCGGTATCACGTTGTCGTCACACCCGTGCTCGCGATCCTGGCCGCAGGCGCGCTGCGGGCCTCACGAGCAATCGCTCGCCAGGCTTCTTCTTGAGGGCCCAAAGTCACCCCTGAGCCTCGCTGCGCGTCGTTCTTGTCAGAGGGTCTCAGATCACCCTGAGCCTCGCTCCGCCTCCACTCGCTGGCGCTCGCTCGGCTCCACTGCGGCCGGGCTCGCTGAGCGATTCGCGTCGAGGGAGAAGCGTCTCCCCTCGAGCTCCCCAGAGGAGCCGCGAGCGCCCTCGGGGGAGGGTTACTTGTCGCCGGCGCCGGCGTCGACCACCGGGGTCGCGGTCGTCGTGGTGACGGTGCCCCCATCGGCCGCACCGCACGGGCCGAAGCACTGGCTGCCGCCGAGGCCGCCCCCGTAGTACTGCGTGGGATTCAGGCCGGCGTCCGTGAGGCAGCTCGTGATCCACTGCGAGAGGATCGAAACGTCTTCGACACTCGGGTAGATCAGGGCCGCTCCCGCCTCCGGCCCGAGAAGGGTATCCGCGGACGCATGGGGAGGAGGCATGGTGGTGTTGTTGATCCGGTACCAGATGAGAGAACTTTCCGGGCTGCCGGGTGTTATGTAGGGGAAGCTGCCGCCGTCGGGCAGCTGGTAATCCGGCGAGACGCCGGTCAGGAGCATCGGGTCGTTCATGACGTAGTTCAACGTGCAGCCGCAGAGCGCCTTGGTCGTTCCAGCCGTTGCCTCGTGACACGGGGAGCACGATCGCTGGCGGATTTCGAGCGACAGGGCTTCGATTTGCACGCACGGGTCCCCGGTGGTCGAGCCGTCCGCGAGGACCTGCGTGTCGGTGCTGCCAAGGTAGATCGGGGGCACCGCGGCTGCGTCAGGAATGGCCGCACCCGCATCGGCGTTCGCGGGGTCGGGCCCGAGCGCGCAGAGCGGCGACCCGCACAGGTAGAAGCACTCCGGTGAATCCAGCGTGCACTGGGTCGTCCCCGGGGTGGAGCAGACCTCGCCGGTCGGGCAGCTTCCATTGCCGGTGCTGCTGGAGGCGCCCCCGTCGTTCTTCGTGGTGGGCGGAACACCGCCCTTGTCGCTGTCGGGATCGATGCTTTGCATGCAACCGGCGATCAGGGCACCCGCGGCGGACACGATTCCCCCGGCGGCCATCAGCAAAATGAAACGGCTACGTCGCGTCATGGTGTTCCTTGTACTTTCCAGTGAACGGATCTCCGAGGCCTCGCGTTCGATGAGGGCCAGCCCGTCTCAGTGGCCGGCCGCTCCACCCACGGGGGCGGTTCTGCCCGTGGTGCCCTGGCCCCCATTCGGGCAGGGAATCGAGGACGCGCTGCACACTTCCTCGGCGTCGCGCAGGACGAACTCCGAGAAGAGGTGACTGACGTTGATGAGGGCCGGGGTCGTCAAGAGCGGCTTGCCGTTGGGGTCGGCGGGGCTGATCGGCACGCCGTTGGTCGAGATCGGCTGGGTGTTGTGGCAGGCGAAGCAGTTGTGGAACGTGCCGTTTTGCGTGAACGTCTCCATCGCCGTGCTCGACAGCCGGTCCTCGCCGCCGAGGAGCGAGAACTCGTAGTCGGTGCCGGCCGCAAAGAGAGGGGGGACGCCGTTCGGGTCGCCTTTGCCGGAACCCGAGGTGAACGTGTTGTTGTAGAGCACTACGGGATCGTCGCCCCAGGCCAGATCGTCCACGCGCGTGGAGCAACCAGGAACCGTGTTGTTGGCCCCGGTCGCCAGAGGCGAGTCGCCGCTCGTATTCGTCGAGTCGAGGGGCGTACCGCAGAACGTTCCCTGGCTGACGTTCGGGTACAAGTCCTGAGGGTTCGGCGGGATGCACGTACTGCCCGTGCCGCACGCCCCGACGACGAGCGGATTGGTCCCGTCGTCGTTCTGCAGCGAGACTCCGTTTCCGACGGTGCCGTAGGGGGTGCTCGACGAGGGGTACGCGGTGCCGAAGAAGTACGGCTTGTCCATCCACACGGCGGCGACCAGCCGGTAGTTGAAGCGCTTGTCGATCACGGGATTGACGGCGCCGCTCGCGATCGCGTTTCCATACAGATAATTGAGGTTGCTGTTGAGCGAGAAGACGGCGGTATCCGGCTCCAGCGTGTTGGCCTTGGAACCCGGAAACATGCGGTATACCGACTCGAGCGCTCCCTGACCGGGGAAGGACTGCGTCGCTTCGTCGAGCAACAACGCGCCAGCATCGGGCCCCGTGGTGTTGGCAAGGGGCGTCTGCGCGAGAGGATTGAGCGCTTGATTCTCCGCCGTGTTTCCCGCGTACAGGAGCCAGTTGTTGGGGCTCGGAGCCTGAGCGACGTTCTGGTTCTGAGACCCGGACGTGCTGTTCGGCAGCGCCGGTCCGTTCGGCCCGGTGGCGTAGGGCTGCGAGTCCGGGGCCCCCTGGATGAAGACCCCTGCAAACTCGATGGGACCCGGGTCGAAGGCGTTCATATTGACGTGCTGGATGCTGCCCCAGATGAACTCGGGGTGGCCCGGCAGCGTGTACACGGAATGGATCGCCACGAGAGCGACCTTCCGCAAAATGGGATGGTCGGGGTCTTCGACCAGGACGCCGTTCGAATCCTGCGTCAGGTAGGGAAGCCAGGCCATCGTGGTGATGTAGTTGTTGTCCCACGACGGCTTGCCCATCGGCAGCCCGTTCACCGCCGCACCCGATGGGATCATGTACGGCGAGTTCGAGCCGTTGACCGCGTAGTCCCCTTCGGGCGGATCGGGCACGACGCCCCCCGGAAAGTCCTGCGGATCGATGTCCTTCCATGCGGTCTTGAACTCGACGAGACCCGGCGGGAGCGACAGGTTCTGGGGCACGTTCAAAATGCCGTTGACCGTATTGAGACCGTTCTGCTGGATGAAATCGTAAAACGCCTGGTTCATGTGCAGGCCGTAGTAGAGGGTGTGGTCGTCCTGATCGACGAGGACGTTGCGCAATCCCGCCTGCCGGGTCGCGCCCAGCCATGCGCGACCCGTCTTCGTACCGGCGGCGACCAAGGCGGCATGCGCCGCGACGCCCGTCGCATACGACGTTCCCGTATTGCGCGTCAGGTGTGGATTCGTGAACTGGAACGCGTCGTCGATCGTCGGGTAATTGACGAGCACGGGATCGGTCGCTTGCTGCCCGGCTCCTGCACTGCCGCCGAGCGGGGTCAAGGCGATCATGAAGTTCTGATACGCCCCGCGATAAAAGGGGCACTCGGTGTCCGGATGCGGCGGTGGGTCGAACATCCGCACCGGAGGCGGCGGCCCGCCGTCCGCGGGGATCCAATCATCGCCGGGCATGCAATCCTCGTTGTAGGCCTCGAGATAGCCCGCCGGGGAGTTGCAATAGCCCGCATCGGGGATCGGCCCCTGCTGCGCGGCGACTCCTCCCGGGCAGATGGTGGCGCCGGGGGGCTGCGGTTTGTTCGTCGAGGCCGAGAACGCCTCCTGGCTGAAATTCGATCCCGCCGTCGGGTCGTTGCACGACGCGAGCGCACCGCCCAATCCCGCCGTCAGACACGTCAACGTGCCCCAGCCGGCCAGGGCGTACGCCGAACGGCGCGATATCGAATACCACCTACTTTTCATGAGCGTTCTCCGCGCATTTTCAACTTCGAAATGCCTGAAGGCATGAATGGTTGCTGCCAGAACAATATTGCGATTACTGCGTATCGTCGGAGCGTTGCCGCTACAGGAACAATGTTTTCACTACTGCGTATTTTGAATCGTCCCTGCTCGCGTCCGACACTCAAGTTTAATGTCGTTGGGCTGCTCCCCGATCAGGCACGGAATCGGCGCCGGCAGCGCTCGCGGCTCCGGGCACGCCCGAACCCCCGCTCAAAACCTCCCCGAGACGGAGGCGAACGCGCCGGACGGCAGCGGCTGCACGCCCACGCCCACGACCGCGGCGGTTGCGCTCGGCGCCTTCTCGGCCGACCGGGAGCTCGCGAACATCCACGTCGCAACGCCGAGCGCGGCAATGCCGACCCCGTAGGAAACGTCGGAGACGTAATACAGCGTCTTGATGTGGTCGACGCTCGTCGTCTGGCAGTAGGGAGAGCACTTGTTGACGAGGTTGCTGTTGTCCTTGTTGCCCCAGACCGTCGTCAGGACGCCGCCCGCGATGCCCACGACGCCGACGCCCGCCAGCGTGTACGGCAGCGGCGAGCGGGGCATCGCCCAGTGCGTGGGCCCGGCCGACGGCCCGTCCGAGACCGCCGCCGTGGATGCCGATTTGTTGGTCGAGGCAGCCTCCTCCGCGGGGGCGGACGCCGGCGGCGGGGTCTCCGTCTGCGCCGGCGGCTTGTCCGGAGTGGAGGCCGAGTCGGGTGCCGGGGGGGCCACGGTGACGGCCGACGGAGCGGCCGATTTCACGGCGCTCTTGCCCCCCTGCGAGTGCATCGTGATCGTCACGAGGCGATCGTGCTGTCCCTCGACGACCATGAGCTTCTCCGTCGCGAAGACTCCACTGCCGGCGCTGAACGAGAGCTCGTGCAAGCCGGGCTCGATGGGCAGGCCCACGCCATTGAGCTTCGACGTCCGCAAGATTCCATCGACGCGCACTTCGACGTCCGCGATGGGCTGCCCGTTCTCGTCATTGGCGACGAGAACGATCGTCGGCAGCTTGCCCTGGAGGAGCTTGATCTTCGCGTCGCATTTCAGAGCGAGCCATCCACAACCGGTTTGCTCGGCGCAGGATCGATATGCGTCGATGGCCTCCGCCGTGTGACCGGCCGCCTCGCTGGCGTGCGCGGCGTGGACATACTGACCCGCGGTATTGCAAGCGGCAGTGGCCTTTGGCTTGTCCGCCGCCCGGCCTGGAATCGTAACGAGCATCACGGCCGCCGCCGCGGCGGTCACCGACCCGACTCGTTGAATGCGATGTGTGCTGTCCATGATGCCCGTTTCTCCTGGCCCCCCTTCGAGGCCGATAGCGACTCGCAGATTTCGTGGAGCGCTCGTCCGCAGAAGCCCCGGCCGTCCAGCGACGGCCCCATCCACTGCGCGGCTGTATCTTTTTCTCAAACGCCGATCGACGTTCCTGCACTCCGTATTCGTGGATTCCAGTAGTGTTCGATCCGAAAGCCGATTCGTCCAGTGAATTCTATGTCCACGGATTTTTGTTTTATCAGCGGTGTCGTGCCGTCATCGGCGGGAAAAGTCAAACGCAGCGTTGTCCAATTTTTCCTGCGATATCGAAAGATCCGCGTGGGCACCTGGACCGTCGAGCCGCGCCACGCCGGCGCCCAATTCGAGGCTCTGACCGAGATTCGCGCGGCCGGCCGCTAAGCTGAATCCACTAGTGTTCGAGCTGAAGCGGGATTCGCCCAGGCAATTGTGTGCGGCGGTCGATCCGAGCAATCGGGCGAAAGTTTTCTTTCGATATCGAAGACACGATTCGCAGGTGAGAATAAGAATCCGTTTGAAACGCAACGGGGCCGGGAGAACACCCCCGTTTTTCTCAGTACCTCCCTGGTCCGACTACCAGGCATGATTTCGCCCTTCCGCCGACGACATGTCGCCGGGCCGCCGGGGGAGGGACGCGTCCACAGCCGACGCCGCCGCCACCGGAAGACGTGGCAACCCGTGCGCTCCGAGGCTCCTGCCAACCGCAGTGATAGAACTTTTCGACATCATCATAGGTTCTCAGAAGCGTTCGGGTTTCAGCGTCTCGCTAGCCCCTCGGGATCGAAAGTCGAGGGAGCTCGCCTCGAGCAGGCATTAAATCGTACGCACCCCGCACCGTCGCGAAGAACGTGTCCCGACGCCGTTCTCACGGGTCCAGTCGCGTCCACGGCCGCGCCGCAGAACTTGCTCGACGCGCGTGGGAGCGGGTCACCAAAGGCAGGGAAACCGCGCCAACGCACCCGCACCGCGAGACCTCGAGACCGAAAGCCCGGGCGCCTCACGCGCCGTGCTCCGTCGTGAAGCGAGCGGCCCGCCCGGCTGCTGCTGCTGCCGCGAGGACGCAGGATGCGCTCGATGCATCCTTGAGGGGCGGGCGGCGGATCGGTTTTGGGAACGCCCGGATGAAACGTCGATGAAATCGCCGTCATTCGCGGATTGCCCGAAGGAAAGAATTGTCGTCGCGTTCGCCTCGAACAAGCGGTATCGAGCTTATGGCGAATACTGAAAAAGGGGGCCGGCACGAAACAAGCAAGAAAAATCCTGACCATGATTGCGCGAAGAATGATAATTGGGCACTTTCGAACGCGGAGGCAAAGGCGCGCAATCGCGAATTGGGAAAGGCGCAAGCGATGCGCGAGTTGGATCAATCGACGATGCACGTGCGGGACGCCGGCAACTTGGGAAAAAGAGTGGTGACGCGTCCCGACCCGCGTTCCGTGGCGCGCGCAAAGAGAGCGCAAAAAAATCGGGCCGAGCCCCGGCTCGTGATTCCTCTGCACGGGCACCGCAGGCGTGAGCTCCGATCCGGGCGGGACAAGCCATCCCGCGCTGCGCCATGACGAGAGAAACCGACCCGAAGTCGCTGTTGGATCATGCGCGCGCGACGGAGGTGCTCGCGCACGTTCTGGCGACGGTCCACGCGGTGGTGCGCCGCGTGCTCGGTCGCGACGATCCGGAGCACGAGGACGTCGTCCAGACCACGCTCGAGCAACTTCTCACGTTCTCGTCGCAAAAGGCGGCTCGTGACGACGATTTCGCTCGGCAGTGGGCGTCCGTGGTCGCCCGAAACGTCGCGGTCGACGCCTTGCGGGCCCGCTTGCGTGAACGGCGCGTGCTGTCCCGAGCCGACGACGCCGCCGCGACAGCACGTCCCTCTTATCTCGATCCGGAGCGGATCGCGTCTGCTCGCGAGTCGCTCGCACAATTCTCCGAGGGGCTCGTTCGACTCCGCGAGATCAGCGCGCGGATCGTGTTCATGCACGACGTCCTCGGCCACAGCCTCGCCGAGATCTCGGTCGAGCTCGACATGTCGGTTGCAGCCGCTCAGTCGCGTCTCGTGCGTGGACGGCGTCAGATCACGACCGACGAGGTCAAGAAGAAAAGCGGCGTGCGTCGGCGCGCCCCGAGCCCCGACGACCCGCCCGCGCACAGCTCGTCACGCCGGGTCGCCGAGCGGGACGCGACCGCAGGCGCAGGACTGGCCGACCGCTCTTCGGAGGAAAGCCCGGAGCAACCCGCGGACCTGGAGAAAGAGCGGGAGGGCACGTTGCGCCGCGGACGCTGACCGCTGACCCTCGCGGTTCCGGCGAGTCAGCGCCCGTGCGCAGCCGGCCTCCGATCCCTCGAGCCCGGCTGGCGATCCGGATCCGAAGGACTGACGCGGCCACGGCGAATGCCTTCCCGTCACAGTCCTCAGCAGCAGGCTCTTACGTGCGCCCTCGCTGCCCTTGGTCACCCGGACCCCAGGGTGATGGCTGTCCCCGCCTTTATCTCGCCCTTTCCGCTGCCGAATTTCGTCGGCGAACCAGCCGCCGATCGAATCGCAAGTCGGGCGGAAGAGAAAGGTATGGCTTCAGAATGAATCGGCATGCACGCTGCTCTATTCGCAAAGGTGCAGTGACATCGAAAATTCATTCGGGCGGGACAGCCGGGTTTGAGCCTGCTCTGACTTGCCTCTGCTCTGAACCGGCATTGGAAAACGTGCGGCAGCGGAATCCAAAGAATTTCTAGTCTCGACGGACCGCTCCGGGGCCTCGGGCCAAGGTGAGTCCTCGCGAACCCGGGTGGGTCTCTCGACCTCAGCTTCCTTATCGCAGATCCATTCCAACTACATCGATAATTTCTGTTGAAGATGTTTATTAAAGGGGTAGGTTGTACCGTAGGAAGCGGATAAATGCAGTATCAGCGCGCTTCAGTTCTCCTCGGCTTGAGTCTTGGTTGGCTCCCCGCGTGCGCAGGGACGGCGCCGCCTGGCCTCAAATACTCGGTGGCCATCGATCCTGCCTTTTCGAGCGACGAAACCGAGGCCATCACAGCCGGTCTCGACAATTGGAAGGCGTCGATCCCGGAGCTGCAGCTGACATACGCGATCGCCGCGTGCAATGTGCCGGTTGCAGACCAGGTCTGCATGCATCCGGACTCGTCTCCACCCGACATGACCGATGACGTCGTCGGAGACACGCAGCTCGCGGGAGACGACAACGCCACCATCCTCATCTTCGTAGATCGGATCCAAGCGGCGGCCCCTTCGAACTCGGCACAGCTTTTCCAGCAGACGGCGGCCCACGAGATGGGCCACGCGCTTGGCCTCAAGCATCAGGGCACCGGCACGCTCATGGCCGCGGACGTTCAGAACCAGAACCCGACGATCACACCGGCCGATATCGACCAGTTCTGGTCCGTTCGCGGCAAGTAGCGCGGCGTCAGAACGTGCCGGCTACGGAGGCGACCGCGCCGCCCGCCGCGGGGTGAACGTCCACGGAATAAGCGGCCCGAGGCGCTGGCTTCTTTTCCGGAGGATGGGGCCGCGCGAGAAGCCAAACGGCGCCGACGATCGCGCCCGCGCCGATGGCGAGCCCGTCCACCGCAAAGTCCAGGACGTTCTCCTTTCCGAACGCGAGCAGCGCCGCCCCGGTTCCGGCGAACACCACTCCGGCGCCCCCGAGGATGAAAGGAAGCGCCGGCGGGCCGGCCGGCAGCGGCGGCTCCGGCTCCTCTGGCACCGGCGCGGGCGCGGGCGGCTCCTTCGACGGGACGCTCGCGGGCTGCGATGCTCCGGCCTCTGCCGCATGGCTCGTTGCCCCCCCGGGGGACGGACTCCCCTGCACTGCCGGTCCTTCGGGCGACGCGGCTAGAGAGGGCGCTAGTGTCGGTGCCGGGGCCAGCGTGGCGTCGATCGGTCGAAGGCGATCGTTCTCGAGGATCATCACTTTTCTCGAGACCGTCTCACCGTCGGCCGTCTTGAACGTGAATTCGTGAACGCCCGGATCGACCGGGAGTGGCTGCTGGTCGAGCTGTGCCGTCAGCGGCTGTCCGTCGACCTGCACCTGCACGTCGGTGCGGGGTGCGCCGTTCTTGTCCGTGAAATGCAGCACGATCGTCGGTATTTGCGAATCCAGGCGGTTGTATTCGACCTCGCACTCTTGCCGCAACGCTTTGCTGCACGTGGGCTTCGCGCAGGACACGAGAAGGTCCCGGGCCTCGCGCAAGCTGCCACTTTGCGCAAGCTCCTTGGCGTGCTTGTACGCCGACACGCATTCCGATTCGGCCCCTGCTGCGCCGGGCGCGGCATGAGCAGGCGCCGCTCCGAGGAGCACGACCAAGCAGCCTCCAGCAAAGAGTCCGGTGCGACGCATCGGAGTTGGGCCGCACGGTAGCACGTCGCTGGACTGCGGCTCGGCTTCAATCCTTCCAATCGGAACTGTAATTTTCCTGTCGACCGCCAGAGCAGGTGAGTGCCGACCGCGCGTGCCCAAGTGACTGTCGAGGGTACGCGCAAGTGAGTGTCGACCGTGCCCGGCAAAATGAGACGGATCTGCCGCATTGCCTCCACTAGCGCCTTCGGCTAGCAGTACCGAACTTTTTGCTAAACCGCATAGTTGGACCCGCCGGGCAGTTTGGGAATCGATATCGATTAACTTTGCTTTTCGGCTCGTCCTCCACAGGAAGGAGCTCCGAATGGATTCACGGCGTCCGTCTTGGCCTTCGCTCGTGAGGCATCTCGCGTGGATCGGCGCTGCATGGGGTCTCGGCGGTTGCAGCGGCAGCTCGTCGAGCTCGAGTGCCCCTGCAACTTTCACGGAGGTGTACGAACAAGTCCTCGGCCCGCAGTGCGGACAGATGTGCCACATGCCGAACGGAAGCGGCGTGACGCTGGGCATGCTCGACTTGAGTACCCAGACGACGGCCTTCAACGCCCTCGTCGAGGTTGCCGCGGCGGGGTCGGCGTGTGCAGGGAAAAACGTGGTGCGCGTGATTCCCGGCAACGTCGATCAAAGCTTGCTTGCCGAAAAGATCGACCCCAAGCTTTTCCAGAGCATGAACGTGTGCGGCAGCCCCATGCCCCTGGACGAAAACGCCTTGCCACAAACGCAGATTGACGAAGTCGAATCGTGGATCGCCGCTGGCGCCAAGAACGATTAGCGCGCCGTCAATTGGCTTGCGCCGAGGACCAAGCGAGCTCGAGCCGAAGCGCCTGGGTCGCGCAATCGGCGAACGGCGTGGCCGGCAGCGAGACCCGTGCCCCCGTCGAGACCCGTGCTCAATCGCAGTCCTGGGAGTCAGGCGGGCGGCGAAGGCAGCGGGTGAAAACGACCGGAAGCCGATTCGACATCGTCCGGTACGAAATCATTTCATTCCTAACGACGTCTTCGGGGGCGCCGCGGACTTCTGTCCGGATCGCGCGATCGAGTACGTTTGCTGCGGAATTTTACTTCGCCGCCTCGGTCGGTTCGTCACCGCGGCGGGAGGACCTGATTATGGTAGGGTGCGACATTCCTTATGTCGTACGAGCGTGTTGCAATCGTTCACGACTGGCTCACGTCGATGCGAGGAGGCGAGCGAGTCGTCGAAGCCCTCTACCGCGTATTTCCTCGCGCCGATCTTTTCACCCTCACCTGGGATCCGGCGCGCCTCTCCCCGGCGCTGGCGCGCCGCACGGCGACGACGTCCGCCATTCATCGGGTGGCTCGCGCGCCCTTCATGGATGGCCGCTTTCGCGCCCTTCTGCCTTTTTTTCCTCTCGCCGTCGAATCATTCAAGCTCGATGGGTACGACCTGGTCGTCTCCAGTAGCCACTGCGTCGCCATCGGCGCGATCGCGCCCCCGACGGCTCTCCACGTCGCCTACGTGCACTCGACGCTTCGTTACGTCAGGGAGGGACAACCGATCTACGAAGCCAGCGTCCCCGGGGGCCGCGTCGGACGCGCCATGTTCCGGGGCGCTGCACACTACTTGCGCCGCTGGGAGACGGCGGCGGCGGCGCGACCGCACGAGCTCATCGCCAACAGCTCCTACACGCGCGAGCGCATCCTTCGCTATTATGGGCGCGATGCGCGTGTGATCGAGCCGCCGGTCGAGACGGCTCGGTTCGAGCGAGCGTCCGCCAACGCGGCACCGCGCGACGAGCGAGCGCCCTTTCTGGTCGTGTCCGCGCTCGTTCCGAACAAGCGAGTCGACCTCGCTCTCCGGGCGTTTCAGGGCCGCGCCGAGCGGCTGGTGGTCGTCGGCGACGGGCCGGAGCGCCGGCGGCTCGAGCCGCTCTTGGGTCCCAACGTGACCTGGTTGCCCCGCGTGGACGAGGCCGAGCTTGCTGCACTTTGCGCGGGTTGCCGTGCGCTCCTGCACCCGGGCGTGGACGACTTCGGCATGGTCATGGTCGAGGCTCTGGCCGCCGGCAAGCCGGTGATCGCGTGCGCCGAGGGCGGTGCACTGGATATCGTGCGCGACGGGGAGACCGGCCTGCTCATCGAGTCGCCGACGGTGCAGTCCGTGCGAGCCGCGCTCGATCGCTTCGCACGGCTGCGCGACGGCTTCGACCCTGGGCGGCTGCGCGCTTCGGCGAAGCGCTTCGACAGCTCCCATTTCGAGCGTCGGTTCGCGGAGGCCGTGGAGGAAGGCTTCCGGCGCCGGCGCGACAGGAGCTCGGAGAGCAGTGCCGACCACCGCAGCACCATGCGCGGTGCCGCGCGCTCGGGGACGGTCCCGATCTCCGATCTCGCGCAGGCCGCAAGCCGCCGCAACGGCGGTACCCATGGCGGCGCGCATCATCCTCTTCCGGTGAGCGCGGCGACGAATGCCGCCGGGGTCGCACCGAACGGTGCCACGAAATCCGGCGGTGCCCGCAACGCCAACGGGCGCCGCCACCTTCCGGTCTTGACAGCCGCCGGTGTGATTCCGATCGAAGCCGCCGGGTCGTCGCGCAACGGGCATGCTGCGACGGGTGGTCCTTCGTTCGCGGGTGCGGTCCTGGCGATGGGCACATCGGGCCTGCCCCCGGACGCTTCGGACCTGACCATGGCCACTTCGGGCCCGTCGTTGGACGCGTCGTCGTTGCACGCGTTCGTCAATCCGAGAGCTTTCCCGAGTCCCAATGGATCGCACGGCGGTCACACGAGCGCAGCCGATTATGGCGGGTTCATCGTGAGGAATGGCGCGAACGGAGCGCGGCACGGCGGCGCGAACGGAGCGCGGTCCGACGGCGCGAACGGAGCGTCGGCTGGCGTTTCACGAGCGCTGCACGAACGTCCCGCTTCGGGCGTCGACCCGGCGCTCGTGCGGCAGCGTCTTGCGAAGCACTCCAGCGCCTCGCTGCGAGCCAAGCGCGCTGCGGACGTCGTCGTCGCCGCCTCCGGGTTGGTGGTCGCCGCGCCTCTGGTCGTGGTTCTCGGCGCGCTCATCCCCCTGACTTCCCCGGGCCCCGCTCTCTTCTACCAGCGCCGCACCGGCCTGCACCAGCGCCCGTTCGTTCTGGTCAAGCTGCGGACGATGGATCGAAGAGGACGAGTGACCGCACTCGGACGCCTGCTGCGCCCTCTTGGTCTCGACGAGCTGCCCCAGCTCTGGAACGTTCTGAAAGGTGAAATGAGCGTGGTGGGCCCGCGCCCCGAGCTTCCGGAGCTCGTCGCCCAATTCGAGCACGCGCACCCGGGCTTTCACCTGCGGCACCTGGTGCGCCCGGGCATCACGGGCTGGGCTCAGGTCAACGGCCTGCGCGGCCACCCCGACCTGTCGATTGCCGAGCGCCTGCGCTTCGATCTCCACTACATGTGCGAGTGGGATCTCGCGTTCGACGCCCGCATCCTGGCACGTACGTTTTCGACCGTGCTCAAGGACACACTCGAATCCTTCCGGCGGTGAGCGCGCGACTGATGCCCGGCCGGGAGCTACGCGGCGCGCTCGGCAATGTCTCGCTCAAAGCGCTGTCGCTCGGGCTCGAACGCGCATGCCGGTTCGTCGTCGTTGTCGCCTCGGCCCCCGTCCTGGGCGAAGCTGCGTTCGGGCGCTTCGTCTTCGCCTCGACGGCGACGGCCTTGCTGGCGCTGGGGACCGATCTGGGCCTGGGGGTTTGGACGACGCGCGCCGTGGCGCGCAACCCGCACGAAGGCGGAGACATCGTCCGTGTCGGGCTCGTGCTCCGCGGCCTGGCGGCCCTCCCCTATGCGCTCGCCGTACTTGCCGTGGCGCTGCTCCGCGAGCGGGGGGAGTCGCGTGCAGCCATCGCCATTCTGGGCGTGGCGGCACTGGTCAATGCCTTCGTGGACCACTTCGGCTCGATCCTTCGCGGATATGAGCGCTTCAAGGACGAGGCCCGTCTCAACGCGTTGCGCGCGGTGCTGACGGGCGTGCTCGGGTTCGTCGCCCTGCACGTGGGGCGCTCGCTGGCGAGCCTCTGCACCGCGCTCGCCGTGGCGAGTCTCGGAAGCTTCTTCTACGGACTCGCAATCCTGTTCATTGTGCATCCTTCGATGCCGCCCGCCAGCCGCAGAGGCGACCGCCTGCTCGCCCGCCACGCCTTGAGAGAGTCCTTACCCATCTGGATCGCGGGCTTTCTGTCGCTTCTGTACTTCAAGGTCGACACCTTGCTGCTCCCGGCAATCGCCGGAGACGCGGAGCTCGGAGCCTACGGCGCCGCGTACAAGTTCTTCGAAGGGGCGATGATCGTCCCGGCCGTCTTGCTCGCGGTCGCGTTCCCGCGACTGTCGCGCGCCCATCGTGATCCCGAATCGCAGCGTCGGCTGGAGTGGCAGCTCGGCATCATGCTCCTCGGGCTCGGCTTCGCCGCGGCCGCTGCCTGTTTCTTTGCAGGGGCCCCGGTGGTGAGGCTCACGTTCGGCGCCGGGTTTGGCCGGGCAGTCGCTTCGCTCGACGTGCTCGCGTGGGGCCTCCCGCTGCTCTTTCTGAACTTCGGTCTCACCCATTTTCTGATCGCCCGGGACGTCGGACGCGCCATGTCGCTTCTGGCGCTTGCGATGCTCGCGCTCAACGTCGGCCTCAACCTCTGCCTCATCCCGGGACGGGGCGGGCCCGGGGCGGCATGGGCGACCGTCCTGACCGAGGTCGCCCTCACCCTGGGTTGCGTCGGAGCGCTGCGCGAGTCTCGCAGCCCGCAGTCAGCCCCAGCAGGAGCCAGAACAGACCGAAAAGCGGCGTGAACTCGAGAAAATAATCCAGGGTGCCGTGAATGAAGAAAGCCGCCGCCCCGAGACCACAACCGACGCCTGCCAGTCGGTTCGCGAGGTAGTGCGCGCGAATGAGGCGAACGAGGCCGAGCGCGATCATCCCCAGGGCCAGGACGCCCGCCAGACCGAGATCCGCGAGCGTCTCGAAGTAAAGGCTGTTGGCGTGAATCCGATCGTCCGTATACGGCTGGCCGCTGGGGGAGGGTGAGAGCACGGCCTGCCAGCTGCGCCGGAAGTTGTCAGGGCCGATGCCCAGCAGCGGTCGTCTTCGCCAGAGCACCAGCGCCGCGCGCCAGAGGGCCGATCGATCCGGCGACGGGGGACCCAGAGCGGGGGCCGGACGCGAATCCAAGGTCGACGGAGCGGATGATGCGACGATCGCCGGCTCGACCACGACCCCCTCTTCGGCCATGGCATGACCCCGCTGGCTAAACCAGGTGATCCCTTCCACCACCAGATCCCATTGCAGCTGGTAGGCCCCCTCGGCTGCTGGCGCTTTCACGCGAGCCAGGACGTCCAGCGCTCCGCCGGGAGGGACGTCCGCAGGCAGCTCGGTCCGGATGCCCTCGAAGTCGCGGAGCGTGGTCGGGCCTTCGAGCCGCTTCCAGTGGTAACTCAGCTGAACACTTCGATCCCCCGATCGAACCCACCCGAGGGAGCCCGTGTTGTACACCGTGACCGGGACGGCAAACGATTGCCCCGCGTGGACACGGTCGGGAATTGCGCCCACGCTGCAGTCGCCGCGAAGCCAGTCGTCGTCACGCCACGACCTCATGCGCTCCGCGAGGAGGGGCGAGCCCGCGCGGCCCGAGAGGCCCTGCAGCGTGATCCAGGAAACGGCGATCAACCCGACCACACCGGCCGCAACCCTCTGCGGCGCCCCTCCAAGTCGATTGCCCATGACGTACAGCGCTCCGCAGCCGATGAGCGCGCCCGCCAAGCTCGAGCGCGTCGCGCTGGCGAGCATCGCCGCCACGAGAACGGCAGACCCGAGCATCGCCACCAAGGTTGCTCCCCACGGGCGGCGAGAGGTTCCGCCCCTCGACAGAAAGGGGGTCACGATGAGAAGGGGCATCACCGCTTCCCAGAACATCGCTCCCATCGTCGGGTACCCGAAGACGCCGCTCGGGCGCCGCAAGCCGAGGACATCGAAGGTCCCTTCGCGAAACGGGCTCCAGAACGCCGCGGTGCTCGGCACGAGTAGCTCGAGGAGCGCGGTGGCGGCGGAGAGGAGGGCTCCCGCCGAGAGGGCCAGCAGGATGCGACGCGCCGTCTCCGGCGGCCGGGCAAGAGAGCGTGCGGCGAAGAGCAGCAGAATGCCGCTCAGGCTGCGAAGCGTGAACTTGAGCGCGGCGGCCCGGTGCGACGGCGCGGCGAGGGCCGAGACGAGGAGCGCTGAAAACGAGGCAGCGGCGGCCCGCGTCAGGGGGTCCGCGGCAAGAGCTGCGACCGCCGCCCGCCACGAGCTCGGATGCGCGACCCAGTCGAGTGCCGTGGCCACTCCCCAGGCCGCGAGCACTGCGTAAAGAGACAGCTCGACCGTCGTGATCTGGAGCGGTCCCAACCGGAACAGCGGGACCTCGAACGGCAGGACCAGGGCCAGCAGCACGAGAAGGTTCCTGGCCAGTCGAATTTGCAGCGGGTCGCCTTTGGGGCCGTGGGTCTCGCCCACCGCGCCCAAGGGCCCTGCCGCCAAGACCCTCCATCCGGCGCCCTGAACCATTGCGCTCCACCGGTCAAGCGCTTCGCGCGCCCCTCGTCAAGCGGTAGTGGGGGTCGACCCCGTCCACCTGCTCGCCCGCTCACGCTGCGCCGCCGAGCCCGACGTCGGCTGCCGCTCGTCCGGGCGCGATCGGTTGTCGCTGGCCGTCGGACGGCGGTTCGTGGAACTCTTCGCACCAGCATGAGACTCGGTGTCGAAATCGCGACCTGCACCCAGGCCCGTACGGGCGTCGGCTACTACACGGAGCACCTGGTCGACGCGCTCCTGGAAACACGCGCCGCGGGTGACGAGGTCGTCCTGCTCTCGAACAAGGCGCCATCCCCCGAGCTGGCCTCCCGGTGGTCCGCGCGTTTGCACGTGGGCGGGCGAAGCATGCGAGCCGCGTGGATGCAGTGGGACGTGCCCCGTCTGATCACGGAGACGAGAGTCGACGTGGCCGTCTTCCCGAATTACGTCGTGCCGCTCGCGTCGCCGTGTCCGAGCATCGTCGTCGTGCACGATTTGACGGTCCTTCGCATGCCTCAGTACTGCACCCTGCGCAAACGGCTTCTCATGCGGCTGATGCTGCGCCACTCGATCGCGGCCGCCGCCGTGGTCGCGACCGTTTCCGAAGCGTCGAAGCGCGACATCGAAGCGTTCCTTGGCGTGAGCCCGGAACGAATCGCCCTGCTCCCGGGAGCGGCTCACCCGTCGTGTCGGCGCGCGACGCCGGAGGCGGTGGCCGATGTGCGGGCCCGGTACGGGCTCGCGAATCCCTACGTACTCACGGTCGGTACGCTCGAACCTCGCAAGGACCTTTTGACCTTGCTTCGCGCGTTCGACGAGCTGGGGCCGCGGGCGCAAGGACGCCAGCTGGTGGTCGTGGGGGGCCGCGGGTGGCGCGACCGGCAACTCGTCCGCGAGCTGAAAGCGCGAACCGCCGATCAGCGAGTCCGATGGCTCGGCTACGTGAACGAGCCCGATCTCGTTGCGCTCTACTCCGGCGCCGACCTGTTCGTCCTGGCGTCGACGCTCGAAGGTTTCGGGCTGCCGGTTCTCGAAGCACTGGCGTGCGGAACACCCGTCGTCGCCTCCGACGTCTCCGCGTTGCGAGAGGTCGGGGGCGACGTCGCTCGGTTCGTGCCGCCGGGGAACGTCGCGGCGTTTGCGGGAGCCATCGAGGACGCGCTCCACGATCCGCAATGCGCAATCGCCGCGCGGGACGCCGGCCCTGTTCGCGCCAGCCACTTCTCCTGGACCCGCACCGCCGAGGCGCTCTGGGCACGCGCACGCGTCACCGGTCCGACGCGCGTGTGGGCGTCCGTGAACGGAGCTGCCCCACGACGCGGCTTCGAAGCGCTGCCCCCTCCGCTGAACCCTTCGCCCGCCGGTATGACCGCGCGCGAGTGGGCGCTGTTCGCCACGGTCGTGTACGCGGATCTCTTCGATTCGGCATTGCCGCTGCAGCGGGCGTTGACGAGCTGCCTCGGTCTGGTCCTCGACGAGCCCGAGGTTCGCCGCCTGGCCCGGGGGCCCGCGCTTTCGCCGCTCCTGACCCTGCACCCCGCCGGCTTCCTCGTGCTTCGCGGACGCGAGCACCTGGTGGAGGTCGTCCCGGAGCGCGAGGCGCGGACCCGCACGATCGTCGAGCGGAGTCGCCCGACGCTCTCGATCCTGTCCGCGCTCCCATTCGTCCGCGCCCTCGTGACCTCCGGTGGAGTCGTGCACCGGAACGCGGGCGCACGGCCGGATGTCGACCTTTTCGTCGTGACGGCACGCGATCGGGTTTACACCGCCTACAGTTTGCTGGTCCTGACCACGAAGCTCACCGGGACCCGCCATCTCATCTGTCCGAACTACCTGGTCGACGAGAGCGAGCTCGCGATTTCGTATCATCGAGACCTGTTCACGGCCCACCAGCTCGTATCCGCCCGACCCCTTTACGGCGAAACCGCGTACACGGCTCTCTGTCGGGCCAACGAAGGG
>DASPUY010000285.1:0-12060 GCA_035622655.1 Polyangiaceae bacterium
GTCGTACGTCTGCGACGTGGTTCCGTCCGCGTTGGTCTGCGTGACGACGACTTGACGCTGGATGAACAGAATCGACTGGACCCCTACATTGGGACCGCTCGTCGTTGACTGACTGCAGCCGCCCATCGCGGCGATAACTCCAGCGAGCGCGTGAACCGTGAAAAGTGCGTGGCCTCGGCGTTCCATGGACGACTCTCCGATTGGGTCCCTCTTAGAGCACGAGCCAGGCCAAATCATAAAATATTGGAATTTCATGTAGTTGAATACATTCCGGCCCTCCATTCCCGAGGGGTCGAGGGCCCCGCGATGGGGGGAACGGCCCCCTCGGACAAGCAGGAACCCATGTGCGATCGGTTTGGCGATCCCGCAGAAGGGGAGCCGAGCGCGCGACGGCGTCGAGGCCGACGCACGGGGTCAGGACGCCACGGTGCGTGCTCGAGTCCGCGACGAGGCCGCGGGGGAGCGACGAGCCGCGAACGGGGGAGCGAGTGCGTGCGTGGCGCAGGGAGACATCCACGATGAGGCCTGCCTAGGCCGCTCTCGTCTTGCCGGTTCGATCGGAGATGACGTAGTCGCAGGTGCGTCTCGCGAGCGTCGGGAACCGTGCTTCCTTCACGCAATCTGGTTTGCGGACGTAAAACACTATGGCCTAGAAAGCATGTTTGGAATGGGCATCGGGCGGGCCACCCTGGCGTGTGTGATCATGGGCCTGAGCGTGTGCTCGGTCGCCGCCTGCGCTCTGCTCGTCGGACCGGTGGAGGGCGAAGCACTGCTCGAAACCGCAGACTCCTCGCCGCAAAGCGACGAAGTCGCCGCCGTGGAGGCGTCTCCCACAGACGCTCCATCCGAGGACGAGGAAGCCTCGGTGGCCGACACGTCGTGGACCGCGGACAGCGAGGGTGCGACGCCCGACGCGGCGCCCGGTGATGTCTGGAGCGACGCGGGGCCGTGTCAGATCTCCTCGAACGACCTCATCACGAACGGCGATTTTTCCATGGGCGTCGACTACTGGGCGATCGTCTACGGCCCGGGCTACATCGTCACGCCGGACGGCGGCCCGCTGTGCGTTGAAACGACCGGGGGCCAGTACGCGATTCTGGCGTGGACCAAGGGTGTCGCGCTGCCCCCGGACAGCTACGACTTCTGGTACTGTGCCTGGGCGAGCCAGCAGTCCGTCACCATCAACCCCGTGGTGGGCCATTCGTTGCCCCCGAACACGCAGGACTACGGTGAGGGAGTCGCCGATACCGTGACCACCGGGGGAGGAAAGCAGGACCATCAATTCGCGCTCGACGGCGGGGACTGGGACGACTCGGGGGGCCTGTCGTTCCAGATCTCGTCGCAGATCGATCAGCAGGTTTGCTTCCAGTCGGTGAACCTCAGCGTGCTGAATTAGCGGTCTACCTTCAAGCGGAACGCGCTTGGAAAAAGCGCACGGAGGCGCACCCGCCGACGGGAAGTGATTTTTCCTCGAGGGTCTTCGGCGACCAGGACGATGAGAAGGTCGCCGGCGAATTCGAACAAGACCTGGCGGCAGATGCCGCAGGGCGCCCCCGGCCGCGGCCCCGCCGTGACCACGGCGCAGGCCACGGGGTCGCAATCGCCGGCGGCGACCATCGCGGCGACGGCCGATCGTTCGGCGCAGAGCGTTGCGCCGAAGCTTGCATTCTCGACGTTGCAGCCCGCGTGAACGGTCCCCGCACGCGTGAGAAGGGCCGCGCCGACGCGATAGCGAGAATATGGCGCATAGGCCCGGGCCCGCGACGCCTGCGCCGCCAGGACGAGGCGATTCACGTCCGCGGCCGACGTCAACGAGCGCGCCCCACGACCGCGATCCATCGCGTCAGGAGGGTCACGAGCTCCGGTCCGCGCCTCCGAGCCACCGCCTCCACGTCGGCGTGATCCAGCGGGTGGCTCGCGATCCCGGCGGCCGAGTTCGTGAGGCACGAGAGAGCGCAGACGCGCACGCCCATGTGCCGGAGCGCGATCACTTCGAGGACGGTGCTCATCCCCACGGCGTCGGCGCCGAGACCACGCAGCATGCGCACCTCGGCCGGCGTTTCGTACTGCGGTCCGAGCAGCCCCGCGTAGACCCCCTCCCTCAACGAAATGCTTGATTGCCGTGCGACCGAACGAAGCGCGTCGCCAAGGTCGCCGTCGTACGCGCCCACCATGTCGGGGAACCTCGGGCCGATCGATTCGTCGTTCGGCCCGAGCAGAGGCGACACGCCGGTGAGGTTCAAGTGGTCGGTCACGAGCATCAGATCGCCCGGCGACCAGTCGGCTCGCAAGGACCCCGCCGCGTTGGTGATGAAAACGCGCCGAGCTCCGAGACGCGCCATCGTCCGAACACCATGAACGACCTTGTCGACCGAATGGCCCTCGTAAAGGTGCAAACGTCCTTGCATGCAAACCACGGCGACTCCGTCGATCCTCCCGAAGCAGAGGTTTCCTTCGTGCCCCGCAACGGTGGAGTCCGCCATGTGCGGCAGATCGCGGTAGGGGATCGCGATTCGTCCCTCGAATGACTCGGCGAAGCCGCCGAGACCGCTGCCGAGGACGACCCCGATCGTCGGCTCGATCGCGATTCGTTTGCGGACCGCAAAGACGCAATCGTCGAGCCTGGCGCCGACGGACGACGGCGGGATCTGTGAATTCGGTGGCATGCGCAATCCTCGGTCTCGTCGGGCGCCTTCTTCGAGCGAGCGCGGGCCGATCTACCCCCGTTCATTTCTCGTGAACTTGTCCGCCAGAGCCTGACAGACGACGGCGGGCGCGTAGCGACTGACGTCGCCCCCGTGGCTGGCAATTTCGCGGACCAGAGACGCGCTGATGAATCCATTTCTGGTGCGTGTCGGAAGAAACACCGTGTCGACGTCCGGATCGAGATCGGCGTTGGCGTGGGCGATCTGCAGCTCGTACTCGAAGTCGGTGGCCGCTCGAAGTCCGCGGACGATCACGCGAGCTTTCTTCCGCCTGCAAAACTCGATGAGGAGCCCATCGAAGGCGTCCACCGCCACGTTGGGCAAGTGCGACGAGACCTGCGACACGAGCCGAACACGCTCCTCCACCGAAAACAGCGGGCTTCGGTTCGGGTGCCGACCGATACCCACGATGACGTCGCTGAAGAGCGCGGAGGCTCTCTCGATGAGATCGAGATGGCCGAGCGTAGGCGGATCGAAACTGCCGGCGTACACCGCCAGACGCGCGACGGCCACGTGGCTCATTGAACGGGCCGCGGCGCGGTGGATGGCGCCGAGGCCGCAGGGGGCGCCGGGGTGGCAGGTGACGCGGGGCTCGCGGGCGGCGCGGGGGTCGGAGGTGGCGCCGTCGGGGTGGCCGGTGACGCGTGGGGCGCAGCGGGCGCCGGTGGCGCCGATCCCGAAGGCGACTGCTCGGGACCGAGCAGCAAAGGGTCGGGCTCGACCCACAGAAACCGCCCCTCGTCAGCGAACGTGACCCGGAAGAAAGCGAGCAGGTCGGCGCCCACGACGCCGCCGAGGTCGATGTCGAAGCTCGTCCCGAAGTCGCCCAGATCGACGCCTTCGATGGCCGGCATGTGCGCAAGATCGAAGCCTCCGACCCGAAACATGGGAACCGTACCGCGCTTGACACCTGGATTGTCGGGAACGGGCGCGAGAGATTTCACGTCGACTCCGGCTCTCCGCCACGCGTCGTCCTGCAGGAGCAGTGGGAACGGCCGCGAGCTGTCGACGAAAAGAGCGATCGGATTTTGATCGCGCGACGTGACGGTCGCGCGCACGAGCATTCCTCCACCACGAAAGTAGTAGAGCGGCACCCGGCTCGCGTCGGGCGGCGGCGCCGCATCCTGCCGACGCACGACGAACTGGTCCCCCCGCCGGTCGAACGTGGCGTGCGCGTGGCGAAGCAGCTGCGCGCCCAGGAGAGCTCGGATGGGAACGCCAATCTGGCGAGCAATTGGCGAGAGGTCTTGCACGAGCGCGGGAACGTCCTTGAACTCGATCCGATCGAAGCGGACGTTGACCCACGCCGGCTCACCCCGCGAATTGGAGTCGATCAGGACTTCGCTCGAACCCGTGGCGACGAGCGCGAGGATCTGCTCACCGTCCAGCTCACAAGGAACGACGTCCGCTGCGCCGAGCGTGACCCGGTCGATCGCCCGCGGCATCTCGACCGAGGCGACGAGCCCGCCCTCCATCTCGAAGGGGTGCCGGCCGACTCCGCGGCGGGCCAACCCGGCGACGTCGCGCGCCCATGGATCCTTGACCGTCGGATCGGCCAGCAAGGCCTCGAGCTCGTCGGCGGCGTGCTCGATGTCCCCCGAAAACCAGTAGGCTCGCCCCCGCACGGCGTGCGCATCGCTCGACTCGAGACCCTCGGTCAGACGCAGCGCTTCCGCGTAGTCGAGCCGGACCAGGGCGATGCGCGCGGCGAGAGCGCGCGCTTCGGCATCGTTCGGGGCGGCGGCAACGGCCTGTCGAGCGGCCTCTCGGGCGTCCTCGAAGTCGGCGGCCCGGTAGCTCGCCTTCGCCCGATCGAACCATTGCGCCGCGACGTTGGAACGCGCGGGCGCGCGGGAGTCGAGCCCGGGTCCGCACGACAGTGCCGCTGTCGAGAGCACGAAGACCGAAGATAGGAGAGCGCGGCTCATCGGCGATGTCCTCACGAGATTCCAGGTGCAGGCGCGGGCTCGACGCGCAGGATCCGGTCGGCCCGAAGCTGCCGTCGGCCGCGTCCCGGGAGCTGATACCCCACAACCAGCGGCGGGTCGAGGTCCGAGCGGACCTCGAGCAGAACCATGGAGATCGATTCCGGTGCTCGCCCCGCCGGCCGGTACGTCACGACGATGGGGGCGCCGTGCTCCACGGCCGCTTCGCATGCATCCACGATGACCTGACGGGCACGCCGATCGCCGACCCGCACTTCCCAAAGGTCGCGCGCGCTGACGGGCCGCAGTACCGCGACACACCGGGCGAACACCTGACGCAGCGCCCTCACGTCGCTTTCGGCGCGGTGAGCGCGCCCGCGTTCGAGGTGAAGCTCACGGCAGAGCGCGTCCAGCGAATGCGATCGGAACGCGAACGCTCGACGCGAGAGCACCAGCGTGTCGAGCCAGTGCTCGAGTCGAAGGGAGACGCCCGCACGAGCGCACTCGGCGGACAGGAAGCGGACGTCCCAGACGGCCGCGTGCGCGACGAAGACCGCGCCCTCGATGGCCCCGACCACATCGCCGACCAGCTCGACGAACCGACGTGCGCCCGCGAGCTCGTCGGCTCCGATTCCGTGCACGTGGGATGCTCCGTCGACCCGACCTTCGGGATTGACGAGACAGCTGACGGCGCGGATGAAGCGCTCGCCGACGAAGCGCTCGACGCAGATCTCGACGATGCGATCCTGAGTCGGGTCGAGGCCAGTCATCTCCAGGTCGACGAACGCGAGCGGCGCACTCGCAATCGGCAAGTCCCACGGCTCTCCGGCGGGCGGCGCGTTCACGCAGGGAATCTTATTCTCACTTTGGAAGGGACTACGGAAGGGTCGTGAGCTTTACCGCGAAATCCAAGAAGGCGTCGTCCAGGCCGGCAGCAAGGCCGTCTTCCACGGCACGGATGCCTTCCGGACTCGTGATCCGTACGCTGCTGCTGGGCATGGTTGCAATCGCGGGCGCCGCGTGGGCCCTCGTTCGGCACTGCACGCACGAGCTTCCGCCGCTGCGCACATCGACACCGGGCGGGGAGGTCGATTCCGGAGAGATCCCGGCGCCGGAGCTCATGCGCCCGGGCACGGACTGAGCGCGCGGTCCGGCGCGAGCCGCCTCCGACCCACCCCGCGCGACAGCCCCCCGGCCGCACGGTACAAAGGGCGCGTGGCGAAAACCGATACGCTCGTCGTTCACGAGATTTATTCGAGCATCCAGGGCGAGTCGACGTTTGCCGGTCTCCCGTGCACGTTCGTGCGGACCACGGGCTGCAACCTGCGCTGCGCCTGGTGCGATACGCCTCAGGCCTTCCACGGTGGAACGCGCATGCGCCGCGAGGATGTCCTTGCCCGGGTCAGCGCGCTCGGCACGCCCCTCGTCGAGCTCACGGGCGGCGAGCCGCTGCTCCAGCCGGCGACCATCCCGCTCCTTTCGGAACTCTGCGATCGCGGTTGCACCGTGCTCCTCGAAACAAGCGGCGAGGCGGATGTCGCTTCGGTCGACCGGCGAGTGCACAAGGTGATGGACGTCAAGTGCCCGGGCAGCGGGGAGTCGCACCGAAACCGATGGTCGAACCTCGACCACATCTCCGCGCGAGACGAGCTCAAGTTCGTCGTGGCCGATCGTGAGGACTACGAATGGATGCGCGCCACCGTCCGCGAGCGCAAGCTGTTCGAGAGGACGCCCAACCTCTTGGCAAGCGCCGTCTTCGACCGGCTGCCGCCGAGGGAGCTCGCGCGATGGGTGCTCGAGGACGGTCTTTTCGTTCGCGTGCAGCTGCAGCTTCACAAGTACATCTGGGGACGGGACGCGACGGGCGTGTGAGCGGCTCGGGTTCGGGCGGGCCGACATGGGTCGGGGTGAGGTCGTCCCGAGCCTTCGTTGTGGGGTCCATGTTCCGCCGGGTGGGCTGCGGAGCGTCGCGCGAGCGCCGCTTGCCAATTCCGAAGGGGTAAGGTTAGGCTTCGCGCGGCCTCAAGCGCCGGAGCGAAAGCGCCGGAGCCAGCGCGTTGCACGAGGCCGCAGGAGTACGTCCGCCATGGCCCTCGGCAGTGATCGGGTAAAGCAAATTCTGTCTTGGTACTCGAGCGACAACGTCGGCACGAAGACGAACCTCGCTCGCCTCATGAACCACGGGGCGCTTGCGGGCACCGGCAAGTTCGTCATTCTTCCCGTGGACCAGGGATTCGAGCACGGACCGGCACGGTCGTTCGCGCCGAATCCCCCCGCGTACGACCCTGACTTCCACTTCCAGCTCGCGATCGACTCGGGCTGCAACGCGTATGCAGCGCCCCTCGGTTTCCTCGAGGCGTCGGCGGACAAGTTCGCGGGGCAGATTCCCCTCATCCTCAAGCTCAACAACTCCGACAGCCTCGCGAAGATCGATCAGCCGCGAAGCGCGGTGACGGCCAGCGTCAAGGATGCCGTACGCCTCGGCTGCGTGGCCATCGGTTACACCATTTACCCGGGATCGAGTCAGCGCAACGAGATGTACGAGCCGTTGCGCGAGCTCATCCGAGAAGCAAAAGAGGCCGGTTTGCCCACAATCGTCTGGGCGTATCCGCGCGGTGCCGGGCTCTCGAAGGAGGGCGAGCAGGCCGTCGACGTGGTCGCCTACTCGGCCCACGTGTCGTGCGAGCTCGGCGCGCACGTGGTGAAGGTCAAACCTCCGAAGGACTTCGTCGAGCAGGTCGAGGCGAAGAAGGTCTTCGAGCGCTACGGCATTCCGACCAAGACGATGGCCGATCGCGTTCGGCACGTCGTTCAGAGCTGCTTCAACGGCAAGCGAATCGTCATTTTCTCGGGGGGCGAGACCAAGGGCACCGAAGACCTGCTCGAGGACGTTCGCGGCATCGCAGCGGGCGGAGGGTTCGGCAGCATCATGGGCCGCAACGCCTTCCAGCGACCTCGCGCCGAAGCGCTCAAGCTGCTCGGCGACGTGATGGACATCTTCCGCAAGGCGCCCTGATCGGGTCTCGACCGAGGGCATGGGCCCCCGCTGCCCGGGTCAGAGGATCGCCGTCGAGGACGGCGGGCACGAGCCGACTCGATTCGGCGGCGGCGACCGGTAGGCCTGAAGCCTGCATCCGTCGCGCGGGTGCCGGGTGGAGGCGCGCGCGATGAAATCCCACACCCAGTACCTGACGTTTCACACGGGGAAGCGACGCGAGCTCGTCCATCTGACCCCGACGCTCGAGGCGATCCTGAGCCGGAGCGGGGTCGACGACGGGCTGATTCTGGTGCACCAAGAAGTGATCGTCCCCATCACGAAGAAGCGATTGGACCTCGGCCCCTGGCAGCGCGTCTTCAACGCCGAGTTCGACGGCCGGCGCGACAAGCGCCTGATCGTCAAGGTGATGGGCGCGTGACTGCGCGCGGGCCGACGCGCACGCGGTTTCGCCGCGGTGAGACGTGTCGGCCCAGCGGCTGGGCCCGGCGGCGTCTCGCCGCAACCGGACCGCTTGCGGCCCTGTGCGCCGCGTGTTTACCGGCCCAGGCGCCGCAGCCCGCGCGGCCGCAGGCGGCCGTGGAGAGCGCCATCACCGACCGCGAAGCCACCGAGCGATTCCTGGATGTCGAGCGCGAGGCGATCGACTGGCTGCTGGCAGCGGACCCGCGGCTCGCGGCTCGAGCTCGGGCGACGGCGTCGGAGGCCGTGCTCAAGAAGATCGGCACCGAGGCCGTCCTTGCCGAGGATGCCACGGCTGAGATTCGCGGCGCCTCGCTCGATCTGTTCGCGTTCCGGGGTCGCTCACGCGCTCTGGAGCGGGCCGCATCCATGCTGGAAGGATTCCGCGAACGTTTGCCGGACACGGCCCCGTCGGACGCCGGAGTGACGCGCCCGCGGCTCGAGCAGGAGCTGCTCCATCGGCTCATCGACGAGGAGCACGCGCGTGCAATCGACGAGGCCGAGCTGCCGGACGCCGCGGGAGATCTGGTCCGCGGCATCCTTTCGACCTGGACGCCGCCGTCGGCCCCGCAGGATTGGCAGGATCGCGACACGTGGGTGAGCAAGCATCTGCTCGAAATCCGCGAGTCGCTCCGGGACGGACGTGCGCACACGGGCCTCCTGGATCTCGACACAGCGCTCTACCCGCTCGAGCGTCTGCTCGCACCGCTCCAGTTCCCGAGAGGCGCGGCGGCCCTCGCGGAGGTGCGCCTTGCGCTCGACGCCGACGCAGGCGCGCTCGCGCCGCTGGTGGACGCGGCCCACGTCGCCGCCGAGGTCGAGCTTCACCTCGGTCTGAAGGTCGATCCGCGGGCGATGACGGCGCGGCTCGAGCGCCTCGAGGACCGCCTGCGCACACTCGCGCAGCGCGCCCTCGAGCAGAGTCCTGCGCCTCAAGCCACGGTCGCGCGCGCGGCCGCGCAGCTTCTGATGGTCGAGGCGACCTGTCCGCCCGTCGCGGGATCTCGCGTTCGCTCGATGGCTCCTCCTCCGGAGCGCGCTCTCATCTGCGGCGCGCTGCGCGCTCTGACCGACGAATCCGACGCTGCGGCTGCGCTCGTTGCGCTGCACGACGATGTGCTCTTGTCGTTCGCTGCCATCACGGTGGCGCCTCCGCCGAGAACGCGCCTGCTCTCGAGCCCCGAGAACGATCGGATCGATGCGCTGCTGCGCTCGGCGCGGGAGCGACCCGTACCTTCGCTCGGAGTCGCGCTGGCGGCCGAGATCCTCTACAGCGGCGAGGGCGCCGACGCGCGACTGCGTGCCTGGCGCGCGCTGGGCGAAGCCCCGCTGGACGTCGTGGCGCGTGAGATCGGCGCGGCTCCCCCGCCGACGTGAGGTCCCGCTGCCGAGAACTATTTCTTTCCGGCGTCGCCCTTCGGCCTCGCGGTAGCGGCAGGGGCTCCGGCATCGGCCGAAGACTGATACTTCGAGACGTCCGAAGTGAGGTAGTCCGCCGTGTAGTTGGAGAGCACGTAGATCTGCTCTCGGTCGACGCGCTTCGCGTAGCGGTCCGTTCCGGACGATATCTTGCCGATGAAAAGCTCGTAGTTCTTGTCGTCTCCCTTGAGGTGCATGGTCAGGTGAGCCTCGGGCTTTTCGAGACCCGTGTCGGCGAGGGACTTGCCCTCGCCGAAGTCGATCGCATTGACCGACTTGAAGATTCGGACCATGTCCTTGGCCTTCTCCGGATCGAAGCGTGGAATCGGCTTCTTGTCGAACGTCGCCGTCCATTTGTCGCCCTTCGTGAAGGCGAACTTGCCGTGCGAATTGACGATCTCGACCGCGGAGACGCTTCCCTCGTCGAGGTGAAAGACTTCCTTGTCCCGGAAGTCCTTGGCTTCCTTGGTGTAGAGGTAGGAAGAGAAGCCCTTGGCTGCCCAGACGGCATCGGGCTTGTCGGCAACCATGACGAGCTGACCCGCCGGGCCGCTCTTGCCGAACGACTCGTCGACTTTCTTGCTGCCGGTCCTCCATGCGACCACGTGGATGGCGTGCGCCGGGTCGAGCTGCTTCTCCTTGCGCACCTCGTCGTCGAGCCGGAGGTCGATGCGTGACGCCACGGTCAGATCTTTCAGGTTCGCGACCAGGTCCTTGATCGTCTGTTGATTCGCTTCGGCGTGGACGGGGCCAGTCAGAACCCAGTGCATCGGCGGTCCGCCGTCGGCGCCGGCAGCTCCGGCGGCGTTCGGATCGACGACTTTCTCGAGCACGACCTCGCCCTTGTCGCCGTTCGTGATGCTGATCTTGTCGATGTCGTCGGGCGCGCTGATCGTCGGGTACTCGGTCGCGGCAGCCGTTGTAGGCGCCCCTATCGACTCGTCCTTCTTGGCTTGGCGGTAAACCAGAACCCCGAGCAGTCCGAGCAGCACCGCCCCGGCGATGATGAGCTTTTCGCGTGACATGGCGTCCTTTTCCGAGCTCCCCCCTCAAGCAAGAGACACGTGCGCGTGCGCGTTGATGCGCGATCGCCAGCGCGCGAGGCCGTACGCGGCGAAAAGCGCCGGGATCCCGAGGATGAGCAGGAGCTCGATGTTGCGCTGCTCGTCTTTGCGGGCTGCCTTGAGCTCGTCCTCTTGCTTGCGAAGCTGCTCCTCGGTCTCGTCGGGGGTGACTTTGATCCGGTCACCGTAGACCAGGTTCGGATCGCTCAGCAGCTTGGCGCTGACGGCCAGGAGGTCGGTGTCGCCGCTCAACCAGTCGAGCGTGTTCTTGAAGACGAGGATTGACCCGGTGATGTACTGCTGGGTGTAAGGCGCCGCGAGCGCCAGGAGCTGCTCGTCGCCCCCGAGGTTCGGCATCATCATGCCGTACTTGCCCATCTCCGGCCCATTTCCGGCCCGGGCCAGAGGATTCGCAAGAAACTGCGACGACGCCAGGACGAACACGCGAGCCGGTTTTGCGCTCTTCTCGGGAATGTCGATTCCTTGCTTGTCCTGACCGGCGAATGCGCTCTTGAGCGTGCCCTCGACGTCGGCGCCGATGGCAAATTGCTCCTGTTTCAACCCCTTGAGCTTCGTCGACCACTTTTGCAGCGGTTTGAGGTCGATCGTGTCGCCGGTCAGATGGACGCCGAACGGCGTCGAACGCATGACGACGTGCATCTTGGCGTCCGGTTGCTTGTTCGGCTCCAGCGTGAGGCTCGAAGCAAACGGAACGGCGAGCTCCTGAACCCGAAACAAGCCCGGAAAGCTCGTATCGACGAGCTGCGTATCGCAGGCGAAGCGTGGATCGTCCTGAACGTCGAGAATGGGCTCGAGCTCCGCGCTCGCGATTCCACCCATCGTGGGCACCACCAGACGCACGTGGTGCCAGAGATCGAGAACGACGTCCTTGTTGACGTCGACGCCGTAGCCGGAGAGCAGCTTGTCGAGCCCGCGCAGATCGAGCGTCGCGTTCATCGTGGCGTCGTTCGCCTTGATGTTCACGGAGCTGGCGACGACGGCGAGCGACTTGCCCTTCATCAGGAACTGATCGATGCGCCGCAGCTCCTTGTCGGTCAGGTCCTTACCGGGCTGCGTGATGAGGAGCCCGTCGAGATCGTCGGAGATCTCGGAATCGCCGTTCTTCAGGTCGACGTCCTGGAACGAGTAGAAGGGGAAGTTCTGCGTGATGATCGTCTGCATCGCGAACTTGCCCATGTTGCTCGGAGCCAAGTTCGACTCGCTCGGCTTGATCTCGTCGTGACCGGTCAAGACGCCGATCTTGTGATGAATGTCGTCACCTTTGTCACGTATCTCGCGGATCTTGTTGGTGATCCAGAATTCGAGACCTTCGGTACGGTCGGGCGGCAAGAACTTGATGACGTCTTGCTGCTCGCCATACCGGAAGACGAGCCCCATGTAGCCCTCCGTGACCGCTTCCTTCTCGTCGGTCGCCTCGCCGAAGGGCTGCTCCACGAGGCCAGCGTCCTTCGCCTTCTTCTTCGTGTCCT
>DASPUY010000286.1:0-43018 GCA_035622655.1 Polyangiaceae bacterium
ACGACGCCGGTCGGCTTCGGAGGTCGTCACGTGTCGCTATCGTATCCGCGCGTGCGAGCGCGCGGCAAAGGCCGAGGCAAAGAGGTCACGTTGCCGGCCGTCGAAGACCTGCGCGAAGGCGATCCCATGGCCGATCGCGTGACCGAGCGCTACGCACACCTGAGCCCCGACGTGCGCAGGGATGCCGTGCGCCTTCTCGACCGTGGCGTGCCGCCGGTTCACGTCCATACAGCGTCCATGGGTGCGGGCGCTGCTGGCAAATAGCTTGAAATACAAGGGAAAAGCGGTGGAGGCGCCGGGAATCGAACCCGGGTCCGAAAATGCCTTGCCCGCGCATCTACGTACGTAGCCGACACTTTGAATCGCCCTGGATGGCGCCTGTCGGCGGGCTCGCTCCGGGGCTAGTCACCTGTGGAATCTCGCCTCGCGTCCGGTGACCCGGCGTCCGGCCATCCAGCTCGGTTACGCCCTTCGGAGGGTGCTGGAGGACCCTTCCGTCGGACGGCGTTCAGTGCCTAATTAGGCAGCGAGCGCGATCGCGTTGTCGTTCGCAATCATACGATGCGCGGGTTTTTACGTGGGCCTGCGCGCCACGGTACGCAGCAACGAGCTCGTCATCTCCGTCGAAACCGATCGCCCCCTTTTGCCTAGATGGGTGGCCTTTTTTGCCTGGGTGGGTGGCCGTCACTGCGGGAATGCCGCCCCGCACCAGAGCGGAAACGGCGAACCCCGCGCTTTCAACATAAGCAGGCGGGGAGTCGAGTCAAACCGAGGCCCGCGCGATCGAGTCAAAGCGCGTGCCGGCGCTGCAGAGCCGAGGGGGGCTCAGCCACGGGGCGGGCCGGTCGGCCCGGAGCGGGGTCAGCGTTGCCTTTGGGAAGCCGACAGCCGGTGCAAGAAGCCGGTGCAAGAAGACTCGCAACGCCGCAAGCTGGTGCAGCACAGACCAGGTGCCCGTGCTGGGCGCTTCGCGATGAAGCATCCGCCGCGGCGACCTGGTCGATCACCCGGAACGGAGGCTCCATGGCCATTCATTTCTACTACTCGCCGATGTCGTCCGCGGTTCGTGTCCACTGGGCGCTGGAAGAGCTCGGCGTGCCGTACGAGAAGCACAGGCTCAATCTGTCGGCCGGAGATCAGCGAAAGCCGGAGTTTCTGGCGATCAATCCGAACGGCAAGGTACCGACGCTCGTCGATGGCGACGCGAAGATCTTCGAGTCGCTCGCGATTCTCGTCTGGCTCGGTGAACGGTACGGGGTCGAAAGGGGGCTATGGCCGAAGCTCGGCACGAGCGAGCATGCAGAGGCGCTGTCGTGGACGATGTGGGGAACAGCGGAGGTGGGAACCGCGGTCATGCACCACATGCTTCACGGCACGGATGGGCGGCTCGCGCTTCCGAAGGAGCACCGGAGCGCGCACGCGGCGAAGCTGGCGAACGATCGGTTCGGGCAGCTGATGGGCGTGCTCGACGGGCGACTGCAAGGGCGCGAATACATTCTGGGCAAGACCTTCTCGCTGGTGGACGTGGCGGATGCCTCGACGATCGGCTTCGCGACGCGAATGGCCGGGCTGTCGCTCGGCGACCACAAGAACGTGGCCGCGTGGGTCGCCCGCTGTGAGCCACGGCCGGCGATGGCCCGGGTGATGGCGTCCTGACGGAGTAGAGGTCGATCGGAGGCGATCGCGGGTGGGGATGGGGGCCGCCCGCGGTCGGCTTCGACGAAGCCGCGCTGCGCTGGGCGTTCGCGCGGATCTTGTGTTGCGCTAAAGGGCGAGCAGGCGACGTGCGGCGTGCAGGTCGGAGACGACGAAATCCGCGCAATCGACGAAGGCCGCCGCCGATCGTTCCGGGACGGCAATGACGCGCATTCCCGCGGCCCGGGCGGCGGCGACGCCGGTCAGCGCATCCTCGAGGACGATGCAGCTGGCGGGGTCGACGCCGAGGCGCGCCGCGGCCGCGAGAAAGATGTCGGGCGCCGGCTTGGGACGTTCGACGGAGTCGCCCGTGACGACAGCGCCGAAGTGGGGACGAAGGGCGAACCGGTCGAGCGTCGCGTGGACCAGCCGGGTCGTCGACGAGGACGCGACCGCCCGAGGAAGGCGATGGTGGGTCGCCGCTGCGATGAGCTCGAGGCAGCCATCCTTGAGCGCAAGCCGGTCGATGCGCTCGACGAACGCATTCGACATGACCGCGCGCTCCTGCGGGATGTCGAGTACGACACCGAGGGCGCGCTCGATGACGCGGAAGGCGTTGTCGAGGCCACCGCCTGCGCAGCGGCTCGCGAGCTCCGGAGTCCAACGACCGCCGCGCTCGCAGACGAAATTCGATTGGAGCTCGAACCAGAGCGGCTCGGAATCGATCATGAGCCCGTCCATGTCGAGAAGGAGGGCTCCGCACGCGATCACGCGCCTGCCATAGCACGCGGGCGTCGATGGCCGCTTCGACCCGAGGCCCGCCCAGGGCGAAGGGCGGATAGCCCGAGCCGCTAGACCCTGCACGCGCTCGGCCTCGGGCCGTCCCGGGCCGCCGCCGCCCGGATGGCGCTCCGCGTCAGCCGCCGTCCCGTCGCACCGACCGGCCGGTCGCCGACTGGATGCGAACGCAAAACGCGACGATGGGGCCGAGCGGCACCCGCGGGCGCTCGGTCGGAACGCGGCGTGTGCCGAATCGCTGCGCGAGGATGGACAGGGCGAGCGCCTTGCCGTCTCCGTCGAGCTCCTCGTAGCGGCCCTGCACGATGACGCTACGCCAGCTCCCCGTCGCCGCTTCGTACTCGTCGACCTCGAAGCAGACCGATGGGTTCTTTCGCATCATGTGGACCTTTTGCCCCTCGGTCGTCATGACGTAGAGGGCGTCGGCCTGACGCGCATAGATGACCGGCACGACGTACGTCAGCCCGGCGTCATGGCAGCCGATGCGACCGACGGTCTGCTCGTCGAGAAACCGATCGACCTCGTCGCGCGCGAGCTCGTTCATGCGAGAACCCTAGCGCAGGGCGTGTCGCCGAAGGCAGTCCGAAATCGGGTGCGGGCGCGCGATGCGACGCTAGCCGGCGAGGTTGGGGCCTTGAGCGGGGCCCTGGAGGTGCGACGCGGCCCGCAGCAGCGCCACGGCATCGAGATGGAGCGACAGCGCGCTTCGCATGACGCTTTCGCGGACCTCGGTCGAGGGTGGGGTCTGCTCCCACGTTCCGACTTGCTCTCGGAGCTCGCGCGCACGCTCGGCGAGATCGCGAACGCGGTCGGTCGGCGCGAGTCGATCCAGCACTTCGATCGCCGAGTCGATCGCACGCTCCAGACGCGCAACCGCGGCGTGACGAATTTCTCGCAAGCGGGGTATCGGCGAAATCGGCATGCGGGATCGAAGTTTCGGAGGCCCCCATCGATGGGTCGCAGTCTCCGGTTGCCTGCATTGAACCGCAGCGAACGAGGTCGCATTCCCCGGCGCGGCCCTGCAGTCCGCTTTCCCGACGAGCTGTGTTGGATGGGTGACGAGTGGCGCTCGGTCGAAGCCCTTGCCGGCGTAAGCTCTCCTGCGCCGCCCCCGCTCACACGCAGCGGCGTGACTCAGGCATGAGCGGGCGGCGGCACCTTGCGGCAGCCGCCCCACGCCGCACCCCCGAGGCGAAACCGCTTCACGCCGTCGCAAAGCACTTTAGGATCGCCCGCGGTGAACCCGCCTGGGAATAGCTCTGGCCCATCGAGCGCTGTCGACAAGCGAGGCTCCGTGGTCTTCCGAATCGGCGACGAGAACAAGCCGATGGGGCGATTTCGGCGATCGGTCGCGTGGGACGTTCTGGCCCTCGGCGCGCTGATCCTGGCTCCGGCGCTGGTGCTCGCCGCCTGCGTGACGACCGACAAGTACGAGGCGGCCGTCGCCGATGCCCAGCATGCCCGCGCAGACCTGGGGGACAGCGAAAAGGCACGGCAGGCGGACGTGGCCGCGCTGAACCAGAAACTCGCCGACGCTGAGGCGCATGCGCAGGATCTCGCCCAGCAACTGAGCGACCTGTCCACCTCCGATCACAACCTGCAGGCCAAGCTCGACGAATCGACCGCGATCAACGCGCAGCTCCGAGGCGAGCTCGAACGCCTCGGCAAGAACGTCGACGCGATGCTGCAGGAAAAGGGCACGCTGGCCAAGGCCCTCGACGACGCCAAGAATCGGCTCGAGGAGCTGAGAAAGGCGCAGGCCGCAGCCGAGGCGCGCACGCAGATGTTCCGGCGCTTCATCCAGAAGCTGAAGAACATGATCGACGCCGGCCAGCTGCGCGTGACGACACGCAACGGGCGCCTGGTCATTCAGCTTCCGAACGACGTTCTCTTCGATTCGGGCCAGACCTTCATCAAGCCGGCGGGCGCCGACGCGCTCACGCAGCTGGCGAAGGTGCTGGTCACGATCAACGGCCGCTCCTTTCAGGTGGCCGGTCACACCGACAACGTCCCCATCCAGACGGCACGGTTTCGTTCCAACTGGGAGCTGTCGGCTTCCCGAGCCGTCGAAGTGGTCCACTTTCTGGTCATGCGCGGCGTTGCTGCCGCCGAGCTCTCCGCCGCCGGATACGCGGAGTTCGATCCGGTGGCGAGCAACGACACGCCCGACGGGCGCGCGAAGAATCGGCGCATCGAGATCTCGCTCCAGCCGAACCTCGACGAGCTGGTGGCCGCTCCCGACGTCCAGTGATCCGCGACCGGCTCAGGGCAGGCCCGGCGTGGCGACCCGGGTCGTGTAGATGGCGTGCAGCGTCGTGATGTAGAGGGTGCGGCGGTCGATGCCCCCGAACGTGCAGTTCGAGGGGCGGTCGGGCAGCACGATGTCGCCCAGGTACCTGCCTTCGGGAGTGAAGACTTCGATCGCTTTGACCGAGTCGTCGTTGTTGGCAACGTAGAGATCGCCGGCGTCGTCGATGCAGATACCGTCGGGCACTTTGAAGCGGCCTTCGGGCACGCCCGCGGCGTCGATAAGGACCGTCGCGGATCCGACCCCCCCGGCGGCGTCGACGGGCAGCTTCCACACGCGATTCTGGGCATCGCTGCCGACGTAAAGCGTGCGCCCGTCGGGCGAAAGCGCCACGCCATTGGGCATCGAGACGGCGTAGGCGACCGAGATGCCTCCGTCGGGCGCGATGCGGTAGACCGCCTGAGGCGGGTGGGCGCCCGGCTTGGCTCCCCACACCGTATCGGTGAAGTAAATATTGCCGTCGCGGCGGACGACGATGTCGTTCGGCGCGCTCAAGGGCGCGCCATCGCCCGCCGGGAAGTGATCGGCCAGGACCGCGCGCCGTCCATCGGGCGTGATGCGCACGACGGCGCCGTTCCAGCGCTCGCAAGCTAGTAGATTGCCGGAAGGGTCGATGCCCAGGCCGTTGGTGCTCGTGGTCGAGGCGGGGTACGGCTCGACCGCGAAGGTGCGACGGACCGGGTCATACCGAAAAATCCTCGCGCCGGGCCCATTTTGCTCGATGACATCCGAAAAGAGGAGAACGCCTCGGCCGGGGACCCACAGGGGTCCCTCGAGGGACTCGAAGGGGACGTCGCTCGGAAGAGCGACCGCGACTTGCGCGCCCGCAAAGGCAAGGGGGTGCGAAGTCAAAGGCGATGCCGCGGCAGCTGCGACGCGATTGGCGGGAGCCGCGCCCGGATGGGCGCAAGCCGCGCATGCCACGACTGCCCACGCCGACCCTGCGAAAAAGACCCCACGACCTGAACTGCCGCCGAGCACGGCAGCGGTGGTACCACGGACCGTCGGGTCGAAACATGCCGCTGCGAGCCCACGGCAACGGTGGCGTCGACGCGGCCCGCGACGGGAAGACCGCCGGGCGACGTTTGCCGACCGACCCCGCGTTTCACGCGACGAGAGGCATGGCTGCGTCGATGAGCCGATGCTTGAGTGGACGGACCGCTGCCGCGCAGTCGAGAGCAGCCCCTCCCCCGGCCTTACTCCTGCGCGGCGGCGGCCTTTTCGAGCACGGCGTTTTCTTCGCGACGGTCTTTTTGGAGCGCGACGTACTTTGGCGGCGGCGATTACTGCAGAGTCGCCGCGCAGCTCGGGGCGGCGGCACGGGCGGCTCGTCATCGGAGTTCCATGAGCGGGGGCCGCGAAGTAATCTCGCTCGCCGTGAGGCTCTTCCAGGCCGGCTGCGCGCTGGCGGCGATTTTGCTCGCCACACCCCCCGCGAGCGCCGCCGAGCCGGACGGCGGGCTTGCTTTCATCGCCGGTACGGCCGCCCTCGTCGCCACGTTCACGGTCGGAGGCCTTCTTCTCGCCACGTCGAACGACAGCGCCGCTCAGAATAATGCCGGATGGCTGACGATCGAGTCGGGGTTCGTGCTGGCTCCGATCGCCTCGCATGCGCTCGTCGGAGAATGGACCCGCGGTCTGCTCTTTGCCGCGCCTCCGGCCGCTGCCATCGGGGGGACAGCCACGCTGTTCGAGCTCGAGCCCGAGACGATCCTCAGCGGGTCGCTTCCGCAGCAGCGAGTGCTCTGGTCGCTTTTCGTCGCGGGGCTGCTGTCCGGATCGGCCGGCGTCGTCGACGCGGTGCTCGCCCCGAACCGGCAGAAGACGAAGCCGGTGACGGTCATTCCGAGCGTGGCCCGCGGGCAGATCGGGCTTCAAGTCGGAGGGACGCTGTGAGCTCCCGACCGAAGGCGATCGGGGCCGGCCGGCGGCGCGGCACCATGGGAAGAGCGCGCGGCGGCTGGGCGCTGGGCACGCGGGCCGTCGCCGTCGGACTCGGGCTGGCGACTTTGGCCGGCGGCGCAGCGGGGCTGGCGGGATGCGCGACCGTGGCGCAGAACCGACGCGGCCACCTTGCCGATCCGATGATGAGCCTGACGGGCGAGTCACTCGACGCGGCCCGCCACCAGAAGCTTTACGACACGCGCGAGGGAGCAGCCGGGGGAGACGGGGCCACGGCGGGCGGCGGTTGCGGCTGTCAGTGATGCGCGGCACGGGATTGCGAACGGTCGGCGCCGCCGTCTTGGTCGTGGCGGTGGCCAGAGCGGTTCGGGCGCAGAGCACGGCACCGCCCGCCCCGCTGTCGCCGCCGAGCGACACGGACATTCTCGAAACGCTCGACGAACGCCTGCGCGTCGAGTCCGTCACGACCCGGATCACTTCGTTCGACCAATTCGGACACGGGTATCAGGCGCAGGGCGGCCCTCTGCTCGGCCCTGGTTCGGAACGCGCCACGATCCTCGAGCCGCAGCTCGAGGTCGTCGCCTCGCAGGGCGACCGGCTGCGGCATCGGCTCTGGGTCCCGGTCGATTTCGTCACGAACGCATCCGCCGACGCCATCGACGTCGTCAGCAACGCGTCACGCCACGTGCAGGCGGGCAGTCTGGACTGGGCCAGCACCTATCGTCTGGATGCCGCATCGGACGTCACGATGAGCAGCGGGTTGCACCTCGAAGAGCCGTTCCGTTCGTGGAACGCCGGCATGGGCATGACTCGCTCCTTCGCCGACGGCGATACGGTGCTGTCGGGCAACCTCGCCGAGGTGCTCGACTGGTTCGATCGGTTCGACATTCACGGCGGCCGCCATGGTCGAACCGATCGCTCGAGCACGACGGCCAGCGTCGGCGTGACCCAGGTCGTCACGCCCGAGACGGTGGTGAACGTCAACTACGGGGTGACCCTGCAGCGCGGCGAGCTCGGCAACACGTGGAACAGCGTACCGCTGACGGACGATCAACGCGGCCCGGAGATCCTCCCCGTCGAGCGGCTCCGACAGGCCGTCGTCTTCCGCGCCGCCCAGTTCTTGCCCTGGAACGGTGCGCTTCACCTCTATTACCGATTCTACGCGGACGACTGGGGGTTGACTGCACATTCGATCGAGGGCGAGCTTCTGCAGCGGCTTTTGCCCCAGCTCTACGTCGGGGCCCTTTACCGATTTCACACGCAGACGGGCGTCGATTTCTTCACCACGCTGGCGAATCCCAACGGGTCGCTGCGAACGGCCGACAGCGATCTGGCGCCGCTGGACTCGCAGACCATCGGCGGCAAGGTCGTCGTCGATCTCCCGCCAGCGCGGTCCGTCCCGGCGCTGCACTTCGAATTCGGGTATGAACGGTATTGGAGATCGAACGACCTTCATACCAACGTCGTCACATGCGCCACCGGCTACCGCTTCTGACGGTCTTTGTCGCCGCCGCCGCGCTCGCCGCGGGTTGCGGCGACACGGCTTCCGTTCTGCGGGATCGCGCAGCGCCCGCAGGATCTCCTTCATGTTCGGTCGCCGAGGGCTGCGTTCCACGGACACCGCTCGTGGCGCTCGACGGACAGGCGACCGACCTTGCGTCGGTGGTTCGAGGCCGCACGACGATCGTCAGTCTGTGGGCCACGTGGTGCGAGGCATGTGCCCGCGAGATTCCCGCGCTCGAGCGGTTGAGCTCACTGGCGAGCGCGCGAGGCGACGCGCTGGTCGTCCGCATCGCCGTCGGCGAACCGCACGAGGCGGTCGCGGCGTTCATCCGAAGCCGCGGCGTGCTGATCCCGCAGCTGGTCGACGAAAGCTTCCAGCTCGCCGACGCGCTGGGTGAACGGCGAGTGCCTTCGACCCTCGTCATCGATCGCACCGGGCGCGTCGTGTTCCGAGAAGGCGCGCTCGATGCCTCTGGGCTGGCGGCATTCCGCAACGCCCTCGGCACCCGGGAGTCCGGGGGGAAAGCGGACTGAGGCGAGGCGCCGTTACTGCCGCGATTCGAACACGCGGTCGTTGTCGATCGGGCGCGCCACCGAGGCAGCCGGCCGCGACCGAGCTGCGGCCGGACCCGCCGTCTTGCGCGATGAAGCGGCGTCGCTGCGCGCGGACTCGTGCCCGGAGGCCGTTTCGAGGGCTCCGTTGGTCGGGGCGATCGGTTCTTCGGGGGCAACGCCCCGTTCCCCGGAGGGGGCCGCGCCTGGCGGCGGAAGAGTCGCGGGGAGCGCGCCCACCGGCACGACGGACCTGGACACCAGGACGGGGGGCTGGGGGCGCGACGCCGGCGTGATCGCTGCGCCGGCCGACGAGCTGTGCTGCACCGAACGGACGAGCGCGGCCACGCTGACCATGACGGCGGCCGTGAGGACGAGCACGGCGCCGAGGACCCGCGCGCGCGCGGTGCGACGGATAGTGCTCGCGCTGAGGGTGACACTCAGCAGGTCCGATCGCGGCTCGCTCGACACGCGCCGCGCTCGATTGGCTCCATCCACCACGGTCGCAGCGTCCGCGGCGGCCGCCTTCTGCGCGATGGGCGAATCGCGAGGGACGAACCCCGAGTCGGGCTGACTTTCGATCGCCGTGACCTTGGCCATTCGATCGGCGAGCGCGTCGGCCGCCAGCCGCTCGACCCACTCACCGACGGCGATCGACGGCGACTCCGGGATGTTGCACTGTCCGAGCGCAACGCACATCTCGCGCGCCGTGGCAAAGCGATCCTCGACCTTGGCCGACAGGCCCCGCATGACGAGCGCGTCCAGCTCCAGGGGAACGTCCGGCGCGATGCGGCTGGGGGGCTTGATGTCGCGTTTCAGCAGTCTCGCGACAAGGTCGACGTCGGTGTCGCCATCGACGAGGCGCTCGCCGGTCAGCATCTCCCAGAAGACGACGGCCGCGGCGTAGAGATCGGTCTGGCGCGTGACTCCGCTGCTCATGAGCTGCTCGGGCGCCATGTAGGCCAGCTTGCCCTTGATCTGGCCCTCTTGCGTCGTGCGGGAACGTCCGGCGGCCTTCGCGACCCCGAAATCGAGCAGCCGCGCGACGCCGTCGCTACCGACCAGGATGTTTTGCGGTGTCACATCGCGGTGGACGATGTTGAGCGGTACCCCGCGCTCGTCGCGCGCCTCGTGCGCCGCATGCAGGCCCTGCAACACATCGGCCATGACCCGCACGGCGATGGCCAGAGGGATCCGTTCATGGCGCGCCCGCAGGCACCGTACGAGCCGGCTGAGCGATTCGCCCTGCACGTACTCGAGGACGAGAAACAGCTCACCCCGCGCGGCGACGACGTCGAGCGTGGGAACGACGTTCGGATGGCGGATGCGCGCGGCGAGCCGGGCCTCGTCGAGGAACATCGTGACGAACTCGGGGTCCTTGGCGAACTGAGGGTGCAGGCGCTTGATCGCCACCGTGCGCGAGAAGCCGCCCGAGCCGAGCAGGCGGCCGAGAAACACCGTCGCCATACCGCCGGACGCGATCTCGTCGAAGATCTCGTATCGTCCGACGATCCGAGGTGCCACCTCGGTCGGCTCGCTCATGGGCGACAGCGTAGAGGGGACTGACCCGAGCGGCAACGAATCCAGCTCAGCCAGAAAGATGGGAACGACGCGCCGCGAGGAGCGGTCCGGCGGATCCGACTCTCGAGTCCGCGGGCCGGCCGCGCCGGCGCTTCGAGCCCCTGCGGGCTGCGCCCGAACGGCACTGTCCTCGCCGCGCCCGCCCGTCGCGGGTTGCGGCGCGGAAGGGCGGACGTCGGCTTGGAGGGCGTCGTCGGCCGAGCGGCGCGCGTGACCCGACCTTCCGTCGCGGTCGCGCGCGTCGGCCTCGGGGACTGCGTTCGAATCGAAATGTCGCCGTTCGTCAGGCACCTTCGAATTCTCCACCACGACGCCGCTCAAGATTCTGCAGTGCTGCAGCAGTTCGAGTTTCCCCCAATGGGTGCACACGAGCTCGTGGGCTGGAGTACCCCTCACCTGGCATCAGAAGGCAAGGGTCGCCGGATTCTCCGCCGGCCAGACGTCCTTGCGCGGAAAAAAGCCCTCACAACGGATCGCAAGACTTCGGTCCCGGCGCAATGGCTCAAACGGGGGTCTCCCTCGGCCGGCGAGCCGAACACGCGCGACCTCGGTCCCGGCGCCATACGGCGCGGCGCCCAGCGCGCCCGAATGAGGCTACGCTTCCTCGTAACGATGGCTGATGCGGTCACGCTCATCGTGCTCGTCGCAGCCAGCGAGGCGTCGAGCCCGACGACCCGCGCGATGACCCACGCCATGCACGAGGCGCTCGGGCCGAGCGCTCATGTCATCGTGCACGAGACGAGCGGCGACCCCAACGATGCGGAGGCCCTCGCCGCCGAACGGAAAGACGGATCCGACGCGGTGGTCGAGCTCGTGTGGGCCGACGCGCATCACCGGGAGGCCACGCTGCGGGCGCACATCGCGCGTAGCCGGCGCTGGCTCGAACGTTCGCTCACGTTCCGGCCTTCGGACGCCGAGGCCGAGCGCGGGCGCACGCTCGGCTTCACGGCTGCCTCGGTCCTGCCCGAGGTCGAACCCGTAACCGGCGGCACCCCCGAGAGCCCTTCGCCGGACCATTCGGCCGGTGGCGGGGCGAGCCCGAGCGCGCCCCCCGCCGGTTCCGGATCGGCCGAACCGGCGCCGGCGCCGGGACCCCCCACGCCGCCGACAACGCCCACGACCCCAGTGTCCAGCGCGGCACCAACCACCGCGCCTCCGCCGGCGCCGCCCCCGCCCGCAGCACCGCCGCTTGCGCCGTCTGCGCCGCCCCCCCCGAAGGAAGCCGCTCCGGAGAAGCCTGCCGTCGCGCGGACGCCGCCCCTCGCCCCGCCGGCGGCGCCTCCCGAAGGGCCGAAAGCGCCGCCGCCCGCGGCATCGCCTCTCGCAACGAGCTCGGGAGCCGGGGCCACGAGCTCCCCGGCGCAAAACGGCGGCTGGTCCGAGAGCGCAGAGCGCTGGTCCCCAACGCCGTCGGGAGGTCCACCAGGCACGTTATTATTCGCCGCCCTTGGAACGAGTGTCGCTGCACCCGGCGGACTCGGCGCAAACGGGGCCGTCCGGTGGTTTGCGTTCCGCGAGATTCCGTGGCTGTCGTTCGGTGTGGTCGGGGGAGCCGTCCGCTTCCTCGGCTCGACTTCCGCGGTGGGGCCTGGAGGAGCATCGTCCGGCTTCAAGTGGTCACTTGCAAGTGTGGGCGGCGGCGCGGCGCTGCATCCCGTTCGCGCGTCGACCGAGCTGCCGTTCGGACTCGAGGTTCGCGTCGACGCGAACCTCTTGTACCTTGCGGTCTCGCCGGAGCAGAGTCTAGATGCGAGGGACACGCCCCACTGGAACGGGAGCCTCGACGCCATTGCCGACGCCACGTGGATGTTCGCCCGAGGCTTCGAGCTGGTCGTCGGTGCGGGGGGTGCGTACGCCTTTTCCTCTGATAAGCTGAGGGTGCAAGGCGGGCCGGAGGTTTCGCTGCTACCGGCGCTGTATGCCGTCTTCGAGGCCGGATTTCGCGTAAGTTTTTGATCCGCCTGCTGGTCGGGTCCTTGGGGTACTATCCCACAGAATGGCCATGAGCACCGCGCGCACCAGTCGGCCCAAGCTGTGGCTCGTGCCCAGTACGGGCTCACGGCCGCAGGCGGTCGCCGCCGCGCCGGCGCTCGACGACAGTGAGCTCTTGACCGCCGTCCGAGCGGGGGATCCGAGCGCCGCGACGGCGCTGCACGATCGGGTGCGCCCCCAAGTCGACCGGACGATCCGTCGCCTGCTCGGCTCGCGCGACTTCGACCACGACGACATCGCACAGCAAGCGATGATCGAGCTGGTGAGCACAATCGAGCGGTATCGCGGGGACTGTTCGCTCGATTCCTGGACGAGCACGATCACGGCGCACGTCGTCTACAAGCACATTCGGCGGCGCAAGACCGAGCGGCGCATCTTCGGCGCACTCGACGCCGATCTGCTTGCAGAGACGCGCTCGGCATCGAGGCTGGGGCGCGAGACGATCATCCGCGACGTGATGAGCCGCGTGCGCGAGCACCTCGATCAGATCGACGAGAGCAAGGCGTGGACGTTCGTGCTCCATGACGTCTGCGGTCACGATCTGCGCGAGATCGCGAAGATTACCGGAGTCAGCATCACTGCCGCCCAGACGCGCCTGGTGCGCGGGCGGCGCGAGGTTCACGAACGCATTGCCAACGATCCCGAGCTCGTGAACCTCCTCGAATCGATGGAGGGGGAGTCATGAGCGCGCCGCGCTATGCCTGGCTCGCGAGTCGATTGTTCGTTCGCGAAGGCGAGCCGGAGGGGCCGTCCCCGTCCGCCGAAGAGCGCGCGCGCGCCATCCACGCGGTCTCCGAGGCTCTGTCGGAGCGCGCCCGCAGGCGCCGGCTGGGCCGGGTGGCGCAGTGGGCCTCGGCGTGTGCGGCGGCGGTTGCAGTGGTCGCGGCGACGGCGGGCGTTACACGCCACGTCCTCCGGCGAGACGTCCCCGTCGCTGTGGCCGCCTCTCCTGCGCGAAGCATCCAGATCGTCGCACACCCGATCGGCAGCGGCGCGAGCGTCGTCGTTTCCGGCGCTCCAGCCCCGCTGGCCGATGGACGGCAGCTCGCCGAGGGCAGTCACCTGGTGACGCCCCCCAACGGGCAGGCCACCCTCGCCTTTTCGACGGGCACGAGCGTCATGCTCGGCGAAGGCACCGATCTGACCATCAACGGCGACGGTGCGATGCAGCAGCTTCACCTCGCCGGCGGCTGGGTCGGTCTGCACGTGGCGAAGCTCGGAGTGGGCCAGCGCTTCCTCGTCACGACTTCGGATTCGGAAGTCGAGGTGCGCGGAACACAATTCCGGGTCTCGATCGCCCACCCGGACGCGACGTGCGGCGGTGGAACGCCGACACGCGTGGCGGTGACCGAGGGCGTCGTCACCGTGCGTCATGGCGGGGTTGAATCGCGCGTTGCCGCCGGCGAGCAGTGGCCGGCGGGCTGTGCTGAAGGGGAGGTCCGTATGGCGCAGAGCTGGACGGCCGTCACCTCCGCAAAGGCAGCGACGGCGGCTCCGACCGTCGTCGCCTCGACGCTTGCCGAGCGCAATGACCTCTGGGAGCAGATCGTCACGGCCAAACAGCAAGGCAGCCTGGGCTCTGCGCTGAGCCTGTGCGATCGTTTCGTCGCGAAATATCCTTCGGGCCCCCTTTCTGAGGACGCCAGGGTCGAGCACATGCGGCTGCTCCGAACGCTGGCACCCGGGCGGGCACCCGTGGCGGCTCGGCAGTACATGACGTCGTACCCGAACGGCTTTGCTCGCGGCGAAGCGGAGGCGATCGTCGCGGGGACGCCGTGAGGCGCCTCGCGCTTGCCGTTGCCCCGCTCATGGCAACGGCGGTCGTGGCCTGGAGCTGCGGAGGCGACGTCTGGTCGTTCGACTACCCGGACGCCTCGACCGACTTGACGGCTGAAAGCGAGCTCGAGGCAGGAGCTCCGGATGCAGCAGTCGCCGACGCGCGAGCCAACCAGGAGGAAAGCGCGCCGCCCCCGAGCAACCCGCCGGGACAGGGGTGCCCGCCGCCCGACGCGGGGTTCCACGAGTGCGTCGTGTGCGCGAATGATGACGATTGCACCAAGTCGGCGATCGCGCAGGAGTTCGGGTTTCTTGCGTGTGGATTGGAGAAGCGCTGCGTTGAGTGCACGCCCGGTCCTCCCGACACGTGCCCGAATACGAGTAGCGGCCCCCAGACGTGCGTCGACGAGCACTGCGTGACGGCGTGCACGATGACGGCAGACTGTCCTGGGAAAGCCTTCTGCTCTTCGGACCGGTTTGACGCATTCGATGCGGGATTCAATAGTGGCGGGTTCAGCGCATTCGATGCAGGATTCTGCCTCGAATGCGGATTGGGCGGCAACGGGGTGTGCGGGCCGTCGACCTGCAATGGCGACCAGATTTGTGTTGAGTGCACGGACGGGGGTTGCGGTATGGGTGGGACGTGCTCGCAGTATGGGTATTGCGTCGGTATCGCCTCGCGCGACGGAGGCTGAGACTACAGCGGCGTGGGGGCGTGCCCGCGCGCCGCGGTGAGGCAGCGGGATCTTTCGCCGACGACCTTGCGGTCGTGCGCCCGCGCCGCGAGCTCTGCGCCGCGATCCCCTGCGCCGCGCTCGGGTGCGTGCTCGCCGTCGGCTGCGGAGCGGGAGCCACCGATACCGCGTCAGCCGCGGGCGGCGCTCCCCCCGTCGCCGCGAGCCCTGCGTCTTCCGAGTCCGCGAACCCGCCGGCGCCTCCGCCGACCGCGCTGACGCCCGCCCAGCTCACGGAGCTTCTCAAGCCGCTTCACGTCGCGCTGAGCCAGCACAACCTCCTCAAGAACTCGTCCTTCGAGGGATCGCGGAGCCTGCCCTGGATGACGTCGTTCACCGCGCCCGGAAGCGGCGAGGCCCACGTGGAGTCGGGCGCCTACTGCCTGCACGTGGCGAACGCGGGTGCCCATCCGTGGGACGTGCAGTTTCGTCATCGCGAGATGACGATCCGGAAGGGTCACCACTACACGCTGCGCTTCAAGATCGGATCGACGGTTCCGACTCAGCTCGAGGTCAAGGTGGCCATGTCGGGGCCGCCCTACAAGGCGTACTGGCATCAGGGCCTGGACCTCGGCGCGGCACCGCAGGTCTTCACGTCCGACTTCACGATGGGCGGCGACGACGACCCGACCGCCGAACTCACGTTCCACGCGGGGGGTAAGACGGCCGCGAAGCAAGCGCCCTTCGCAATCTGCGTCGATGATGTCGTGCTCGAAGATCCGGAGTTCGAGCCGATGCCGGAGCCTTCGCCTCCTGCGATCCCGAACGTACTGGTCAATCAGCTGGGGTATCTGCCGATGGCCCCCAAGGTGGCGATCGTCAAGACGGCGTCCGAGACCCCGGTCCCGTGGCTGCTCCTCGACCGGCTCGGCCACACGGTCGCGTCCGGGTCGACCCTGGCGCACGGAGCCGACCCGGCCTCCGGAGACGACGTGCAGTGGGCGGACTTCACCTCGGTTTCGAAGCCGGCAGCGGGCTACACCATCAAGGTGGGGGCCGACCAGAGTCACCCCTTCGAGATCGGGCCCCGCCTGTATCGCAAGCTCAAGTACGACGCGCTCGCCTTCTTCTATCAAAATCGCAGCGGCATCGCGATCGCCATGCCCTACGCGGGCGATCCGAAATGGGCGCGCCCCGCCGGTCATCCCGGCGACAAGAGCGTCCCATGCGCTCCGGACGCGCGGTGCGAGTATTCGCTCGACGTCTCGGGCGGCTGGTACGACGCGGGCGACCACGGCAAGTACGTCGTCAACGGTGGCATCAGCGTCTGGACACTGCTCGACCAGTACGAGCGGGCCAAGGCCCTCGGCTCGTCCGCGAGCGACTTTGCCGACGGAACGATGAACATTCCCGAGCGCCACAACTCGGTGCCCGACCTGCTCGACGAGGCTCGCTGGGAGCTCGATTTCCTCATCAAGATGCAAGTGCCCGAAGGCCATCCCCTGAGCGGCATGGCCCACCACAAGATCCACGATCGCGAGTGGACGGCGCTCGCGACCCGCCCGAGCGATGACCCGGTACCGCGATTTTTGCGCCCCGTCAGCACGGCCGCGACCCTCAATCTGGCCGCGACCGCCGCCCAGGGGGCCCGCGTATGGAGCTCGATCGATCCGGCCTTCGCGACGCGCTGTCTCCAGTCCGCCGAGCGCGCGTGGACTGCCGCGGTCGCCAACCCGGCGATGATCGCCCCGGTGAGCGACGGCGTCGGCGGGGGCGCCTACGACGACGGTGACGTATCCGACGAGTTCTACTGGGCGGCGTCGGAGCTCTTCATCACGACGAAGAAGGCCGTGTACGCCGACTTCCTGCAGAAGTCGCCGCACCGGCTGTCGGTACCGACCGACGCCGGCGGGCAAGCCACCTCGATGACGTGGGGGGCCACGGCCGCGCTCGGAACCATCTCGCTCGCCCTGGTGCCAAGCGCGCTGCCCAGGGCCGACGTGGCCGCGGCGCGCGCCGCGATCGTGAAGGCGGCCGACGCCTACGTCGCGATTGCGCGCGACCAGGGCTACCGCCTCGTCTTCAAGCCGGCTGCGGACGGCTATCCCTGGGGATCGAACTCGTTCGTCCTGAACAACGCGCTCGTCACGGCCCTTGCCTACGACCTCAGCAAGGATCGCCGGTACCTCGACGTGACCGCCGAGGCGATGGACTACGTTCTCGGCAGAAACCCGAACGATCAGTCATACATCACCGGCTACGGATTCCGCCCGCTCGAGCACCCGCACCATCGGTTCTGGGCGCACCAGGCCAATGCGGCATTCCCCTCGCCGCCGCCCGGGGTCATGTCGGGGGGCCCCAACTCCGGTCTTCAGGATCCGTACGTTCAGGCCTTCGGGCTGCAGGGATGCGCGCCCGAGAAGTGCTATGTGGATAATATCGAAGCGTGGTCTGCGAACGAAGAAGCCATCAACTGGAATGCGCCCCTGGCGTGGGTCGCGGCATTCCTCGACGAGCAGAGCGAGCGCGGCCGCCTCTGAGCCCGGACGCGAGGACTCGAGCGTGATCCAGACCAAGCCTTCCGCGTCGTGGCTCCCCGCCCCGGCGCTCGAGCCGCTCGACTCCATCCTGCCCTCGGAGCCGCTTCTGCTCATGGGCGCCGGTCCCGTGCCCATTCCGCACGCCGTCGCGCGCGCCAACGGCGTCGTCATCAACCACCTCGGCGAGACGATGGAACACGTCATTCGCAATCTCAAGCGGATGGCGCAGTACGCGTTTCAAACTCGCGGCGACAAAATCATGGGGGTCGCCGGGCCGGCATCCGCCGCGATGGAGATGGCCATCACCAATCTGCTGTGGCGCGGGCGCCGGTGCCTTTGCCTGAAGACCGGAACGTTCAGCAATCGCCTGGGCGAGATGGCCCGGTGCGTGGGCGCCGAGGTCACGGTCATCGAGCCCGAAACGGGCAAACCGGTCACGGCGGACATGGTGCGGAGCGCCTTCGAGAAGGCGCGCTACGACGTCGTGACGCTCGCGCAGGGCGAGACGTCCTGCGGAGTCCTCAACGGCGAGCTCGCCGAGATCGCCGGAGTCGCGCAGGCGCACGGCGCGCTCTCGATCGTCGACGCCGTCGTGACCCTGAGCACGATGCCGCTCGAAATGGATCGATGGGGCCTCGACGCCGTGGTGACCGGAGGTCAGAAAGGCCTCTCGTCGATCCCGGGGGTTTCTCTCATCGCGTTTTCGCCCCGCGCCTGGCAAGCGATCCAGCAGCGGCCCGTGGCCCCGACGCACTGGTGCCTCGACGCCGTACGCGCCCAGCGTTTCTGGGGCGAGCACGAGTACCACTACACGGCGCCGGTACCGGGCATCCTCGCGCTGTACGAGGCATTGCGTCTCGTCTGCGAAGAAGGACTGGCCCCGCGGCACGAACGCCACCGGGTCAGCTCGCAGTCGCTGCAGGCCGGCCTCGAGGCCATGGGACTGCGGCTCTTCATCCCCCGGCAGCACCGGCTCAACTCCGTCGTCGCCGTTCGCGTGCCGGAGCGCGTGGACGCGAAGAGCGTCCTCCCGTACATGTCGCGCAAATTCCGGGTGGAGATCTCCGGGTCGTTCGGGCTCGACATCGTGCGCATCGGCCAGATGGGCGAGCAGTGCCGGTCGCACAACCTGTTCAAGGTGCTCTATGCGACCGGTATGAGCTTTCGTCACTTCGGCGTGCCGCTCGATGTCAGCGAGGGGCTCGCGGAGCTCGAACGCGCGCTGACGCGCGAGCAGGAGTTCGAGTGAGGTCACGCGAGCGCCTTTCGCGCGGCGTCGCGGCCCTGCGAGCGACCTCGGCGTCCTCGCGAAAGTGCCGCACGTCCCGCCGCAAGGCGATGACATCGTAGACGGCCTGGCGCGCCTCGTCGGAGAAGCGGCCGACGCACTCGGGAACGAGGAGAGGCTCGACCATGGGAGCCGCGCGTCACGAAGCCACTCGCTGCCGCCCTCCGCCGTTCGGAGCGACCTGGTCGTCGGCGCCGGTGGCGACGAGTCGCGCGCGCAAGGCCACGTGCGCACGCGACGGACAGAAGGCGGTCAGGTCGCCTCGTCTCTCGTCATAGGAAAGCTCGGCGACTCCGATGGGCTGCGCCCGCAAGAAGCCCGTGGCAATCGCGAGATCCCCGCACAGAAACAGACCCACCCGCGCGGCGGTGAGCTCGACACCGCGCATCCATGCGCCGACCTTGGCCTGCCCTCCCCGAGCGTCGAGAACCCGGATGGCCTGCTTGAGCGGTCCGCGTCCGGCCTCGCCGAGCCGCTGCGCCAGACGCGCTCGAAGCGACTGGACCGCGGGAGGGAGGGTGGACGGCGCGTTCTCCGCCACACCCACCTGCACGGTCGCGAGCAGGAGCTCGGTCAGAGACTCCCGGGTGGGGTAGTAGAGAAGGACATGGTGCTCGGGCCGGTAGTAGGTCAGGTGGCGGCCGGCCAAAAACGCCAGGTCCTTGGCGGAGCGACCCGAGAGAACCGAGCCGCCGAGCGCTGTGGAGGGCTCGGGAGCGCACATCATGGCGACGCCGGGTGCGCCATCCATGGCGTACAGGTCGGGACAGCGAATGCCCAGAACGCGTGCGGCCCACTGGAAGCTGCGAACGACCGAGGCGGTGCTCGTCTCGCTCAGCCGCTGATTCCGATCGAGAGCCGGAAGGCGCTGGGCCGCGCGCAGCTCGTCGAGCCGCACAGCCACCGCCGGCTGCTCGATGGCCGCGAAGAGCGCGGCGAGCGCGTCGTCGTAGCCCGGAGCCCGTAGGGCACCCCACGCGGCGGCGTCCAGCGGGGCCCGAATGCGCACCGGACCGACGGTGCGAAACTGATCGACCAGCGCCTGGTGCTCGGCCTGCGCCGCGCTCAATTCTTCGAGCGCCATGGCCGTGAGGAGCGCCGCGTCGGTTTGCCCCTGGCGACGATGGATCTCGAAGGCGATTCGATACGGCGCAGCCGTCAGCGGCGTGCGGAAGGCAGCCGCTTCGATGCCCTCGAGTGCGCCCGCGTCCGCGGGAGGGGCGGGGGCCGAAACGACGCATGCCCCGGGGTCGGCTGGCAGACGGGCCGCCGCCAGCTCCCCGTCGTCGATCAGCGGGTCGGAGACCTCGACGCGCAGCTCGGGCGCGTGCGGATCCGTCGGGTCGGTGTCGGGACCGTAAGGGTCGGGCGCCGGCGCGCGCGGACCGTACGGGTCGGGCATCAACGCGTCGTGGGCTTGCGGATCGGCCACATAGGGGGGGGTCAACGCGTCGGAGGCTTGCGCGTCCGCCGCCTGGGCTACCGGAGCGTATGGAGAGGCGGCGGGGACCTCGGGGGCGAGAGGATCGGTCGGATCCGTCGCGTCCGCCTCGGCGGCCTCGGACTCCGAGGCGGTCGCTGCCACGGCGTATGGAGAGGCGGCGGGGACCTCGGGGGCGAGAGGATCGGTCGGATCCGTCGCGTCCGCCTCGAGGCCGCCGTCCGCGGCCAAGGGCGCACCCGGAGCCCTCAGCTCTCCGCTCTCTTCGTCGAGCCCCGGCTTCCAGACCGGGCCCTCACTCAGACGCTCCCCCGAAGGCTCCTGCGAATGGGACGGCACCGCGGGCGAGTAAGGGCCATCGCCTCGGGAACGCCCGTCCCCATCGGCCGCTCCTTCCACCTCGGCGGTGGGGCCGTCGGCGTGGGGCGAAGGCGCCCCGCGGAGGAAGAGAAAGCCGTCCGCGGCGGTCCGGTTCTCGGGCACCGCCATCGCGCTCTCATGCATGGCGGCGAGCACCGCTTCGCCGGAGGGCCAGTGCCGGCCCGGTGCCGGCGTCCCGAGTACCGCCCGGGTGAAATCGATGCGCCCCGCGGGCTCGGACGAGCGACGCACCACGGCGAATATGGCGCAACCGTAGTCTTGCGCCCCGAGAGCCTGAATTGCGCTTGCCAGAAGCGCGTGGGGCACGATGGGATCGGTCGGGTCGTCGTCGTACGTCAGCTCCAGCATGAACGACAGATCGGCGGGGGATCGCGAGACGAAAACCTCCGTCAAGAGCCCGAGGGGCACGGACTTGCCTCCCCCGAAGCCGAGCGCGTTTCGCCCGACCAGCCGGCCGCTCACATGCACCAGCACCGAATCGCCCGAATTGATCGTCGGCCCTGCTTTTTCAATGGCTTCCTGGGGGTCGCGGCCGGCCCCCGCGATGACGATGTCGAACCGGTAGCGCGCGAGCTGACCGCGCAGCCAGGCGAGAGCTTCGCGCCGCGATGCGGCGTCGCCGGCCCCGGGGTCGGTCGGGGCCACGAGGAGAGCCAGAGGCATGAGACACCACAGCCTAAAGGCGTCGGAGCATGTAGGCGAGCCCACTCCGCGCATTTCGAACGAGCCTGCCGTCTCCCGCGTAAAAATCTGTCTAGCCGGCAAACTGCCCGAAGCCCCGAGGGACAGCGCGGCTTGACATGAGCAGCCGTGCGCCCCAGGCGAACCTGCAAGCCGAAGGAGAGCGTCATGACCCTGCCGAACGAGACAATGGTCGAAGAGCTCGGTGAACTCATCCGGTTCGACTATGACGCGATTGGCGCATATACAGCCGCGATCGATGACGTGCGCGAGTCCGAGACCCGGGAGTTTCTCGTTCGCTTTCGCGAGGACCACGAACGCCACGTAATCGATCTTTCCGCAATCGTCCGTCGCCTCGGGGGAGTTCCTCCGACGAAGCCCGATCTCAAGGGATTCATGCGCAGGACGATGACCAAAGTGGCGGGCCTGGGCGGCATGAAAGGAACGCTCGAGGCCATGAAGTCGAACGAAAAGGTGCTGAGCGAGCGGTACGCGTACCACCTGTCATTCGAGTGGCCCTCCGAAGTCCGCGAGACGATCGAGCGAAGCTACAACGACGAGAAGCGGCACCTCGCCTGGATCGAACAGGCCCTCACGACGCACTCGTGGGACAAGCCCTCCGGACCGACCGCGAGCGCACCGCCGCGCTGAGCGCATGGCGCGGCGGCCGCCACTTTCGTCCCAGCGCGCGTTTCGCACCCCTCGTGCTCCGCCGGCCGCCCGCGAGACCGAGACGCGTCCGCCCGCCAGGCTCGAGACGCGTCCGCCCGCCAGGCTCAGACGCGTCCGCCCGCCAGACGCTCGACCGCGGCCACGAGCCCTGCGAGGGTGGCGGCCATGCGGTCCACGTCCGGCGAAGCCGTGCGACCTAGCTCCCAGGGGGATCGATCGGCGACCGTCACGACGGGCCAACCCCAGCGCCGTAGCCGCTGCGCGTCGCGCAAGTCCGCATCAGGGATCGCCCACCCGGCCCAGTCAGGAAGCCACACCGTCCGCGCCGGGATCCGGGAAGCCGCTTCAAACGCGTGACTTACCGCATAGGTCCAAGAGCGCAATCGAAAATCGCCTCCGAAGAAAAGGCATTCCGGGCGCGCGCGCGCCAGGGCCAGCGTCGCGAGGGAGAGCGCGACGTGGACCCGGGTTCCGACCGCGCGGAGCCGTTTCGCGTAGGCTGCGCAGCCCGCGATCCACGGAGCATCGGCCAAGGCGACGAAGCGCACCGATCGCCTCATGCGCGACGATCTGAGCGCACGAACGAGGGCGAGAAATAGCGCGACGCGCGTGTCGTCGTCCCGGTCGTAGCGGACGCTGACAATGACGCAAGGCGCGTCCCTGACCGCGCCCACGAGCTCCGACTCGATCGTGCGAACGCGAGCCCCCGGCTCGATGGGCTCGCGCACGACCACGCGATCGGCATCCAGCATCGCGCGAGCCAACGCTTCTTCGCGCTCTGGGCACCCCCCCTCGCCAAGCAGCGCGCGCGACCCGGTGGGCGCCCGCAGCCGAGCAAATCGTTCGAGGTCGGCCCGAAGGCGGGCCCGCACCTCGTGGTCGTGATCACCGGGCCACGAACGAAGCGCAGGAGCCCCGGCGTGCATGGCGCTGTACGCCGGCGCATCACTCGCGGGAAAGGACTCGACCGCGGCCTCATCCACCGGGTCCCCGGGCAGATGGGGCTCGAGCGTGGACGGCGGTGTCGTCTCCTGCGAAGTGCGGGGCGGGGGCCCTCGGTGGCGGCCCGCCTGCGGGAGTTGGTCGGCAAGGCGGCCCATCGGTTCTCGACTTGTTGCGTGTTGCATTCGGCCTGCCAGCGCGCGCCAGCGCGCCGCCGTGACACGCGCCCCGGCTCGACCGCCGAGGGCTCAGGAAGACGCAGCGGCTCGAGCGACACAGAGGGCGAACTGGCCGTCCGTGATCCACTCGGTCAGCAGCAGCCCTCCCGCGGCGAGCATCCGCTCGGCGCTGGCTTGCGTGAACTTGCGGCTGATCTCCGTGAGAATGAGCTCTCCCTTCGAGAGAGCGAGGCGCAGGTCCGCCCTCGGCAGCGTGATGACCTGCTCGCGCGTCGATACGAGGTGCATTTCGATTCGCTCGCGGGCCTCGTCGTAGGCGGCGATGTGTTCGAAAAAGCGATCGGAGATCTCGCCGCCGAGCTCGCGGGCGAGCACGTGCAGCACGTTCTTGTTGAACCTGGCCGTGACGCCCTGCGCGTCGTTGTAAGCGGCGTTCAGGACGTCGGGGGCCTTGACGAGATCGACCCCGAGCAAAAAGCGGTCGCGATCGATCATCAAGCGAGCGACCTCGCGCAGCAGCGCCGCCGCCTGCTCGTCATCGAGGTTTCCGATGGTGCTCCCGAGAAAGGCAAAGAGGCGCGGACCCGGGACCGAGCGCGCCACCATGGCCAGCCGAGCGCAGTCGTGGATGAAGTCGCCCACGACGCCGCAAACCCGCAAATTCGGGCATTCGGCCAGCAGAGCGCTGACCGATCGCTCGATGGCTTCACTGGCGATGTCGAAGGGGACGTAGGTCGGCGCGATGCCGCGACCGCGCATCGAGCGCAAGAGCGAGCCGGTCTTGCGCGCCATTCCGCTTCCGATCTCGATGAGCGACTCGGCCTGCGCTTGCTGCACGATCCGATCGGAATGGGCGAGCAAGAGCTCTCTCTCGGCCCGGGTCAGGTAGTACTCGGGGAGATCGCAGATGGCGTCGAACAAGCGGCACCCGACGTCGTCGTAGAAATACTTGGGGGGAATGGATCGGGGGCGTCGCGAAAGCGTGGCGCGAAGCTCGCGCGCCATGGCCGACCTCTTGTCTGCCCGAGGACTGCCCGCCACCAGCTGAAATCGCGGTTCGGTTTGCACGGGCACTCCTGTAGCTCGTGGCGTGCCAGTTTGGCACCCCATCCGCGCGCCATCGGGAAGGGAACGAAGGCCACGTGTCGGGCCCGCTTCGGGGCGGAGGGCAAAATGCGTAGCCGGCGCCCGAAGATGCGCGCACGCGCGCTCAAAGGGAAGGCGCCGTGCGCGTGCCGGTCGTGAAGCTCCACGACAAAGTGGTGGCCTGCTCGGCGCCGACCGTCTTCGAGATGGTCGAATCGATGGTCACCGAGTAGGTGGTGTTTGGGCCAAGGCTCGCCTGGGGAACGAGCGCAATCTCGTTGTGGACGTATCCGGGGGCGGGGTCGTGCCCGGAGATCGTGTCGGCGTACCAGGCGAAGAGCGGGACGGCGGCATCCGTCGCCATGTCGGTCATCGACACCGAGGAGACGGCGCTGATCGCGCTCGACTCCCCAGTGCCCCAGCCGTACCAGTTCGCCGTGACGATGAAGCCCGAGCCGCCGCACGTGGTCGCCGTCAATGGATCGGCGGCGGTCGGACACGGCGACTCGAAACCTCCGAACGTCTCCGGAACGTCGGTCGTTCCCTCCGGCGGGAACAGGACCGGCGATGCCGCGACGACGGTCGCGGTATTTCCGGGAGCGCCGTAGTCGAGGCAGTTGTACCCGCCGCTCGACGCAGCGCCGGCCTTGGTCAATCCGGGATCGAGCAGCGGATTGCGGTGATAGAGACCGTTGATCCAGAGGTCGACCGCTTCACCGAGGCTTTGGTCGGTGACCACCCCGTTGGTCGTGCTCTCGCCCCACGCGAGATCGGAATCGACTCCGGCGGTGCCACCGCCATCGGTCGCGCACGACGGAACGCCCGTCTCCGTGTGCTCGAGGTACCCCATGCCCTTCGTGGCTTCGGCGCAGATCAGATACTGCAGGTGCTCGGCGCATCCGGCCGACGACACCGGATCGAGGGTGACCGGACTCTGTCCGACGAGCGTGCGGTACAGGTTGAGCTGCGCGATGCCATCGTCGATCGTCCCGTTGCCGGCATACGGGGGATAGACGAGCGAAGTCGGGGCGGAGCCGTCGCTGCCCGTCGTCGACGCACTCTCGCCATCGCCGGACGTCGACGCGTCGAGCGAGGCCCCGTCGGCATGAGCGGGAACCGATGCGCCGTCGCCCGAAGCGGAATTCTCGGCGGCGCCATCGCCGACGCCGGCGTCGCCCCCCGAGGCGCTCGCGTTCTGGCTTGAATTGCCCGAGGCAGACGGCGATGGACCCTCGGACTCCCCGGTGCTGCCGCTCGAGAGCATCGAGCACGCCGCAAGACCGACGACGCCGGCCAAGCTGCCCATCGCGACCGCCACGCGCGCGACAACGCGGCGCGTAGGCGCCAGCGCAAGGCTCTTCGCGCGGCCGGGACCGGCCTCGCCATTCGGGTGCGCTCTCGTCCGCGAATGGATCACTCCCGCGCCGTGGACGTCGGAGGCGAGGAGGCCATCGGCATTGGGCGCCCGACGCATGCGGAATGAAAATGCGCGAATTCGATTGGGCACGACGCCTCCAATTTGGAAAAATTCGATACGGAGAGACAGGAGCCTTCGAGCCCCCAGCCAATAAAGTTTCACCCAGGCTGTGGGGATTCGTTTGGGTGCGATCCGCGCGCTCGTAGCCTCGGTATTCGCACGGCCAGCTCACTAAAGTACCATCGCGTCGAGGCCGAGGCGAATGCCTTCTTCGTGCAGCGCACCCGGCCCCCGGCAAGCCTTTGGCCAATACGGGGTTAGCTTGCCGAGCCGGCGTCACGCGAGAATGGCAGCCTCGCTCCGGATCACCGAGCGATCGGCAGCGTCCTGGCGGCAACGTCCGCCATCGGATGAATCCTCGGATCGACGGGCTCGATCTCCATGCGCCAGACGCCCTCGGGATCGAAGACGACGTCCATTCTTTGGCCGCGTCCGCCTCTCAGCACGATCCGCATCGGCGGGCCTTGCGTCCAGGACCATTCGACCACCGTCCAGGAGTCTGCCCGGTCTTCGATCTCGCGAGCGGCGCCGCTCGCGGCGAAGAAGTCGAGATTCCTCTTCCCGAACGGCGAGGCGACGGTCCCGGGTATCCGAAGCATCACCGCCGAACGTGCGACCGCGTGGAGACAACGGCAAGCCCGAACGGCGGGCGCGGCAAGCCGCCGGACGAGCGCGGCAAGCTGGCGGACGAGCGCGGCAAGCCTGCCGGACGAGTGGTAGGCTCACGGCCGAGCGACGCTGCGAATGATTCTGACGCGCAAACCCACCGCGGCCGGCGTCTTCTACCCGGCTTCGCGCGAAGAGCTGGCGCGACGCCTCGGCGCGCTTCTCGACGCTCCGCACTTGGCCTCGGTGCGCGCGTTGCGATCCGGCCGCGTCAAAGCCATCGTGGCTCCGCACGCGCACTACGACGCGTGCGGCCCGATCGCCGCCGCGGCGTGGGCCCAGATCGGCCCGTTCGCGCCGCAGATCCGGCGTCTCATCGTTCTCGGACCCACCCACCACCTTCCGTTCTGGGGCGTGGCGGCTCCATTGACCGAGGCATTCGAGACTCCTCTCGGCGTCATGGAGATTGATCGAGTGGCGATCGAGACGGCCCGACGCTGGCCCCAGCTCTCGCTCACGGACATGCCGCACGACCAGGACCATTCGATCGAGGTGCAGCTCCCATTTGCGCAGACGCTGCTCGAAACGCCTGCGGTGGTCCCGCTCCTCGTCGGGGATACCTCGGACGAGGAAGTGGCGGCGGTGCTGGAAACGGTGTGGAGCGACGCGGCGCTCATCGTGGTCTCCACGGACCTGAGCCGCTACCACGATGCGGCGACCGCGGAACGCCTCGACGAGGCCACGGCGCGGGCCATCGAGCAATCCTTGCCCGACGCGATCGACGAGGATCGCGCCTGCGGCGACGTCGCGCTACGAGCTCTGCTTCGGTTTGCGAAACGGCACGCCCTGCGGGCCACGCGCGTCGCGTTGGGTCGGGCCCCCTCTCTCGGCGCCGGCGCCGGCTGCGACGACATGAACGCCGAGGTGTTCGGGTTCGGCGCCTTCACGTTCGCCTGAGCCGCGTTCGCCTGTGCCGTGCTCGCCTGCAGCCTCGTTCGCCCGTGCCCGCTCGCCTGTGCCGCGCTCGCCTGCAGCCGCGCCCCGCTCGCCATCAACGTCCGCCGGACTCGCCCGCCACGACGTCTCGTTTGCTGTCGAGTGCGTCGGGCTCGCTGATGTAGGCAAAAAGCGACCGCCGGCACTTGGATTCAGTCGGCAAACGGCCGTCACCTGATACTGTTGCCCCTCAGCTCTGCAGCACGCGACGCACGACCACGAGGAAGGCAACGAGAGGAACGGCAGCGTAGTCATTGCGTTTTTATCGAATGCGGCCCGCTGGCACGATTCAATCATAGGGGCGGCCCGCATGCGTGGATGAGCCATCGCTCACCCGCGGATCCGGAGGTGGTGATGCTCATGCCCGCAATCGCGTTCACATGGTGGCTCATGTCGCAGCCGATCGAGTCGGCCCAGGCGAGGCCACCGCGGACAATCCGTGGCGCCGCCGCCACTTCGGAAGGCTCGGAGGCGGAGGCTTTTCGCGGGCCGTCGACGGACGTTGGCGCGGCGCCGCTGGCGGGGACGATGGACCCGTCCGAGACCCCCGCCGATCGCATCCTCTACCGCGGGACCATCACGGCGGAAATCGCACGCGTGGCGCGGAGCTTTCTCGATCTGCCCATGGGCTCCGAACGATTTGCCGATGTCGACGGCCAGCGGTTCGTCTTCGTTCTGCAACGCCATTACCATCCACCGGGGTTCGTCGGCGCCCCGTCGGGGTGGCACAAGGGCGTGACGGTCTACGCCCTGCGCTGACCGACCGCGCGGTCGGCTACGGCCCGGCGTCGTGATGATGGTGGGGATGGACGCACGCCAGGTCACCGGTTCGCACCTTGCGACAGGTGCCTGAAACGTGACCGCGAGGGGCGTCGAACTCGCAGGCGTCGCCATCCGTCTTGCCCTTGCATGCAGCAATGGCCTCGGGCCGCGGCCCATGGTGCTCGCCACCGGGATCGCTCTGCGCCGCAGCCAGAGCCGGAACGAGGACACACACCGTAGCCGCCAGCACGCGAATCGATTGGTTCATCGAGTCTTTCGAATACCGTCGAGGACGCCCACGCGCCGGCCCTTTCCGACGAGCCGGCACGGCGTGACGACCGACCGAGCCACGAGCGCGTCGGCTGTATGCCCCGGCACCGGCCGGCCAATGCGGCACTCCAAGTCGAGGACGATTCCTTCCTTCGGGACATCATCGAATATTTCGGTTCGAAACTCGGAATCGATCGAGCTCGAGTGTTCGCCCTGGGCATTCCAGGCGCGGACCGATGAGCCTTCGCCGATGCGCTGGAGATGCCTCCGCCGGATGCCCCTCTTCGAGAGCCAAATGGCGACTCCGTGACGGGACGGCGCGGACTGGAAGTTTTCGCCCTCGGTGCGCGCGGCTGCGCCAGCGATATTGGGTGTGACTCCTGGCGGACATATTCATGGCACGTATCGGCAAATGACGATTTTGCGTCGCCATTGTCACCTTGTGACGCTTTTGCGGCGGGCTGGCCAAGCGACGGACAAGCTCGATCGCGCGCAATCGTTCGGTATTGACATCGGCAATCCTCGAAAGCTAGTGAGATAAGCGCGAGGTACGGCGCACGTGCGAGCGGACCGGCGCGCGCCGAAGAGTTGGGGGGTCCGCGGCTTCGTAGGTGAGCGTCTTTCGCCATGAAATCCTTGCGACCCATCCGCCATTCGGCGGAACCATTCGATGCGCTTTGCCTTGTGGGGTGCGCCTCCCTGGTGGCCGCATCCGCCTGCTTCAAGGGCGCTGCGGCACCGCCGCTTCCGCCCCCGAAAGAGGCGACCGCTGCTCCCGCACGCCCGCCTCCGCAGGCTCCGCCCGCTGCGACCGAAGCTCAGCCAGGAACGTTCGCGCTGAAGCTTTCCTATGACGGGTGCCACTCGAAAACGTGTCCGCCGCCCGCCACCGGCATCGTGGATCTGGGTTGTTCGTCGGTCGTCGTACCGACGCTGGAGAGCCTCCAAACGCAGCGTGATCTACCGGCGAACACCGTGCTGCTTCTGACCTTCGTGACGGGCGCATCGTCGGTTGCCAACTGCACCTACGCGGGCGAGACCATCCGGATCGACAAGGCACACCCGGGCAAGCTCGTGAGCTCGCCGCCGTCCTCGTCGTGCACGATCGGAGCGCCCGGCGAGTCGGTGACCGCAACGTCCGTTCAAGCGAGTCTGGCCGGACCGCCCTGGGGCGCGAAGGACGACCTGACGTTTTCGACGACGCGTCCGCGTTCTCCACCAGGAACGCTGACCTGCCCGTCCATCGATGGGTTTTCCTGCTCGCCCTATGCGTCGTGCTCGATCATCGTGTCGTGGCAGGACACCAATCCCTGCGTCGCCGGCGCCAGCGATTTCAAGGAAACCGTCGCCTGGGGAGACGGCGCGACAGAGACGTTCGCGGGCGCGTCGCCCGGACGCGGGGGAGCGCTCGGCGTGTCGCCAGCCATCGCCGACATCGACGCCGTGCCGGCGACCCCAACGTTCTGGAACGAATATACGCACCACTACGGTTCGGCGAAGAACTACCCGGTGAACGTTCTGGTGAGCGCCTGGGATCAGTCATGTACGTTTTCGTTCGTCGTCGACGCGCATTAGCCTCCTGGTGGGGGGAGCGCGGCCGCCCTAGACGGGGTCGCGACGGCGCAGAACGACGAGAAGCGCAGCAAGCATGAGCGCCGTGGTCGCGAAGAGGACGGCGCTCGGAAGCCAGAGCGTCGCCCACTCGGTGAACCCCCAGGCACCCGGCAGCGAATCGCTCGCCATCTGCGCGATGGCACACTGAAAGCGACCGGCGGTCAGAAAGTCGGGCGGGCTCGTGAGGTCCGGCCGGTGAAGGTCGATGTTCCACGCGGGCAGCCGAGCGATCGCCGCTCGCTCGCTCGCGATGGCCCCCTCGAACCCCCAGCGCGACGGCATGACGAACATCAGCGGTCTCAAGCCGGCGTTGGTCGTCATCGGAACCATCAGGCCCCCGAGGATCACTTGGGGGATGAGGGCAATCGGCGTCAGCGCCATCGCGGCCTCCGCCGACGCGACGAGAGTCGAGATCCACAGTCCCAAGGCCGTCGCATTCATCGAGAGCGCGACGAGGTTGCCGAGCTCGGTGAAAAACGCCGCCGCGCCCCCGCTGAATCCGAGGGCGAAGAAGACGATGCCGAGGAGCACCGCGCATTGCACCAGGCAGAAAAGACTCAATAGGAGATATTTGGAAATCACGTAGTTGAATAGACCGAGGTGGACCATGCGCTCGCGCAGGTAAATTGCGCGCTCGGTCACGATCTCGCGGGCGGCGTTGCTCGTTCCGAACCAGATGCAGCTTACGACGACGAAGAACATCGCCGCGGTGTGATCGGTCGTCGGCTGCATCGAGCCGAGCAGATTCGTCGTCGCCGTCGCGTTCGTTCCGTTCTTGGCCGAAAGGTCCTGAAGGGCGCCGAGACACCAGTAGGGAACGGCGGCCCTCTGCGCTCCGAAGACGAGCCAGAGGAGGATTCCGATGACGGGAGCCTGGAGAAACATGATGGCGGCGCCCATGCGATCACGCGTCTTGACTTTCCAGTAGCGCGACACGAGCAAGCCGAATTGACCCACGCGTGCGACGCCCGGACCTCGCGGCACCCCTCGCGCCGCGGGCTCCCCGCCGATGGCTCGCCGGCCGCCGTACATCTTGCGGAAGAGCGGACTGTCTTTGCGGAAGAACTCGGTGCGCCACGCACGCGCGGCCTCGATGCGCGCCTCGACCCGTGTGGCTCGCGCGTCCTTGCGGCGCATGTCCTCGAGGACGAAGCGCTCGCGCACGTTGAGCATGTCGAACATGTCGCGCGGATTGTCGATGCGACGGTTTGGCTGGCTCGCGCGCGGGGCCATCGATCCGAAGAAGGAGTACGCGCTGTCGCCCGTGGGTCCGAAGTAGGTGGGGATCCCGCCGTAGCCCATGACGAAGCACAGATTGAACTTCTCGAATTCGTCCTTGGCCGGCTGGTGGATGGTCGTAATGATCGTCTTGCCCGTCTTGCGCGCGAGCTCGGACAGGAGGTTGACGAGGGCGGTCGTATCGTCGGCGGCGAGGCCGCTGGTGGGCTCGTCGAGAAACAGGATGACCGGGTCGGTCACGAGTTCGAGGGCGATGTTGACGCGCTTTCGCTGGCCGCCGGACAGCACCTTCTTCTCGGGCTTGCCGATGCGCAGGTTGCGGACGCCCTCGAGGCCCAGATCGCGCAGCGTCTCGTCGACACGCCTATCGACCTCTTCCTGCGAATAGTCGGGCGGAAGGCGGAAACGTGCGGAGTACTTCACCGCCTCGAACACGGTGAGCTCGGGATGAACGATGTCGTCCTGGGGGACGTAGCCGATGCTGCCCCGCAGGGCGTCGTAGATGCTGTAGAGGTCCTCGCCGTTGATGCGAACCTGCCCGCTCGTGGGCGGAAGGTATCCGTTGAGCGCGAGCAGCAGGGTCGTCTTTCCGGCGCCGGACGGGCCCATGAGCGCGATCATGTCGCCGGGCAGCGCCTTGAAGGACACGTGATCGAGCAGGACCTTCTTGGCTCGGGGGTCGTCGCGGTCGGCGACCTCGAGAAACAGGTCGCGCGCCTCGATCTCGTAGAGCGGCCGTCCAGCCCAGTTCGCCTGGTCTTCGACCACGACGTTCACGCGGCTTTCGCCGATATGAATCAGGAGCGGCATCGGTCCGATGAAGACCTTCTCGCCGTGCGACACGGCCGCGCGCTCGCCTGAAGCCAGGCGCTGGCCGCGCACGAACGTGCCGTTCGCGCTGCCGCGATCCTCGAGAAATAGCTGGGAGCCCGATCGCACGATCTGAGCGTGCTTCGAGCTCACCTGGGGGTGATTGACGACGATCCGATTGTCCGGCGTCCGGCCGATGGTGATGACCGCGTCTTCCGGCTGATCGAGCGGGAGCTCGCCGATGATGGTGCGATGTTTCCGGGGGGCGTCGGCGCCGGCCGCGGCGACCCCGGGCGCAGGGGCGGCGGCGACGGGTCCGGCGCCCGCTGCGGACCCCGCCGCTCCGAGGGGCACCTGAGCCAGCTGAAGGAGAAGGGCGACGGGAACCGGCACGGGCCCGAAGGCGATGACGCCGCGCGGGTCGAGCGGCGCCGGCTGGTTGGCCGCAAGCTGCTGACCGCCGACCCACGTCCCGCTGGTCGACCCGTGGTCGACCACCGTCGAGCTGTCGACCATGACGGTCGCGTGCAGGCCGCTGACCGCCGCGTGGGACACGACGAGCGAAGCGCGGACCGGGTCTCTTCCGATGACGATTTGACCGCGGGGCGGCTGGAGCTGCCCGGCCGACATGAGCATCTTGACGACGGCCGGATGCGCCAAGGGCACGGGCGCGCCCCCGATCGCAAAAGAGACGCGAAAATCGAAGGGAACCGGTTTCTGTGGGGCGACGGGTGACCCATTCGCCGTGGAGGGACCCGTCCCGAGATCGAGAAAGAAGAGGTGGCCGTTCTGGCGGACGACTCGCGCGTGATGCGGGGCGACACCGGGTGCAGTGACGACGACGTCGTTGTCCGGAGCGCTGCCGATGGCGACCTGGTCTTTGCCGAGCGCGCCGCTCATGGGGTCACGGGCATTTTACGCGAGCCTTGCACGAACCTTGCGCAGGACGGCCCCATCGGCGGGCGGAAACCGCGCCGGATCGAGCTCCTCGGCGCTGGCCCAGGCAAAGCCCGCCACGTCCAGGGGACGCGGGTCGCTCGACGCCGACGTGCGCGCAGCCTCGAAGAAAAGGAGGAGAACGGTCTTTTGAACGTCATCGTAGCGATGAAACGTCACCTCCAGGATCTCTCCCGCGACCGCGTCGATGCCGAGCTCCTCGCGCAGCTCGCGCGCGAGGGCCTCTCGGGGGTCCTCGCCGGCGAGCACCTTGCCGCCCGGAAACTCCCATGCGCCCTCCAGGTGCGTTCCCTTCTTACGCCGAGTGACGAGCACACGGCCGCGCTCGATGAGAATTGCGGCCGCAACGAGGACCGTGGGCACGGCCGCGAGTCTAGAACTTTTCCCGGATCGGGGCCGCCAGGGCGCGTGAACACGGCTGCAAAGCTGCAGCGGGGGCGGCCTGCCGCGGACCCGCAGAGGCGGCGGCCCTCCTTCTTTTCGCGCTTCGCCGACCCTCACCTTGCGGTATCGTCCGCGCACGGCGCGGTTTCCGGGCAGGCCTGGGCCGCAGCCGTCCATTCGAGGATGCCATGAACTACGGGGCCTTGCCCGCCGAGGACGGAAATTTCAAGCGCGGCGCCTTGAAGCCGATTGCGATTCTGATCGGGATCGCGCTGGCCATCGGGGCCGCGGTCATCGCGCTTCTCAGTGTGCACACCGAGGCGCAAACGCTCACGAAGGAGCAGGTCAACAAGGAGATCCTCGAGATTACCCTTCTGCCGAGGCCCGAGCAGACCCCCCGCTGGCGCAAGTGGGCCGACGCGGAGAACGAGCCGCGCCTCCTGCAGGAAGCGTTCGTGCACCTGGCGTGGGTGCACGACAAGCAGAGCATCCCGTCGCTCATCAAGGGCCTCTCCAACATCGATCACGGCGTTCGAGGGACGGCCGCAACCGCGCTCGTCGACTTCGGCTCCCCCGACGCGGACGCCGCCCGACCCGCGCTGCTCAAGGCGCTCGGCGAGGCCGACAACAGCGACAAGCCACAGATTTCGTGGGCCCTTGTGGCGCTCGGAGAGTCGAGCGCGTTCGACGCGATCCTGGCGGAATATCGCCTCGGCCACCTCGCCAACGTGCAGAGACTGGACGGCTTTCCCGCATTCGACGCCGAGAAGCTCGCCGCACTCGTGTCGATCGACCGCATGGCGTCGCTCGCGAACGACGAGAGCAACAGCGTCCGGCAGCTCGTCGCGACGACGCTGTCGCGCACCGGCGACCCGAAATGGACCGATGCGCTCATCCATCTCGTTCAAGACAAGGACATCGACGTCGCGCGCGAGGCCGCAGTCGGCCTCGGCAAGATCGGCAACGATCGGGCGACCCAGCCGCTCGTCCAGGCGCTGACGAAGGCCGACAAGGACTCGCGCGAAAAGTTCCTGCAGGCGCTTCGCGACGGCATCGGAGCCAACGGCCTGGTGCTCGCGCTCAAGACGGTGAACCACGACAAGCCGGAAACCGAGAAATTCCAGACCAAGCAGATCTTCGACATGCTGCGCGACCTGGAGGATCCGCGCGGCGGCGATGCACTCTACTCGTACATCGGAACGAATCCCAAAGCGCACTGGAAGGTCGAGGCTGCGATGCGCATGGCCGAGATCGGCGACGTGCGCGCAGCCGACGTGCTCGGCTGGCGCATGGAGCAAGACCCGCTGAAGATCTACAACGAGGTGGATTGGCCCGAGCTCCGCCGCGACGACAACGAGCGCGTTTTCGGCGCGCGCATGCTCGCTGACCTGGCTGTCATCCACCCGGAAAAGCGCGACTATCTCAGCAAGACGGCGGAGCCCGGAGTGCTCTTCTGGGTCGATCCCGAGGTCAAGCCGCAGCCGCATGCCAACGGAATGCGTTTTCTCGCGTTGCTCGGCTCGCGCAAGGCCATTCCGCTCCTCGAGCGATGGGCGGACCCCAAAGAGAAGCTTCCGCCCGAAGGCGCGCAGCCGCCGTTCCCCGAAACGTGGGCCACTGCGCAAAGCGCGCTGCGCTACGTCGGCTGGATCCGGTCGCCGCGCGGCTGGGCCATCCTCGAGAAGCAGCTTCATCGCCGCATGAAGAAGCTCGATGTGTCGTGGGATTCGCTCAACCAGGGGGGCCTGACGATCCTCGGCATGACGCTGCGCGCGCTCGGCGTGGGTGCGGCCGACGGATTCGCTCAATGGGGCGATTCGCGAGCGTACGACGACCTCGTCAAGTACATCGAGGACCCGATGGAGAACGAGCAGGGGCGCATGGAAGCCTGCTTCGCGCTTTCCTGGGTCACGACCGATGACCAGATGAAAGAGGTCGTGGCGAAAGTTCACGACAACACCAAGACCGACCCGAAGTCGAACTTCCTCCGGACTTGCTACCTCGAGACGCTGGTCCATCGCCCCGTACCCGAGGCGACCGCGGCGCTGGTCGATCTGCTGACGCCGAGCGTGCCGGACGTGGAAGTCCGCCACCAGATGGCACGCGCGATCGGCATGGGCGGGCTGACTCCGCCGCTCGTTCCCCAGCTCGTCTCGAAGCTGAACGACGTCAGCCTCAAGGCTGATGCCGCTCTGGCGCTCGTGCTCGGCGCGGATCCAGACACCGCTGCACACGCCATCGCGACGTACAACGACCCGAGCGTCCCGGGTGAAGCCATCGAGGAGCTCAAGGACGTCTACAACAAGACATTCGGCTACTGGAGCGACCGGAACTACGACAGCGGCGACGTCGCGCGCTGGGTCGACAACGCGGACGCCATCGCGCACGTCAAGGTACACGATCAACTGCAGGACTGGCCGCGGCTCATCCTCGGCCGCAACCTGGTCGAGTCGGTCGAGATCGACAACGGTCCGCATTCGATGACCCGCGTGCAGCTTCGTGCCCGCCTGCTGGCCGACGCGCTCGGAGGCACCGACGCCAAGCGCGCCGAGGCGATCCGCATCCTCAAGTTCGTGAGGGAAAAGGGCGTGTTGATGGCGCTTCGGAGCCAGCCGGCGCCGGTCGGCGAGCTTGCGCGCAAGGCATTCTTCGAGCTGATGAACCCCAAGGCGACGACGGGTAGCGTGCCGGAATCGCCCAAGGCTCAGGGCCAGAGTCAATCGGCCGCTCCGGGCGGTGGACCTCCTCGTTAGGGCGATTCGAGGGTTGGACGCCGGCAGGCTCGCCGTAGGCCCCATGGCCATCGCTGTCCTTGCGTCCTGCTCGACTGCGCCTCCAGCCTCGAGCCCGGTGCCGGGCCCGAACCTCCAGCCGACCAACCTCACGGCGCCGCCGGGCACGACGCTGGTTCAAGCATGCACGCCCACGGGCCCGGAGCTGTGCTTCAACGCCATCGACGACAACTGCAACGGCGTCATCGACGAGGGGTGCGGCGAGCCGACGGGGGTGCTGCAGTTCACGATCGCGTGGGGAGACAGCCCGGCGGACGTCAACCTGACCCTCGTCACCCCCGCCCAGGAGCGCGTACCGAGCCCCCGATCGCGGTCGACCCCGACGGGCTTTCACATCGACCGTGACTGCCCGAACGACGAAGGGTGCGGGGGGCAGAACGTCGAGAACGTGTATTTCGACGGGCTCGATCCGCCTCGGGGCCGGTACAAGGCCGAGATCGATCTGGCCGATCCCCATGGCGCCGAGCTTCCGGTGAAGGTCCGTTTCGGCGCGCGAATCGGCGGGCGCGTCCTCGGATTCGACCTCGAGCTGACGCCGGGAGACGACGCGAAGAAGACCTTCGCGTTCGACTTGCCGTGAGCGCAGCTCACCTCCCGGCCTGGGCCGCGCCGCTTCTGTCGTGGCTGGCGCTCTTCGCAACGCCCCGCGCGCAGGGCTCCTGGGGGGTCGCGTTCGCCCCCGCGAACGCCAGATCGCCGAGGCCACCGATCGTCTATCTGCACGGGATGTGGGCGAGCCCGGAGGACTCGTGTGCCGTCTTCGAGCGCGGGGCGACCGAGTTCGGGTTTCTCGTCTGTCCCCGCGGCAACGCGCCGTTTGGAGACGGAAACATGTGGAGCGGCACGTACGTCGATGCGGAGAAACAGATCCGTCCGGCCCTCGCTGCCGCGGAGGCGCTCGCCCCCGGCAAGATGGACCAAGGCGGAGACGGAACGCTCATCGGCTACTCGAACGGCGCTTATTTCGCTGCCGAAGTCGCGTGCGCGGAGCCCGGCCGCTGGTCGGCTCTCATCCTGCTCTCGATGAAGCTGCACCTCGACGCGACTCGGTTACGAACCGCGGGCGTGCGCCGCGTGCTGCTCGCGGCGGGCGACCGAGACGGCGCGCAGGCGTCGATGCAGCAAGTGGCCGAGGAGCTCAAGACGGGAGGTCTCGACGCCCGGTTCATGAGCCTCGGGCCGGGTGGCCATCCGTTTCCGGTCGACATGGCCGATCGCATGGTCGAAGCGATCCGGTGGGCTCGCGGACCGGCGCTCCCGTCCGAGCCGTCGGAATAGGCGAAGGCGTCAGAAGAGGACGTCGATGATCTTCCGTTTCAGTTGGTCGAACGCGCCGGATACCATCGCGCCATAGACCTTCTGTTCGAACTCTTCGAACGACAGGTCCTCGTCCTTCACCCTCCACGGCTCCGCGGCGCGCCACGCCTTGACGATCATCTTCAGCGGAGGCTGCGCGTCGGGCAGCGAGAAGCTAGCGTCGAACGTGAACGAGAGGCCGGAAAACACGGTCCGTGGCTTCGGGCAGGTCGTGTTCCCGCGCGACCATTCGGGTGAGTAGTCGATGACCAGGGCGGGGACGGCTGCAGGCGACGGCTCGTCGGCGGCAAGCGGATCGCCGGCGTGCACGGCGAGCACGTCGGCGGGGAACACGTCGCCGAACTGCTTCACGACGGCATCCTGGACGGCGCGCTCGTTCGGCCTGAGCACGTCGGCCGTCACGTACCGGGAGGGAAGCGCTTCCGGTCCGGGGTAGTGGCGAAACTTCACCAAGCTCTTGTCGGCGTCCTCCAGCGACTCCGAGGGCTTCTGCCGGAAACGAACCTCGGCGGGCTGCCCGTTCTTCTCGGCCCAGTCGACCAGACGGCTCATGAACGCGTCCACGGCCGGGTCCGGATGCGCCTTGGCCCGGTAGGCGGCGAGAGCCCTCACGAAGAGCAGATGTCGGGCCGCCTTGAGCTCGGTGTCCACCATCGGCCCGGGATATTGGCGCGCAAACGCGTCGATCGCGCTCACCGTCCCGACACTTCTCGCCTTGTCGAGCTCGACGAGAAGCGCACGCCGCAGTGAGGCATCGATCTCGGGAGCGATCTGCGAAGACGGATGCGATCGGGCGAACGCGAGCACCGGGTCGACGGTCCCCCTCGCCTCCGCGTCGTGCAGCTCGACACGCGGCAACAGGACGTCGCGCACCTCGGCGGAGTGCCGCCGGCCGTGCCGGAGGTAGGCCTCGTAACCACTTGCCGTGCCTTCGAGCGACGCGGCGCGAAACATCGCGTCGTCGCTGAGGACGTTGCGCGTCGCCGCAGCCCCCTGGCCGAAAGCGACGCCGACCAGGGCCGCAATGGCCCAATCGAGCCTGATCCACAGCGGAACGCGGGGCTTCATTCCTTCCGTCGGTCCGATGGGGCTCGACATCGCGCGGTCGTGGAGTGGATCGAGCTCCACCATCACCCGCGAGTCGTCCAGCTCGATCGCGCGCGCCTCGGAGCGGCGAACCGACTCCAGCAGCGCCTGAGCGCGCTCGGCGTCCTCTGCACTCGGAGCGGGAACGACGACGCGGGATCCATCGCGCATGTGAAGCGCAATCCCCGGCGACTGCACGCCCGACATCTCGATCGACAGCACCCCCTCGATCGGCCAGACTTGCAGGCGCGACTGGCGCGCGTCCACGGCGCAGCCTGGGAACAGATAGAGACCCGCCCGCCACGGCAGGGACTCGAGCGACATGAGCGTACCGACGGCGTGCAGCAAGCAGTACGAGGCCGCGGCGAGCAAGATCATGTCGACAGCAACGACGCGCGGGCCGTGCAGGGCCAGCGCGCTGCGGGCGTCACCGAATCCGGCCGCCAGCAGCACCGCGGCGGCGCCGAGCAGGAGCGCTGCCGCTCCGAGCGCCATCCACGCTCCCCGGCGCGATGCGCTCCGAAACAGCAGCGGCGACGGCGGGGCGGAACCGCGGGTCGCCGCGGCGAACCGGTCCTGGACGGGACGCGGAAGACCATAGAAGTCGATCTGGCTCGGCACGGTTCGGTAGCGCCATCGTACAAACATCCGAGCTTGGCCGTCGCGGTTCGTTCGACCGGCGGCGGCCTCGGTGATGCCCCGGTCGCCGCCCCCGGCCCGAGACGCGCGATACGTTTGACGCGATTGGGCACTACCCTGTAAAGGCTCCCTCGGCGTACCAGCTGCCCCCCCGGATCGGGGCGGTGGACCTACCCTGGAGCGGACGGCCATGGGCCCGACGGCGATGCTCACCTTGATGTTCGCGGCGTTCGCGATGTTCGTGTGGTCGGCAAGCCGACGCTGGCGCCTGCTGCAGCTCGGTCAGCCCGTCGACCGGCTCGACCACCTGACGTCGCGCGTGCGCGGAACGTGGCGGTACGCGTTCCGTCAGGAAAAAATGGACTACTACAACCCCGCCGGGACCGCGCACAAGCTCATCTTCACGGGGTTCGTGCTCCTACTCCTCCGGACGGTCGTCCTCTGGGGAAGGGGTTTCTATCCGCCGTTCAACCTCTGGATTCTGGGCCCGGACAGCGTGCTCGGACCGCTCTTCGAGTTCGCCAAGGACTGCCTGACGGTGCTCGTCATCGCGGGCACCCTCGTCTTTTTTTATTACCGGCTCATCGTCAAACCCGAGCGGATGGCACTGTCGTTCGAGGGCCTGCTCATCCTGTTCATCATCGTGGCGATGATGCTCGCGGACATGACCTACGACGGGGCGACTCTCGCCCTGTCGGCGAAGAGAGGGCCGCTGTGCGTCGTGCCGGGCCATGCAGGCACCGAGGCGACATGCGCCGCCATCGCGACGATCGTGGCCCCGCTGCACAACGAGCGCTGGGACGAGACGTGGTCCACCTGGCCAAGCCCCGCGGGGTCGCTTCTGGCGCTGCTCTTGCGGGGCCGATCGCCCGACGCGCTCGTGTGGATCGCTCGCGGCGGCTTCTGGACCCACGCCACGCTCGTCCTGGTCTTTCTGAATCTCTTGCCCCATTCGAAGCACTTTCACGTCATCACGGCGATCCCGAACGTCTTCACCCGCAGCTTGAGGCCCGCGGGCCGTCTGGAACCGATGGCCGCCAGCGCCGAGAAGCTCATGGAGAAAGTGGGCGCCGCGAGCGAGGCCGCCGATCCGCTGTCGCTGCCGATCGGCATCGGGCGCCTTGAGCACCTCACCTGGAAGGCCATTCTCGACTTCTACACATGCACGGAATGCGGCCGCTGCTCCGACAATTGTCCGGCGCACCGGACGGGCAAGATCCTCAGCCCCAAGCAGATGACTCTGGCGCTGCGTGATTTCATGTACGAGCACGAAAGCCGGCTCATCGACGTTCCGGAGCCGGGAATCGACGACCCAGCGGCGACGGTCCCCGCGGGCCCCGATCCCCGCACGATCGACCTGGTACCGAACGTGATTCATCCGGACGTTCTCTGGGCGTGCACGAGCTGCCGCGCCTGCGAGGAACAATGCCCGGTGCTCATCTCGTACGTCGACAAGATCGTCGACATGCGCCGCAGCCTTGTGATGGTCAAAGGTGAATTTCCACACGAGCTCGCGAGACCCTTTCAGGGAATGGAGTCGAACGGCAATCCGTGGAATCTGTCGCGCGCCGATCGCGCCGCATGGACCGACGGGCTCGACCTGGCCACGATGAGCGAGAGGCCGAGCGCGCAGGTGCTGTTCTGGGTGGGCTGCGCTGCGAGCTACGACAATCGCGCCAAACGCATCGCACGCGCCACGGCGAAGCTGATGCTGCGCGCCGGCGTCGACTTCGCGGTGCTGGGGGTCGAAGAGAATTGCACGGGCGACCCGGCGCGGCGCGCGGGGAACGAATTCCTCTTTTCGATGCTCGCCGAGGGCAACGCAGCCACGATCAACTCGTACAAGGCTCAGGGCGGAGCTCGCCTCGTCGTCACGACGTGCCCGCATTGCTTCAATACGCTCAAGAACGAATATCCTGATTTCGGTACGGAGCTCGAAGTGGTCCATCACTCGGACTTCTTGCTCGGCCTCATGGCCGAGGGAAAGCTCGTCCCCCAGCAGCCCGTCAAGGGCCGCGTCGTGTATCACGACTCCTGCTATCTCGGCCGCTACAACGGCGTCTACGAACCGCCGCGCGAGATTCTCCAGCGCATCCCAGGCGTCGAGCTGGTGGAGCCGGAGTATTGGAGCAAGCAGCGCGGTCTTTGCTGCGGCGCGGGGGGCGCGCAGATGTGGATGGAGGAGCAGAACCAGGACCGCGTGAACGTGAGGCGCACCTTGCAGCTCATCGACACGGGCGCGACGACCATTGCCTCGGCCTGCCCCTTCTGCATGACGATGTTGACGGACGGCATCAAGAGCAAGAACCTCGAGGATCGCGTCGCACAGCTCGACATTGCGGAGCTTCTCGAGCGCTCCTGCTCCGACGCGCCTCAGCCCCAATCCGAGCTCGAGGGCGACCGGGGTGCACCGACGGCCGACGAAGGAGCGGACGCTCCGGCTGTGCCGGAGGCCCCGCAGCTTTCGTGATTCGTCGCGAGACGCGACTGCGACTGCGGGGGTGTGGTTTCCCGCGCCAGGCGCTATATTTGTTTCGATGGACTCGTGTCCCATCTGCGGGCGGCCGGCGGAGCCCCGTACGCAGAACAAGGCGTTTCCGTTCTGTTCGCCACGCTGCCGACAGGTCGATCTCGGCTGCTGGCTCGACGAGAAATACCGCATTGCAGTAGATGACGGCGGCGCTCTCGGTGGCGGCCCTCGGCAGAGCAACATGGCCGATGGAGTTCATCCCGACGAGCACGAGGCGGACACCGACGGTCTCGCCGCGGGATCTCCCCGGACGGCGGAGCCTCGCTGACGATCGCTCATCGAGTCGCACCGAGCCATCGAAGCCGAGAACGCGAAATGCACTCGAAATGCAAGGGTCGTCCATGAATCGAACGCTCGCTGCCGTTGGCGCTCTGGCTGCCGCAACCGTTTTCGCTCCAATCGCGCTCGCCCAGACGCCTGGAACGGCGCCCCCGGTATCGCCCCCCCCGATACCGCCACCTTCGGCGCCTCCGGCCCCGCTACCGTCACCTTCGGTATCGACGGCCCCCGTACCGCCGCCCCCGGCGCCTCCGTACCCCTCGTCTCCATACCCGGGGCCCGCGCCGGAGCCGCCGGCGTCACCCACCGTCCCGCCGGCCACACCGACGCCGACGGCCCCCCCGGCCACGCCATACGGACCGCCGCCGACGACCCCCATGCCGCCGACCACCCCGCCCTATGCGCCCTATCCGGGATCGCCCCAGCCGTCGCCGGCACCCCTGTCGCCCGCTCCACCATTCGCCGGCACGCCGCCGCCCGGGTATCCAACGACCACCGGCGTCGTGCCGGGCGCCGCGACGAGCGGCGCCATGCCCACCGCCGGCTCGAGAAACTCCGACGATGAATCGCGCGACAGCGGTCTGGGCCTCGAATGGCTGTGGCTCGACGCAGACATCGGCGGAAGTTACGTGGGGCTCGACTCGATCAACTCGAGCACGTTCTCGCTGCAGCATTCTTCGAGCGCGGGACCGGCATTCGGTGCCCGCGCGGGGGTCCGCCTTCTGTTTTTCACGGTGGGTGTCGCGGCGCGCGACCTGCAGCTTTCGGACTTCAATCTCTGGGAGATCAACGGGGACGTGGCATTCCACCTGCGCATCGATCGCACCGACCCGTACTTCGGCCTGCGCGGCGGCTACGCATTCGTCGGCACGCTGAGCTCGAGTGCCATCGCCTCGCCGACCGGCACATCGCCCGACGTGAGCATCCACGGCTACAATGCCGGCTTCGTCGCCGGGTGCGACTACTATTTCAACCATTACGTTTCACTGGGAATCGAACTCAATCCCGAGTTTCTGTTCTTGCAGCGACCCAAGGCGGCTCTTCCCGCCGATTTCGACGAGCTGCCGCCGGCCGTTCAGATGGAGGTGCAGGCCTCGCCCCTCTATCAGGAGTCGGGCACGAGCGTCGGATTCGGCTTCACAGGAACGGCCCACCTGGGAGTCCATCTGTAGTCTCACGCTATCGCCCACGTGGACTCGAGCGCGGTGGAGCGCTGTCCCGACGGCGGGCATTGCCGGGCGGGTTGGCCGCAGAGGTCGTCCCGGGACAGGGACGCGTCTGTCGCCGACGGCGGCGGTCCGCTGGCACATCGATCGGGCGGGTGGGGAC
>DASPUY010000287.1:0-3358 GCA_035622655.1 Polyangiaceae bacterium
TGGGCAAAGAACTGCCGCCAGGCGCGCGCTCGCAGCGCAGTGAGCGCTGCCCGGTCGCGCCGGCCCCCGAGAACCTCCGCCACCGCCTTCTCGACCGCGTCGCGTGAGATACCCGCCTCGCCCGCCGCCGCGACGAGATCCTCGTGCGTCGTCCGCTCCCCCCGCTGTAGCTCCGCGGCCCGCGCGAGGACCGCGTCGGTCTCTTCCTTCGCATATTCGCGAGGCACAGGTCGAGTCTAACACCGGCCGTGATGCCGACCCACGACGCGATGGGGCCTTGGTCTAGCGGCGCCGCGGGCTGCGACGGGGGCGACTACGAGCGACCCCGTCCAGCAGCGTTGTGAGACCTCGGACGGATCGGCCCGAGGCCGGGGCGTCGCTTCGGTGTCAGCCTTGAGAGGTTGCGTACCTCAAGACGACGTTTCCGCAGCGAAACGCCCGCTGCTCCACCAAGTGCAGCGCCGTCTGTCTCGTGAAGATGGTCCGTCCGCCACCGAGCGCCACTGGGATGACGACGAACTGGTACTCGTCCACGAGGCCCGCCTCCCCGAGCTGCACCGCGATGCTACCGCTCCCGAGAACCGTAATGCCGCGGCCATCCTGAGCTTTGAGCGTCCGTACCGCCTCGGCGAGGTCGCCCTCGATGCGCTCAGTGTTGATCCACGTCGGCTTGATCGTGCGCGACGCGACGACCTTGCGCGCGGCGTTCATTCCACGGGCGACCTCCGGCATCTGTTCGGCGGCGGCGGCAGTCGGCCAGAAAGCTTCCATCATCTGATAGGTGAGGCGCCCGAAGAGCAGGACCCCGCCCTGGTTCGCGTTGCTGGCGACCCAGGCTCCGAACTCCGGGTCCTGGCGGCCGGAGTGCGCCCAGGCGATGTCGCCCAGCCGGTCTGCGAAGTAGCCATCGACGGAGATCGATTCAAAGACGCGGAGTTTCACGGGGGTCCTATCGACCGCTAGAACTTCGCCGTAAGCGTGCTTCCGGGCTTGAGCTTGCCCTCGTCATCCACGTCGTTCAGGACAGCGGAAATGCTCTCGCGAATCATCTTCCGCCAACCAGGCCCCATCATCAGCTTCGCGAGTAGGAAGCCACCGATGCCGGTGAAGCCCGTGTGTTGGAAAGTGAGTCGAGTCCCGCCCGCGCGTGGTTCGAGGCGGTAGGTTACCTCCGTCACGTCCCCCTTCTCGTCTCCGACCCACGAGTAGCGCAGGACGGACGGCTCGCGGGCTTCGAGCACCTCGCACTCGACGAAGCCGCGCCACCCCGGCTGCGGCTTTGCAACGAACCTGAAACGAGTGCCGACCGCCGTGGAGAACCCTTCGGGCCGCATCCCCCAGAGCGCGATGAGTGCCGGGTCGGTGAGCGCTCGCCAGACTCTTCTAGGCGGATGGGGGTAATCGCGTACGATTCGGATGTCGCTCATCGAGGGGCCTCGGACCAACGTGGTGGTCGCGCTTGCGGTCGTTGTCACGGTTTCCGTCGCCTTGTTCTTCGTGAAGGAGGGTCGGGCTCCGAGTCGTCAGGCATCGTGTCGAGCACGTGGCCTAGGGCGTCGAGCTGTCGTTCGATATAAATGCGGTAGCGGGAGACCCACGAGTCAACTTCGCCAAGCGGCTTCGCTCGAAGCCGGTAGTACCTGAAACGCCCGTCCACGCGCTCCTCGACCAGCCCAGCATCCTTCAGCACCGCGAGCTGCTGACTCACGGCGGACTGCGTAACATCGACCGCGGAGACGAGGTTGGTGACGTTGCTCTCGCCGTGCGCCAAGGCATCAAGCAGCGCCCGGCGGGTCGGACAGGCGATGGCCTGAAAGACGCTCTCAGCGGCAGCAGCGCGTCCCATCCGCTCGCATCATATTAGTGTTTTCTAATGTGTCAAGCAGCCGTCGTGCTTTACGTGCTCGCCAGCGGCCATGACCAACGCTCTCGCCCGACTGACGCGCGGTCACGGCGGCAGGACGTGGATCCCTCCGAAAGCGATCGCTGCGCCCACTCCGAGGACGACCAGCGCGCGCAGCAGAGGCCGCGAGGTGGGCCGTGCCGTCTTCGCGAGGATGTAGGCGCCTACGAATCCCGTCGCCAGACCACCGAGGTGCGCCGACAGGTCGATCGATCGCTGGGAAAGGCCGAACACCAGGTTGAGGCCGAAGAACGTGCCCAGGCTCCGCATCGTGCTCTTCCAGGCCTCCGGAGGGATGCGGTCGCGGCGAACAACCATGACACCGGTGAACGCGCCGAACATGCCGAAAACCGCGCCCGACGCGCCCGCGGAGACCGCGAGGGGATGGACGGCGAGGCTGGCGAGACCGCCGACGAGACCCGATGCAAAGTAGAGCGCGAGGAACTCGGCGCGGCTCACCATCCGCTCGACGACGCGGATCTGGTAGAGGCACACCATGTTCATCCCAATGTGAATGACGCCCCAGTGGAGGAACATGGCCGTCACGAGCCGCCACGCCTGGCCGTTGCAGGTGAGTGGGCCGAAGTTGGCGCCGAGCGCGAGCATTTGCTGCGGGTCGGGGCCCGCCATGCTGGCCCCCGACGCGAGTTCGAAGGCGAACATCGCCACGTTCGCCGCGATGAGACCGTAGGTCGCCCAGGCCTTCCAGGCGTCCGGGGGCGGAGGCGCGCGGACGACGCCGCGGTCCCCGGTGAAGATGGGATGCGGCCGATCGGGCGACAAATGGGGCTGGGGCAACACCCGACCATAGCCTTCCTCGCGGGATGGCTCACGCTGGAGTGGACCCGCCGGTTTTAGTAGACGTTTCGCTTCAGCTCGTCGAGCCATTGCCTTCGGACGCGCTCGATTCCATCGAGAAGCGCGCGCTGCATCATCTCGTCCTTCACATCGTCGAATGGAGGTAGGCGCGACTCGCCGAGCGGTCGCTGGTCCCCCGCCTCTTGCGCCCATCGCTCTGAAGCTACCCGTGATGGAAGAGCTTCGCGAGGCTGCTCAACCGAGTGGCTCGTCGCACGAGGGTAAACGAGAGGCCCTGCCGGAGGTCTTCGAGATCCTGCAGCGCAGCCTCGCCGATGTAGTCGAGCGCGAGACCGATGACCCACTTCGGCCGCGAGGACCGCCTGCAAAAGCCGCCATGCCTGTCCATGCAAGCCCTTGCGCATGCGCCTCCCTGCGCATGAGCCGTCAGCCGAGTCGCTTCGAGACATTCCGCCGATCGACTTCGCGAGGGTCGAGGTTCGAAAGAATCCGTACGCCGAGAAGATTCGCAAACACGGCTACGAGCTTGCGTTGCATCCGGGCCGCCCTCGAAAGGGCACGCGCATGGGTCCCACGGTCGCCAAAGCGGTGCGGCTTCCTCCGAAGGTCTGGAGGGATATCGAGGCGCGCGCCCGC
>DASPUY010000288.1:0-24544 GCA_035622655.1 Polyangiaceae bacterium
GGGATCGGCCCCGCCGAGAACATCGAGGCCGGTGACCTTCAATTCGACGGCCTGGCCCGCGGCGGGGGAAGCGACGAGCGTGCCCGTCGCGCGGACGCATGCCCCCGTGGCGACCTGGTGGAGAACGTCGGCGGCGATCGCTCCTTCGTCGATCAATTGGAGATCCGCGAAAGAGCTGCCGTCGTTGACGTGAATGAAATGGATCCCCTTGCTGTCGCGACGCGTCTTGACCCAGCCGTGGACGACGACGTGCGTGCCGGGAGGGCTCTTGAGCACGTCGCGGATGTAGACACCCGGAATGAGCATGAGCGCAGGCGCGCACTCTACAACGCTTCGTAAATTCATTCCGGCTTGACCGGGCGCGCGCCCCCATCGTACGAAGTCGTGCAGGATGGGGTGAGGGGCGTTGCGACGCAAATCGTTCGAGAGGCGGCGGTGGGACATCGCCGTCTGCACGGTCGCCAGCTCGCTCTGGGGATGCGGTCGCCCGCAGGCGGCGCCCGTGTCGGCGTCGCCCGATTCAGGCGGGTTTGCTGACTCGGCCGTCTCGTCCGACGGCGCCACGTTTGCCGATTCGGGCGGTCCGACGGACGCCGGCGGCCTCGGGGATGCTCCGAGCGCGCTCTCCGGGCCGAGCGCCTTTGCGGTGAACGGCGAGCTGGCGCTCGGGCAAGACCTGCACGCCCAGTGCGGCGAGGCCCCAGGTCCGGAGGGCGGCTACGGTGCGGTCCTCGTGCTGCTCTCCGACGTCGATCTGGCCTACGTGTGCAGCGCGGACGGGGGAGGCCCGTCCAGCGGGCCTGTCGCCGGGCACCAGCTCGTCAAGATCCAGGTGCAGAGCCGCGATTACGCGACGGCGTCGGGGCTCATGGCCGACGGTGGTCCGATTGCCCCGCTGCAGCCGGGCGCCTACGCGATCGGCTTCGAAGACGAGACCGATGACGATCTCTGCATGATCGCTTCCACGGGCGGTTCCGCGCTCGTGGACGTCCTGGGGTTCGACGACGCAGGACTGGCACTGTTGCTTGGCACGGCGGTATCCGGCACGGTGACGCTGAGCGGTTTGACGGACGCCGGGGTCGCGGGGCGCTTCGAGGTTCAGCTGGCCCCCGTGACCTCGGGCGGCGCAATCGCAGTGGACGCCGCGGCACCCTTCAGCGGCCAGTTCACCGCTCCGACGTGCGCCGCGGGCGCGGAGTGACGCGGGTCGCGCGCTCCGAGGGGGCAAGTGGCCGTAGCCGGTCTCGGCAGGGGATCATTGCCATGGCGCCATGGCAAGACCAAAAGATCGCGGGGGATTTTCAGGGCTCGCCGCCCGAGTCGCCCCCCCGAGTCGAACTCTCGAAGCTTTTGTCCTCGTGTCCCCATTTGCGGGTCATGACGAGCGCTCCGAGATTTCGGTCGAGACAAACCAGGCACTTGAGCCGACGCCGCGGCGCGCTTCCCGTCGTCGAGGTTTCAGCGCTCGGTCTGATTGCCTATCTGGTGTCGTGCGGGACGAGCAGCACGAACGGGGCGGCGCCCGGCTCGATGGGGACCGGATCGACCAGTACGGCAGGCGGCTCGGCGACTCTTGACGGTGGCGCGGATGCCGGCGCCTACGCGGGCGTCGAGAACTCGACCACGGCGTGTACCGTGCCCGACCTACCGGGCTACAACGCCCTGGCGGTCGACTCGAGTCTGCCCGACCCGTTCATGTCGCTCGACGGCACGCGCATCACGAGCACGTCTCAGTGGACCTGTCGGCGCGCGGAGATCATGGCCCAGGCGCAGCTCTACGAGCTGGGGACCAAGCCGCCGAAGCCGTCGATGGTGAGCGGATCGTTCGCACCAATCACGAATTCCGACGCCGGGGTCAACGGCGCCATCACGGTCAACGTCTCCGAAGGGGGCAGCTCGACGTCCTTCACCTCGACGGTGACGTATCCGACCACCGGTACCCCGCCCTATCCGGCGATGATTGGCATCGACGGCATCGAGATCGGCCCCGCCGAGCTTCAGGCGTTGGGCGTCGCGCTCATCACGTTCCCCGCGTCCACCGTCGCCCAGCAGGACGACACGTCCTCGCGCGGCCTGGGAAGCTTCTACGACATCTACGGCAGCGACGCGTCGGCGGGGGCGATGATGGCGTGGGCCTGGGGGGTGAGCCGCCTCATCGACGTGATCGAGCAAACGCCTTCCGCGCAGATTGACCCCGCGCGTCTCGGCGTGACGGGGTGTTCGCGCGACGGCAAAGGCTCGCTCATCGTCGGTGCCTTCGACGAGCGCATCGCTCTCACCATTCCGCAGGAGTCCGGGTCCGGCGGTGCCGCGAGCTGGCGAATCTCCGACTATCAGCTCGCCAATGGAACGGTGGTTCAGACCTTGTCGGAGATCGTGACCGAGAACGTGTGGTTCGAGAGCTCGTTCGTCCAGTTCGCCAATTCGTCCGACAAGCTGCCGTTCGATCACCACATGATCGAGGGCCTGGTCGCCCCTCGCGCCCTGCTCGTCATCGAGAACACATCGCAGGTATGGCTCGGCAACTACAGCACGTTCAACAACTCCATGGCTGCGCACCTGATCTGGGATGGCCTCGGCATCCCCGATCACATGGGCGTCTCGCAGAACGGCGATCACGCCCACTGCGTTTGGGATGGCTCGCAGCAACCCGAGGTCACCGCCTACGTGCAGAAGTTCCTGGTGGGTGGGGGGACGGCGGATACCACGGTGCTCAAGACCGACGCGGCGACGTACTGCCCCGAGAGCATGACGTGCACGGCCTATGGATTCGATCAGGCCCGCTGGGTGAACTGGACCGTGCCCACGCTGCAGGGTGCACCCGCGTACGACATGGATGCTGCGGTGACCGGGTATTATCCGGACGCGACTCTGAGCGAAGCGGATGCCACCACCGGGACCGATGGCAACGCCGATGCGCCCGCCGAGGGACCGGGTGCCGCGGAGGCCGCGGAGAACGACGGCTTTGCCGCGGCCTCCGATGCCCAGGAGACGGACGCCGGCGCCGAATGAGCTGAAGTGCTCACTGCGTCGGCGGGAGCACGCAGATGTTGTTGTCGCACGTCAGTGTGCAGCAGTCCTGATCGGTGTGGCAATTCGCCCCCCGTGAGAGGCACGCGGAGCTCGGCTGCTTGCTGGTCGCACCAGGAGGTTGCGTCCACGCCGAACACGACGCGACGACGCCGCCCACCACGAGGGGTACGGTCGCCCTGAGGAATCGTTTCATTGCCAGGCCGTGTCGCAAACGCGGTGCCACGACGAATCACGGACGAGGTATCACGACGGGCTGTGGCTCGACGCGAGGCCCTCTCGGGCGGCGCCACTGCGCTCGACCTCAGAATTGGCTACTGACCAGGGTCCGACACGACTCGGAGGTCTTGCACGGCGAACGTGATCGATGGTTCGGGCGAGTCCGGTGCAGTCCCCTGAGGGTGGGCGGCGCCGAATGCCAGAAACGTGTCGCCGGGCGGCAGATCGATCGGTCCAAAGTGAACACGAGCTCGATGACTCTCGGGCAAAGAGAATCGCCGCGTCAAGTCCGGGGAGCGGACCGTCAGCACCACATACGCCGGTGCGATCAGCTCGAAGTCGACGGCGATGCGGCGATTTTCCGTGAGGGGATTGTGCAGCGTCATGCCGGCCGAGGCTGACGCCCATCGCCACGTGCGCCGTTCCAAATGCTCGGGGCCGCGCCAGCCGAACGTATAGGCGCACGTGATCCGGTCGAAGAAGGTCGTCTGCTCGGTGGCCGTGGCCCCTTCCAGGGGCGTCGACGCCGAAAGAACGGTGAGGTTCCCGGCCACAAGGAGCGCGATGCCTGCCGGCCCTCGCGGGGCGAGCACGTTGAACGCGAGGGTCAGAGGGAGCAGCGTGCGCGGGACCGCCGTGATTGCATCGCTCCACGGGACGGGGTCGAGGAAGAGCGCGAGCAGCGCGAAAGGCGCCGCGAGCCGCCACCACGGACGCTGCGGCTGCGGCCGGGCGATCACGTAGCCGACTTGCACGAGGAGGGCCACGATCACGCAAGCATCGTCTCGGACCGCGGCGATACCCCTTTGTCGATAGACGGAGAGAACCTGTCTGCATTTGTCGAGACAAGCCACGAGTGGGATCCCGATTGCGGCGACGCCCCGGCTTGCCATCGCACCGTAGTGCACGGAAACGGTGGCTTGCCACAGGGCAGCCGGAAGGATGCATGCCCCGCCGACGAGCAGCGCGCGCGGCCACGCATCGCGCCCGGATCGCGGGAGGCAGGCCGCCGCCGTCAGAGCGCTCATCTCGCGGACGAGACCCGCGGCTCCAAGCAAGAGCGCTGCCGGCCAGCGCCGGTTGAGTTCGAGGCCGCGCATGCCAAGTGCGATGAGCAGAAGGGCCGGCCCGTCGGTCAGGCTGCGCGTGACGCTCGTGAGCACGCCCGCCCCGAACATCGTGCCTGTCCACCGCAGCAGATTGTCGACGTTGGTAGGAGGAAACCACCATCGCGCGGTTGCCCACGCGAGGATCAGCCAGCACACGACGTTGGACAGCGCATAGGCGGTCAGGACCCATGCCGGCTGACCCAGTCCGGCCAGGTGCGCGAGCAATGGAAGAAGGATGCGTCCAGTCCGGTACGCGGGCAGATCGAGCGCGGTCCGCAGCTCGGGATCGAATGGACTCCTGGCCGCCGCGACCTGCGCATAGAACTGGCCGTCGTATCCGTCCGAATTCCGATACGTGTAGAGGGGCAGCGACTGGATTCGGGCAAGACGACGCGGAGCGAAGCGATCTCCGAAGACGATCAGCGGGGTGTAACCCGTCTTCGCGTCGCGGAAGCTCGCCACGTGCAGCAGCAACGAAGCCGCAAGCGCCGCGTAAACGAGCGCGATCGGGCGCTGCATGAGCCGCCGAGCGAGCGATCGTGCCCAGTCGCTGTTCGGCATCGATTTCCCGAGCGTGCCCGACGCAGCGTCTCTCCGCCACTGCCCGCCGTCACGGGACGCTTTGCCACGCGGGAGCGTGCGCGCTGCCCGCTCGCGGCTGCCCATCTTCCGGCGGTCCCGTGTACGGGCGCTCCCACTCCCACGTCGAGGCCCCGGGCTGGGATTGCCCCACCTGCGGGTCGTGTCGCTCCGGTTCGGCCGCCTGAGTCGTGAGCGGATACGGAGGCATCATCGGGTCGTATCTCCAGTGGCAGTTCGCGTGCCGTCGTCTCGCTCCTCCTGCGGTTCTTGCTCCGGCGGTTTTTTTGCGCACGACCGTCGAAGCGACAGTGCCGCTCACCGACGATTTTGTTGAGCTTCGGGGTACGGGCGGTCGGCACCTCTTTTCGCTGAACCCTCACCGCATCCGCTCGTCGGGCCGCGAGGACTGAGGGCCGTTCGAACAGGTTCCCCTCCGATGCAGCCTCTCCACTTCTTCTGCGCCTGCGCGCCGCGAAACCACCCTCGTGCACTCGTTCGGCTGATTGCCGGCGTTTCGGTCGCCGTCGGCCTGGCTTGCGGAAGCTCGGGCTCACCGACGGGTGTGTCGAGCGGCGAGGGGGCGGCACCATCCGGGTCCAGCGGATCGCACGGCTCGGGCGTTTCCACCGCCGGGTCCGCCGCCAGCTCGGGCAATTCGCCGGGCGGCTCGAGCTCCACGAGCTCGAACGCCTCGCAGTCCTCCAGCTCGACGACTCACGGCGCGGGGTCGTCCTCGAGCAGCACGTCCTCGAGCAGCATGTCCTCGAGTAACGCGTCGTCGAGCGGCAGCTCGTCGGCCGCCTCGTCGAGCAGCTCGTCGTCTTCGAGCGGGGCGCTTCCGGGGGACATCGCGGCGTCGGCGGATACGCCCGTCGTTGCAGCGCACAGCCTGACGCGGGCCCTCTTCGCAGCCTACAGCGGGAGGCTTTTCCAGGTCCGCCGCGCGTCCGACGGCACGACGCACGACATCGGCACCGCGAGCACCGGCGGGCAGGTGGACCTGGCCACGCTCAGCTCATTTTGCGCGGGTACCACGTGTTCGGTGTCGATCCTCTACGACCAGACCGCCAACGGCAACGACCTCAAGTCCGGCTTGGTCCTGGCCGCGGCAACGACGGACAATGGACCGGCCACGGCGAACAACGAGCCGGCGGTCCAGTACTGGGCGACATCCAACGGGACTCAGCTGCCCATGGCCGTGACGTTGAACGATGACAACCAGCATCCGGGCGGCCAGTGGCTGAGAAACCGGAACGCCACCCGCGCGATCCCCACAGGTTCGCAAAGTCAGACCGAGTACATGGTCGTGCACGCAGCGTATGTCGGTGGGCAATGTTGTTACGACTACGGCAACATGGAAAATCACATCAGTGACGACGGCCCCGGGACCATGAACGCGCTTTACTTCGGCAACAGCAACAGCTGGACTCAAGGAGCGGGAGCCGGCCCGTGGGCGATGGCCGACATGGAGAACGGGCTCTTCGCGGGCGGGGGGAGCATCCAGGATCCCAACAACGGCAATGGACTGAACGTCAACGCCAGCGACCCGTCGATCAAGTACTCGGGCAACAACATCGCGAGCGTCCTGACCAAAACCAACGGGACGAGCACGTGGGAGCTCAAAGTGGGTGACGCGGCGACCGGTGCGCTGCAGACGGCGTGGAGCGGCTCCCTGCCGACCGTCTTGAATCCGACGTCGTACATTCCGCTTCATCAAGAAGGCGGGTTGTCGCTGGGCGAGGGCGGAGACGGATCCAACGATTGCACGGGCGCGTTCTCGGAGGGGGTCGTCATCGCCGGCGAGACCACGGACGCGACGGACGATGCGATCCAGACGAATCTCAACGCCGTCTACGGACAGTGAGCGGCGTCCTCGAATGGCCGCCCGCCTCACCGGGCGCTCGGTCGCTCGGAGCGGCAGAGGTCGCGCCGCGACGTATCCGGGGCTCTACGAGGCCGCGCCGACGAGCTTCTCGAGCTTGGTCATCAGGTCCGGGTAGTCCTCGATCGCATACACGTTGGCCGTCCAGACGCGCTCGAACTTGATGCCTGCGCTCCGCAGGGCTTCGCGGACCGCTTCGGCGTCCGGCGCTTCGAACTCACAGATCAAGCGGAGTCGGTCGAGCGACAGCGAGCTCCGGCGCCAGAGCGCGCTGCGCACCTGCATGCAGGGATCGAGTTTCTTCGAAAACTCAGCGTAACGCTCGTCCGTGAGTGGCTCCGAGAATGCTTGCTCCACGATCACCCTTGCCATCGGTCACCTCCTTGCGTGGATTGTCCCCGGCCACCGGCTGGACGAGCCGGTTCGCCGGGGCGCGTCATGCTCAGGGCTGCAGCGAGCCCCTGAACCGGATCAAATCCGTCTTGCCGCTCATGTTCCTGTTCGCTGTTCCCTCGACCGCGCTTCCCTTGATACCGCCCTTCCAGTCCATCGTCGTTCCCGACGGATGTTTCGCGAGCGCGTGGAAGGCGAGCTGATCGCTGTCCGCTTGCACAACGTAGGGGGACCACTGGGGAAAGCCGAGCGCGGTGCACGCGGTCGATTCGAAGTTTCCGTGATCGAACCGCAGGGTGTCTTTCACCGGGGTGCTGTCGGGGATCTCGAGCGTGACGTCGAACGAGCGCCCGTCGAGGGTCGCCGGATCGGCGCGGGCAGCCGGGATCGGCATCGCCGCTGGCGAGCTGGCGGCGGCCCCGCTGCAGCCGACGAGGCAACCGATGAGCGCAAGAACGAGCCGATGGGGATGCTGTTTCATCGGCGCACCTCGAGGATGATGTTGAACGGTGTCTCCGTCGCTCTGCGGAACCTCGTGAAGCCGCCCCCGCGGATCGCGACGTCGCGAAGGCGCGCCTCTCCCGCCTGCGCGCCCAGGGCCGGGCCGTGGTGCGCGAGCGAGTGGGGGATGCAGAGCAGCGTCGAGGCCGAGTAGAAGACGCGGCCCACCGGGTTGTGGTTGCCCTCCGGCCGATCGGCCGCGAAGGGCTCCACGATCATCCAGGTGCCGTCGGCCGCCATGGTTTCGCGCACGTGACGTGCGGCGCCTACCGGGTCCTCCATGTCGTGGAGGCAGTCGAAGTGCGCGACGAGGTCGTAGCCGGCCCCAGGATAATCGGTCGACTTGGCGACCTCGAACGTCACCCGATCTGCGACGCCGGCGCGCTCGGCGCGATCCCGCGCCATGACGACGGATCGATCGTGCGAGTCGAACCCGACGAAACGCGACTCGGGAAACGCCTTCGCCATGAGGATCGTCGACGCGCCCAGCCCACAACCGACGTCGGCCACACTGGCTCCGCGCTGCAGCTTCGAGACCACGCCGTCGAGCGCCGGCAGCCACGTGCTCACCAGGTTGCCGAGGTATCCGGACCGGAAAAAGCGCTCCGTCCCCTCGAACAGGCAGGGGTGCTGCGCTCCCCAGGCGATGCCCTCTCCCGAGCGGAAGTTATCGGTCATCCGCTCCTCGCCGTGCCACATGGCCGCCGTCACATGGAAGAGGCCCGGCACCGAGGCCGGGCTCTGTTCGTCGGCCAGCGCGAACGCTTGCTCCGGCAGCAACGAGAAGCGTTCGGATGCGGCGTCGTAGGCGACGTACCCGCCGGCGGCCTGGGCGTTCAGCCACTCGCGAACGTAGCGCTCCGTCGTTCCGGTTCGCCGGGCGAGATCCGCCGGTGTCATCGCCCCGCCTTCCGCCATGGCCCTGTAGAGGCCGAGCTTGTCGCCGATGACGACGAGGGCGGCGCTCATCGCGGCGCCCACGTCCCCCACGACTTTACCCAGAAATTCATTCAACTTCTTCTCGTCGATCTCCATGGTGTTCTCCTTTGCGCCGGCCGCCACGGGTCGGCACAAGGAGGAAAGTGCGCGTCCACGGTTGGAACGAACGTTGAAGCCCGCGTTGGAATTACAGACGCACTCCGATCCGGTCGGCGGCGGCGCTGACCGCCGCACGCGCGCGTGCACTCAGAGCGCCGCCCGACCAGTCGGACGCGCAGCCGCCAAGACATACGAGGGCGTCGGCGCGATCGCCGCGATCGAGCGCCAGCAGCGCCAGGCGCGCTCGAGCCACGGCGGCTTCGCTCTTCTGTCCCACCGCCTCGGCGAGGGAGAGCGCTTCTTGCGAGCGTGTTTTCGCCTCTGCGGTGCGTCCGCCCCTTGCATCGTGGATCGCGAGGGCGTTCAGCATGTATGCAGCCTGCGCTTTGCTGTCCATGTCCCGAAGGGTTCGCAGCGCGACCTCGGCTTCCGAGGACGCACCGGGATTGGAAAGCTCGAGGTGGGCGAGGGCTTGCAATGCTCGCGCGAAGGGCCCCTCGCTGCCCTCCGAGAGCTTGGCTACAAGAGGCTCGAGGGCCCGGCATCGCTCCAGCGCCTCCTCCGGTCGCCCGCGCTCGAGCGCGAGCCTCGCCATCCTCGTCATCGCTTGCGATCTCGTCCAATGGTCGCCATCGATTTCCGCGAGCTCGGCGGCGCGTTCGAGGAGCGGAAGGGCTCGTTCGTGCTCGCCCTCGAAAGCGAGCAGCAGCGCCTTTCCATAAGTGACTTCGAGCGCCGTGCGACCCGTCGGCACCGGGCCGAGGGATTCCGCCTCGCGCAGAAGCTGGCTGGCCTGCGCCAGGTCGCGCTCGAGGCTCGCGAGGCATCGGCCCGTATTCGCGAGCTGCAGCCGCCGCGTGTCGAGATCGGCCGCTTGGCTGGCCCCGGCGGCCTCGAGGCTGCGCGCGCGGGCGTTGACCAGATCGCCGCTCTCGTGGTGTACGAACGAGAGCAGGTAGAACGATCGCGCGGCTTCGTTCGACATGCCGTGCTTGCCCGCGAGCTCCGCCACGCGCACGAGCTCGTTCTCGAGCTCTCGGGAGCGCTTCAACCACTGGTTGGACCGCACCTGGATGGCCAGGAGTGCAACCCGCGCCCGAATGGCTCTTTCGGGCGCCAGGCGGCTCACGTGCTGCAGGCCGCTGCCCGCGAGTCGATTCGCATCGGCGTACGCGAAGAGGCGCAGGCACCGTTCTCCAGCGACGACGTAAGCCCGAGCGGCAAGCTCACTGTCGCCCGCGAGAGCCGCGTGGTGCGCGATGTCGGCGGCGAGGGCGCCCTCGTCGTCGCGGGTCGCGTCCAGCGTTCGCGCAATGTGCTGGTGGACCCATCGGCGGCGCGGCTCGCTCATCGCCCGATACGCGGCGCGGCGGACCAGATCGTGGGCGAAGTCGTAGCCGGAGCCTCCCGCGCCCGCCGCGGTCGCGCGCAGGACGCCGTGTCGCTCCAGCTGCTCGAGCCCCGCGAGTAGCTCGCGCGCGGGCAACGACGTGAGGGCTGCGAGAGGTTCGATCGAGAACGCGTGGCCCAGGGCGGCGGCCCACGGCAAGAGCTCGGACGCGCGCTCCCCGAGCTGCGAGAGCCGTTCGGTCAGGATCGCGTCGAGTGTGTTCGTGGCGGCCGATCCGTCCCCTTCGCGCACGGCGCGTGCAAGCTCGATCGAGTAAAGGGGGTTGCCCCCACCCTCGGCGAAGATCCGTCCGGCGTCGACCCGGTCGTCGACGGCTCGCACGAGCTTGCGGACGGCGGATTCGTCGAGCGGCGACAGAGGCACGTGGACGAGCCGGCCTTCGCGCTCGAGCGCGCGCCGCAGCGCCATGGCCCGTTGGTTTGCCTCGAGCTCGGACGCCCGCGCCGCGCAGACGAGGAGCACTCGCGAGCTCCTCTCGTTGCTGCGGGCCACGTAATGGAGCAAGGCCACCGACGCCTCGTCGAACCACTGCAAGTCATCGAGGGCGACGACCGTCGGTCCATGGGCTGCGCCGGGAGCGACGGGGACGCTGCGGGCGCTCGTATCGCCGAGGAGCTTCGCGACCGCCGCGAACAGCCGGTTGCGATCGGCGCCGGACTGCGACGCGCCCAGCTCGGGAAGCAGCGAGGCAAGCTCGGTCCTGAGCGAACCCTCGATGCTCCCAGCCGGCAGTCCGCGCAGGGCATCGATCCACGCCCCGTAAGGCCGAACCATCTCGGCTTCGAACGCGCGGCCAGAGAGCACAGTTGCCCCCAGCGTGGCAGCCTGGTCCGCGGCCTCTTCGAGCAGCCGTGTTTTGCCGATTCCAGGTTCCCCCGAAAAAAGAAGGACCCTGCCGCCGGAGCCCGCCGTGGCGTCCCGCAAGGCGGCTGCAATCATCGCTCGCTCCGCGTCCCTCCCGACGAGAGACGCGCGGGCCGCCATCGCCGGAGAGGCACGTTCCTGTCTGCTCTGCGGCGCGGAGCTCGCCGGCACGTGAGCGATCGCGCCACGCATCGCCTCGAGCTCTCGAGAGGGCCGCGTCCCGAGCTGCGCGTGAAGAATCCGCTTGCAACTCTCGTACTGCCGAAGCGCCTCCGCCGGGCGTCCGAGCTCTCCGAGCAGTCGCATGACGGCGATGTGCGCGCATTCAGCCAGCGGATCGATCGCCACGTGCATGCGCGCGTACGCGAGAGCCGCAGCGGGCTCGGCGGCGAGCCGCTCGACCAGGTTCGAAACGACGGTCGTGCGAGCCTTGCGGGCCGCCTCCCGCTCGGCGACGCACCACTCGTGGTAGCGGTAGCATTCTGGAAGGTCGAGACCTTCCAGAAGCTCGCCCGCACAGAAGCGCGCGGCCTCGCGAAGGACTTCGAGCGGCGCTTGGGCCCCAGCGTCCGCCGCCTCGAGCACCGAAAGCAGATCGACGGCCGCGCCCTGCGTCTCGAGCGCGACGTGATCGCGGTCCGCCACGAGGCGTGTGACGTTGGCCTCGTCGAGCAGCGGACGAATCTTGGTGAGGCTCCAGCGGAGTGCAGCCCGCGGGTCGTCGGGCCCTTCCCAGAACAGCTCGCAGAGCCGCTGCCTGGGCTGTGGGCGCCCGCGGACAACGAGGAGGTAGCCGAGCAGGGCGCGCGTCTTCTTGGATGCGGGGAGCGCGAGGCTCTTGCCGCCGCGGGCGATCTGAAGCTCCCCGAGGACCTGGATTTGGAGCGGATGCCCAGCCATGCCCCGTGACCCCCTCGCAGAACCGACAGGGTAGCCGGCTCGCAGCGCGAGAGCGAAGCATACCGACACGAGTCGAGCCGGCGGGCTCGTTCACACGCGCGCGGCAATCAGGCGTGTGCCCCAGTCATGCAGCACGATCCCGTCGGGCCCCCGGCGCGCGTCGAACGCGGCCTCCAGATCGCCGCGCAATGCCTCGCGCAGCTCTTCCGGCACGAGGCACAAGAAGTTTCCGAACGAGCTCGATTCGAGCATGTCGACGACGTCCTTGCCGGTGCGAAGGCTCCTCGATCGCGTTCCCACAGAGACCTCCACCAGGTCGAGCCCGGCGGCCATCACCATCGAAATGAGCTCCGTGGTCGTGTGCCCTCGACGGGCGAGCGCAAACGCAGAGAGGTCCACGCGTGGCGCGTACGGCTCGCGACGCAAGATGGGAATCAGCACCGCCGCCACCGTTCCGGCCTCGAGAAGCTCTCGCGGAAGCGTCGACGCTCCGACTCGCCCGCCAGGCCGAAGCACGCGTCGGATCTGGGCGAGCGCTCTCGGCTTGTCGCTGACCCAGTGCAAGACCGCGGAGAGGCAGACGATATCGAAGCTCTCCGGGGCGAACGCGCCGAGATTTTCGGCCTGACCCACCTCGAACTCGATACCTACCCCGCGCGTGCGCGCAATCGCGACGCGCTCCGGCAGGGGGTCGATGCCGGCGACACGGCCCGCAGCTCCCACCCGTTCGGCAATCCAGCACGCCAACCTTCCCGTGCCGCAGCCCACGTCGAGGACGTGCTCGCCCGACTTCAGCCCGAGCCGATCGAGCAGTCGCTTTCCGCTCTCGAATTGAAAGTCGCTGAGACGGTCGTAGGTCTGCGCGAGCAGCGGAGTGTCGTGCGCGAACGAAGTCGTCACGCGAGGAGTGCTACAAGCGTTCGCCGCTGTCGTCCAGGACCGCCCCCAGGCGTGCGAGACCTGGTGCCACGTGCCAGCTCTCGAGGCGGCACAGCGACTCGGCCGTCACACCAGGCGCCGCGAAGCGTGGGCGTTTTGGGCGCGCACCCGCGCGTCCGGAGGCGTGGCGCGACGCGTGCCTTGTACGCGGTCGTGCGTCGCTTTCTTGCTTTGCTTCTCATCCCGCCGTCGCTCGCGAATTGCCGGGTGCCGGTGCAATGCAGTCTGGTTGTGGCGTCCGAGGTCGACATCAACGCACACCTCGCCCTCACACCCGACGCCCTCTCGGAGGCGACTTTTACTTTTTGCCGGAACGCAGCCTGCGCCAGCGGAACTGTCGGCTCGGTTTTGGTTCCCGACTCGGGCACGGCCAACGACGGGACCTTCGATCTCGACGGCTCGCTTCCCGACGTTTCGATTTTTCTCGACAACGAGCTCGACGGTTACACAGAGGTCCAGTTCTATTTGCCCATCGACAATGTGGCCGTCGCGAACGGTGACACGTATCGCGTGACGATCACCGACGCCGCAGGGGCGACGCTCATCGACGTGAGCCGGCCGGCCATTTACGACAACATGGAAACCTGCGGAACTTTCTCGAAACAGCTGCGAATGGACCTCTATCCGACGAGCGCATCGGGCGTCGCCTGCAGCAACGCAGTTTGCAATGCGGGGGTCGACGTTACCGGTACTTTCGACACGTCCGACTTCACGACGCCCGTCCACGTCGTCCTCTGTCGCGATGAAACCCTGTGCGCGACCGGAAGCGGCTACCTTTCCGGGTTGACCACGTCGAACGTTCAGAGTTTCAGCGGACTGGACGGCGATTTCTTGGGGAGCGTCACCCTGCAGAAGAGCGGCAGCGCGATCGCGTACGATGTGCATTCCATCGAGGACACCGCCGCGCTTCACGACGGCGACGTCTACGCCCTGACGATCACTCAGGGCACCAGCACCCTCGTCAGCGGGCAGGCCACGGCCACGTACACGACGACGTTTCCGAACGGTCCCCCGTGCGATCCGGTGGGATGCCACGACGCAACACTCTCGGTTCATTGACCCGCTCGACACGGATCCGCGTCCGGCCTAAGCGGCGCCATGGAACGGCGCTTTACGGAAGCAGCGCCGACCGAATCACCCCCCCGGCGCCGCCGTCGGCCGCAACACCGCCGTCGGCGCTCACCCCTGCTTCGAACCATACGAGCGAGCTGCCGCAGATGGCGAGGTTCGATGGCACATCGGCGGCCGCCTGGCTGAGCGCCGGAGCGCGAAGCTGGGGAGTTCCGCCGCCCACTGGCACGGTGTAGACGCCGCTCACTCCGTTGACGCGGTCCCCCCAGTAGACGTTGGTCCCGCTCGAGGCGACCATTTGCACGCCGGTCCAGGTCTGGCCGCTGACGGACGCGATCGTCGACGCCGTCTGGGGAGCAGGATGCGCCGCCGCTTTCCGGAGAGACGAGCTCGAGGCGGGACCCACGACCCAGTAGAGGAATGCGCCGTCCGTCGTCAGGCTCTGTGCCCCCGTTTCGCCGGTCGAGACGTTGCCGGTCGTCATGTTGGGGTCGGCGGATGTGTAAAAACTGACCACGTCGTTCGCGACGTCGGACCAGAAAACGGCGTTGGCTGCCGCCGCCATCGTGCTGCCGGGCTGGCCGCTCGTGCCGGGAACCACGGTCGTGGCCGAAGAGCTGCTGAGCGTGGTCTGTGCAATGTCGTACGTCGTGCTGGAGGCATTGACCGCTGCGTAGAACGTGGTGCCCTGATTGGCCATGGCCACGGGCTGCGCCCCGTAATAGAAGACGACTAGCTCGGCTCCCGAGTTCGCAGCGCCCGCGGTCGCCGTGAAGAGTTGCACTTGCTCGCCTCCCCAGTCGAGCGTGTAGGCGACGCTCGTCCCCGAGACCCCGACGTTGACGGCGGGTCCCGTAGGGCTCTGCGGCGACAGCAGGATGGGAAAGCCTCCCGCGAGACTCACCTGGTAAACCGTGGCGTCCACGCCCGCTCCCGTACCGTTGACCCAGTAGACGTTGGCCCCGTCACAGGTCAGCGATTGGACCGTTCCGAGTGGAGACCCGGCATGCACCATGGTTGGCTGACAGAAGCCACCGCTGCAGGTGGCCGAGCCGCACTGCTGGCCGCAAGCTCCACAGTTGGATGGATCGGTCGCCGTGTCCACGCACGTCATGGCACCCCCGTCTGCGCACGCCTTGTAGCCCGCATTGCAGTTGGCCATGCACGCCGCGGCGTTGCACGCCGGGGACGCGTTCGCTGGAATCGTGCAAGCTGCGCACGTGCCTCCGCAGCAGGCTCCGCCGGTGCAGCGTGTGCCGTCCGCCATGCCTTGACACGAACCGACGAGCGTCGTGCAGCTCGCGTCGCAAGCGCACCCCCCGTCGGACCCGCACGCGACACTTTGCGCATCGGCGGCAGCATCTGCGGCCACTGACACCGTGCCGTTGCCTCCGGACTGGCCGCCCACGGACGCGTCGCCCAGAGTGTCCGTCCCCGTCGCGAAGTTCCCCAGGATCGACGTGCACCCCAAGAACAGAATTCCGACGCACAAGCCGATCGCCCCAGAAGAAAATGCACGCATGCCAATCTTCGAGCGTGCCAAATGAGGCTGAGCTTCGCAAGACCGTCCCCCGCTCCGGGTGCGACAACGTGAGCGCTCGAGGCACGTCGGTGTCTGGCCGGCCGCCGGCTGCCACGCATGCCTCCCGGACGCCTCGCGAACGGTCATGCGAGGGCACGGTACCGGAAGTTTCGGTATTTCACCTCGCCGGCCCCCGCGGCGTACAGCGCGGGCCGCAGGCTCAAGAACCCGCCGGCCACGTTGTGGTGATAGCCGGAGACCTCGAATTGCATCCAATGCTTCGTCCACGTGCTGCCGTCCGAGCTGTGCCACGTGGTGATGACGTGCCGGTCGTTGCGGAGCCGCAAGAAGAAGCGAGACGAGATCGGTTCGGGTCGATCGAACTCGAACGTATCGCCGTACCGATGCTCGAGCAGACGTCGGCGGGAAAAACCGAGCCCGGCGAACAATCGCTCGCTGTAGAACACGAGCAATCCAGCTGACGAGTCTCCGGCCGTCTCGATCTCGACCTCCACCTCGTAGGCGTGATCGCCGCAGACGAACGCCAGCGGGGAGCAATCCTTCGGCGTCGTACCGAGCGCCTGAACGACGAGGGCCCGGTCCTCGTAGCGATGGCGCGGTCGGCCATCTACGGGCGGGCGAAAGAACGCCCATTGCATTCCGAACTTGTCCGTCGAGAAGTCGTCCGACAATGCGAAGCCATGGGGCCCTGTCTCGCCTCCCTCCGGGATCGCGATCGGGCGGGCGACGTCGACGATACCGGCCTTGACCCATCCGTCCTCGGTCCAGGTGACCGGTTCGAGCAGTGTCTGACGCCCAAGATTGTAAAAGCCGTTCTCGTACGCGTGGTAGAGCAGATACCAGTGCCGGTTATCCGGCCCTTCGACGAGCGTCGCGTGACCCTTGGACCACCAGGCTTCGTCAGCCGAGCGCGTGCGCACGATGGGATTGTACGGTGAGTTCTCCCAAGGACCTTCCAGGCGCTTCGACCTTGCCATGATCACCATGTGGCTCGTCGGCGGTCCGGATGTACCGCCCTCGGCGAGCACCATGTAGTAATACTGGCCGTGACGAAGAATTTTGGGACCTTCCTGTGCAAAGCACTCCACGTCCCACTCGGCGGGATACCTCCAGCCTTCGTAGACTTTGCGCACCGGACCTGCCACGGCGAGGCCGCTCTCGTCGAGCGCAACCATCGCGCCGCCGCTCATGAAGAGGAAACGCCGACCGTGGTGATCGACTGCATGTCCGGGATCGATGTTGCCGATCTGCAGGTCGATGGGGTCGCTCCATGGCCCTCTCACGTCATCGGCGTGGACGACCATGTTCGTCGTTCCATGCGAGCCGAGCGCCGGGAAGTAGATGTAGTAGCGATCGGCGTGCTTCGTCAGGTCCGGCGCCCAGACCGTTCCGACGTTCCGCCGCAGCGCGGGACCGATAGGTCGCCAGTTCACCAGGTCACGCGAGTGCCAGATGAGAAGCCCCGGTGTGCTGTCGAACGACGAGTGCACCATGTAGTAGTCGGGCCCGTCCTTGAGCACCGATGGATCGGGGTGGTCGCCCGCCAGGATCGGGTTCAGAAAGCGTCCGTCGCCGAGGTCGGGCTTTCGCTGGCCGTCCAGCCCACGGCACGGTGACGCCGGTCGCAGCATCGACATGACCGCATCCCTCCTTGAACGCCTCGAAAACTAGCACGTACGCCGCGTATCCCCGCGGATAGGCCGCCCCTTCGGAGGCGGCGGTACCGATTTCGCCGTCCGCTCGGATGACGCGCGCCTCGATCGCTCGTATAGCGAGCTTCTACCAAGGAGATGCCGCCATGATCGAACGCCGACACCCCAACGTGTTGAATCTCTCCGAGGCTCCTTCCCGTTCGCAGGAGAAAGGCTCCAAGTTCGGCTTCGTCGGCAAGAACCTCGGGCAGGCGACCGGCGCGACGGGAATAGGCTGCAGCTGGTACGAGGTGTTGCCCGGGCGTGCCGCGTTCCCGTCGCACTACCACTGTGCGAACGAGGAGGCGCTTTACGTCCTGGAAGGGGAGGGGACCCTTTGCGTCGGCAAGGACACGGTCGCGCTGCACGCGGGAGACTACGTCACGTTCCCACCGGGCCCCGCCCACACCCACAAGCTGACGAACACCGGCGCGGTGCCGCTCCGTTACCTGTGCATGTCGACGTTGAAGGGCGGCGCAGAGGTAGTGGGGTATCCGGACTCGAACAAGATTGCCGCTGTCGGCGTGCCGGCAGGGTGGCGTTTTCCCGAGCCGGGGTGGGTGCGCCTCATCGTGCGGGCGGACACCTCCTCGCTCGACTACTACGATGGGGAAGACGTGGGGTGAGCACCTCGCGCGCGCCGGCTTCCTACCGTGGCGGCGCCGGGCTCGATTCCGCGCAGAAGCCGTCGATGCACTCGGCGAGCGGGTCGCAACAGTTCGACGATTGAACGCACTTGTCGCCGTCGGCCGCGCACGTGGGTGTGGCACTTCCGCAAACGAGGCCGCCCCCGTCTCCGAGCGGCTGGCAGTACCCACCGCAGCATTGATCGCCCTCGGTGCACGATTGCCCGTCGACCTCGCACGGATTGAGGACCCAGAAGCCGCGCGCGTTGCCCGCCTGGATCTCTTGCGCCGGAAGGTAGAACGCCGGGTGGCTCGGATCCGTGCCCGGCGCGGCGTTGAGATCGATGGCCGCGACCCAGAGCTTCTTGGTCGTGATTTCGGTCGCGTTGTCGTAATAGCGAGGGTCGCTACTGAATGGATCGATCGTCGCGACACTGCCATAGAGCCGGCGGCTCGTGAAGATGACCCATGCGTAGCCTCCGGACGCGGCCGGATTGACCGTGGGCTCATAGTTCAGCGTGGCGTCGTCGGTGTGGTTCGTCGACGCGTTGACGGGCAGGTACGAGGTGCCGTCGGGGTTGTAACCGTTGAGCGCGTCGAGCCGATGCTGGGTCGCCGTCGCCAGGTCGGTCCACCAGATTTCGCCATGAACGTTGCCCGTGCCAACGTACGGCTGGTAGGACGAAGACGAGCAGGCACCGAGCTGCAATTGAACGAGCAACGCGTCGTTCGTCGGCAGAAACGACGGAAAGCCGACGCACTCGGCCGATCCTGCGTCTCCGCTCGAAGGCAGCGTGAAGACGTTGCTCGCCCCGGTCATCGCCGGGCCCGTGGAATCGAAGCTCATCGCGACGACGTGGGTGCCGTCTCCGGTGAGCCCCTGGAGAGTGCCGGATACGTGCGTGAAGGCAACGTGGCTGCCGTCGGGAGAGAAGGCAGGCGTGGCGCCGATGATGCCGCTCGGTAGACCCGAAACGGTCAACGCGGTCGCCGCAGGCGGAGCGAGCTGGTAAAGCTCGGTCTGCGTGTCCGTGTTCGTCCCCATGAAGACGGAGCTCGTGAGCGCGTACGTGCCGTCCGGTGAGAGGGCCGCCCAGTCGAGCACGTACGTGGGCGTCATCACCGTCTCGGTCAGCGTTTGCAGCGTGTACTGTGACGTGACGTCGTAGGGATAGACATTGTCCTGCACGATGAGGCTCGACCCGGCTGCCGCGACGGAGTGGCATGCCCGGCATCCGGTGCCGGGGGTCGCCCCGGCCGGGGTGTTCGTGCCGGCGACGACCGTCGGCGCAAGCGCCCCGGGCTGGATGCCGAGCACTGCTGCGCCCACCCGCGAGCCGTCCTGAGCCACGAAGTCGGAGTTGGTGACGAGCAGCGTCCCGTACGACTCGTAGTAGACGGTGCCTTGCAGGATCCCTGGCGCGACGCTCCAGCCTTCTGTGAGCGGTCCGACGGCCACGCCACCCTGGAGCAAGACGAGGCTGAGCTCAAGGGTGTCGCCCCCGGCCGTACTTTCCGTGGCTTGTTGCCAGACGTCCTGCAGGATGGGGTGGCGCACGAAAAGCGATCCAGGAGCCAGGGCTGCCGGTCGGCCGAAATATCCCTGATAATTGTACATCTTGCTGGTGAGCTGGAGCGCGATCGCGGTCGCGTCGGCGGCACCGGGGCTCCACTGCAGCAGCGGCGCCAGAATGCCGCGCGGCCAGACCGTGCCGCTGTAAGGATACAAAAAGGACCGACTCGGATCGCTCGTCGGCGTCTGCTGAAGTGCCGTGACGTCCGCCGCGGAGATGGGCCCTCCTGGCCCCTCGCCCCCCACGCCGCCATATCCGCCGGAACCGCCGAGATCCACCGTACCGGTAAACCCGTTCTGTGTCCGGTCGATGATTACGGTCACGGGCGCCGACACGATCGCGCCTCCGACGCCGGCAATCACGTTGACAAGCCCTCCGCTTTGCCCCGTCGGGGTGAAGAGCCCAGTTTGCGTGACGGTTCCGATGGCGCCCTGATCCACGCTCCATGCGGCGTTGACGGTCGCTGCCCCGCTGGTCGCCGTGAATTGAACGCTGGGCGTGGTCACCACCCCGTTGACGTTCGTTACGGTGACCGTCGCGCTACTCGGCGCGATGACGACGGTGGCGCCGTCGATCTCGGTGCCGCTCGTCGTCGAAAATGCCGCATCCGAGGTCAGCAGCACACCCGCGTCGAGAAACACCCCGCCGCCGATCGAGACGCCCGACCCGCCCGCAGGCATGGATCCGAACGGGCTACCCGACCCGGCGTTCGCACACCCTGCGCCGAGGGCTGCTGCGGCCGCGACGGCCGCCGCGATCGCGAGGGCGGTCAGGAGAGCGACCGTCCGAGCCGCAGATGTCCCCCCGAATCGCACACGGAGCATGGCAAAAACCTTCTCCCGTGCGCAGTGGACGAAAGCACCCCGAGCGGCTCACGAAATCCACCGGAGAGACGCAGGCGCGACGCCGCGGCCGCTCGTGGAGCGCGGCGCAAACCGGATGAAGGCCGGGCTCTAGCGACGAACGAAGCTCGAACTTTTTGAGGTCGTCGGTGTCAAGCCAGTGCCCATCACAAGAGCTCCTCGATGACGTGAACGGGGCTGCCTCCACGCAGCTCCCCCGTACCCACTGCGAGCAGTCGGTTCAAGAAGGAATACCTGGGCTCGGCCGTCTCGAAGCGCGGGAACGTGCGAAAGTAGGGACCTCCGGACGCTCCGTCGTCACGGATGCCCTCCAGTGTCATGTACACGAGGGCGCCGTCATGGGTCTCGATGGTCACGCGCAGGTCGAGCTCGACGACGCCGTCGGAGCGCCTGACGGTCCAGTCGTCGCCGCCGGCGAGCACCTTTCCGCGAAGCCGTTCCCCTTCGAACGAGCCTCCGGTGATTGGGAACGTGATGCGCGTGCCGTCCGGTCCAGCACCGACGTCTTGCGTGGGGGCGGTGCTCAAGTGAAGGGTCATCAGTGGACGCGTTCGCATGGCAACCTTTCCGTAGTCGGTTGAAAAAGGCACAGCCCACCCAGAGCTCACAGGATCTCGTCGATCGCGTAGATGGGTCCCGCTGCACGCCGGTCCCCGCTCGAGACGGCGAGCAGCCGGTTCAAGAAGGCATATTTCGCATGCCCCGTTTCGAAGCGCGGTGTCGTTCGAAAATAGTACCTCGACGAGTCGACGCTCTCCCCCCTTGCGAGTGCGGCAATCACGTCGGGTGGGCCGTGGCGGAGCCCGAAGGATCTCATGTGGATGAGGGCTCCGTCGTCCGTCTCGAGAGTCAGTCGTAGATCCAACTCGAGGACCCCGTCCGAACGGAGGAGCGTCCAGTCACCCCCGCCCGGCAGCACCTTGCCGCGAAGCTTTGGGCCCTCGAAGTGACCGCCGTCGATCGGGGCGATCACACGGGTTCCGAGCGGTACGGCGCCAACTTTTTGCGCTCGCGCGCCCGGCACGCTGACTTGCAACGTCATCAATGAACGAAAGTCCATGACTCCTCCGGGACGGCCAGTTTGGGTCGCTTCCGCATCGTCATCAAGCGAGGGCGGCCGCGGGAGCCGGTCCGCCGCACGCACAAAGTGCGTTGTCGAGAGGAGGTTTTCATGGAGGGACGTGCGACGCGTGCCGCCGCGGGGACTTCTTCGCGTGTCGCATGAGCCGTGTCACAGGCATAATCGCTATGCTCGCATGATGCGCGGCGCCGTTCGCTTTCGGGCGGTCCTGACGACGGCAAGGTCGTAGGCAGGGCACCGGGCCAGGCCTGCTCGTTGGCCAGCGCCTCTCGGGCTTCGACACCGGCCGCCGACGGGCCGAGTATCGCCCGTAGGGCCAGGGTATGAGTAGCGGAGATGCTCTCGGCCATGACGACCTATCTCGAGTCTCACGCGCTCACGTTCGCTGCGGCGATCGCCTGGCTGGTGATGCTTTCGCGCATTTCCGGCTCCGCACGGACGCCGCAGAGCACCGTGGCTTGGCTTCTCGGCTTCGCCTTCATGCCGCTCCTCGCGATCCCGCTGTACTTCGCCGTCGGCAGCCGCAAGTTCCCAAGGCGCGCGAAGGGTCCAAGCCTCGACGTTCGACCCGCGCGGCCAGGCCATTCGTTCGAGCTACTGGACAACGGGGAGTCTGCCTATACGCGCTTGCTGGGTCTGGTCCGTGGCGCGAAGCGGACCATCGATCTGACGATGTTCATCCTCGGCGAGGACGCGACCGGACGAGCGTTCGTGGACGCCCTCGCCGAGCGCGCACGTCACGGCGTGCAGGTTCGCCTGATTCTCGATGCGGTCGGTTGCGCGCACACCTTTCGACGTGCCGCGCGAGCCCTCGCTGCAGGAGGAGGCGAAGTCCGCGCGTTCATGCCGCTGCGCCACTCTCCGCTGCGAGGACGGACGAACCTTCGAAGCCACCGCAAGCTCGCTATCGTCGACGGCGAGTACGTCTTTGCAGGCGGGATGAACCTGGCGAACGAGTACATGGGCCCCGCTCTTCCGCCGGAAGCCACCCCGCGATGGCGGGACGTCGCCGCCGTCGTGGTCGGTCCGGCCGTCGCGGACGCGATGGACCTCTTCGAGTCCGACTGGTCCTTTTGCGGCGGGTCGAAACGATTGCGCCTGGCCCCCGTCGCACCGATGGGCGAGATGCCCCCCGGCGAGGCCGTCGTCCAGTTCGTGCCGAGCGGGCCCGACATGCTCAACGACACCATGTACGACCTGCTCTTGACCTGGATCTTCAAGGCCCGCGAGCGCATCGCGATCGTGACGCCATATTATGTCCCGGACGAGACGCTGCAACACGCCCTCGTGCTCTCGGCACGGCGCGGGGTCACGACGGAGATCGTCGTGCCCGCGCGCTCTAACCACACCGTGGCCGACCTCGCGCGTCGCAGGCTGCTGCGCGAGCTGCGGTCGAACCGGGTGGGCGTCCACTATTACGGAAAAGGAATGGTCCATGCGAAGGCGATGGTCGTCGACGATGCGTTCGCGTACGTGGGCTCGCCGAACTTCGACATGCGGAGTCTCTTTCTGAACTACGAGGACGCCGTGTGCCTCTACTCCCCGGGCGCGATCAGCCGGGTTCGTGCCTTCGTCGACGGGCTCATCTCCGAGTGCGGCGCTGCTCCGCAGATACCGGAGCGGCGGGTCGTGGAGCAGATCGCGCTGCTCCTTGCCCCGGAGCTCTGAGGGGCGGCCGGACGGCAAGTCTCGGCTGCGGACGGGCGCCCCGGTCGGTGCCGGGCTCAGCGCCCGGTCGCGCGCTCGTCTGTTAAAGTAGACATCTTCGCCACGACAGCATACAAGAGGGGCTCATGAGCAACTTCGAGGCCACGCCATGCCGATCCTCGAACTCTCTCGAGCCAATGCGCCGCCCGTGCGAGCGAGAGCGCTCGTCTTCGAAGCGCCCGTCTCCCGCGCGCTCCTGACGCACGTCGAGCAGCTCGCGCCGACGGACGCGACCGTTCTCATCACCGGAGAAACGGGCACCGGCAAGGAGATCGTCGCGAGGTATCTGCACGACCGGAGCTCGCGGGCGAAAGCGCCCTTCGTCGCGGTCAACTGCGGCGCGCTGACGCCCTCACTGCTGGAAAGCGAGCTGTTCGGTCACGAACGCGGAGCCTTCACGGGCGCCATCGCGAGTGCTCCGGGATGGTTCGAGGCAGCCGACAGAGGGACGCTCTTTCTCGACGAAGTCGGGGACTTGCCACTGAGCGCACAGGTCAAGCTCTTGCGGGTCATCCAGGAGCGCGAGGTCGTGCGGGTCGGCGCGCGGCGCCCCATCGGGGTCGACGTGCGCCTCGTCGCGGCGACCAACGCGCTGTTGGATCAGGCCGTCGCCGAGAGGCGCTTTCGCGAGGACCTCTACTACAGGCTGCACGTCGCGCACCTGACGCTCGCGCCGCTGCGCGATCGGAAAGAGGACATTTTGCCGCTGGCGCGCCACTTCCTGAGCACGTACGCGGCTCGCCTCGGCATTCCGGACGTCGAACTCGGCGAGGACGCGATCGCACAGCTTCTCTCGCATCCGTGGCCGGGCAATATCCGTCAGCTGGAGAACGTCGTGCATCGAGCGCTCGTCGTGGCGCGAGATGGTCGGATCACCTCCAGCGCGCTTCAGCTCGACGGCCATCCCTCTTCTCGGACCCGTTCCTCGACGCCAGCGTTCGCAAGCAATCCGGGTCCGGAAGGCAGGAATGCGGCTGCGCCGTCCGAGCCGCACGCGGCGATCGAGTCCGCCCTGATGTCTCTCTTCGAGAGTGAGAGGCCCAGGCTGCACGAGGAGATCGAGGAAATCATCTTTCGGACGGCGTACCGCTTCTCGGACAACAACCAGCTGCGAGCGGCACGACTGCTCGGGATCAGTCGCAACGTGGTGCGCGCAAGGCTCCTCCAGTACGGTTTGCTCGTCCCGGGGTCTCGCCGAGACGCCGAAGGCGCGGGGCAAGCGCCAAGGTCGGGGACTTCGTCGACCCTCGAAGAGGCTGGCGTCGTCCCGACCCCGGTTCTTCGAGTCAAATCAGCCCTGAGTCGCCTGCGCGTCGGTCATCAGCCTTTCGGGGTCCTTTCCCTCCTGAAGGCCACCGGCGCTCTCGAAGAAGCGCTCGCCGATCACGGTGTTGAGGTCGACTGGATCGACTGCGCAACCGGAATGCAGGTCATCGACGCTCTGGCTGCGGGCGCGCTCGATACGGGTGTCGTCGGAGAGGCTCCCCCGGTTTTCGCACAGGCATCGCGGGCGCCTGTCG
>DASPUY010000289.1:0-24888 GCA_035622655.1 Polyangiaceae bacterium
CATCTACGAGCGAGAGTTTCTGGGGTTCTCGTACGGCTTCCGGCCCGGCCGGTCGCCGCACAAGGCGCTGGACGCGCTCGCGGTGGCCATCGGACGGCTGGTGAACTGGGTGCTCGATGCAGACGTCCGCGCGTTCTTCGACACCATCGATCACGCGTGGATGCAGAAGTTTGTCGAGCACAAGATCGCGGACGAGCGCATGGTGCGGCTGCTGATGAAGTGGCTGCACGCCGGCGTAATGGAGGACGGCGAACTCCACGCGGTGCAAGAGGGAGCGCCACAAGGGGGTGGAATCAGCCCCTTGCTGTCGAATATCTACCTGCACTACGTGCTCGACCTGTGGGTCTCGTCATGGAGGAAAAAGCATGCGCGCGGTGAGGTGTACATCGTGCGCTACGCGGACGACTTCGTGATGGGTTTCCAGCGAGAGCAGGATGTACGCGCGATGCGCACGGCACTTGCCGAGCGTGTCGCGCAGTTCGGCCTGGAGCTTCACCCGGACAAAACACGGGTGATTCGGTTCGGGCGTTTTGCTCATCGAGATGCTCGGCTCGACGGCCGGACGCGGCCGGAGACGTTCGAGTTCCTCGGGTTCACGCACATCATGGCGTGGGACACGAGGGGATGGGCCCGCCTGATTCGTCGTACCTCGCGGAAGAAACGGAACGCGAAGCTTGCGTCTCTGCGACGGCAGATGCGGGAGCGACGTCACGACCCACCACGCGAGCAGCATGCGTGGTTGTCGAGCGTGCTTCGAGGGCACTACGGCTATTACGGCGTGCCCCGCAACTTCCCTGCGCTCGTGAGCTTTTACCAGCACGTTTACCGCTTCTGGCATCGCTCGCTACAGCAGCGAAGCCAGCGCGCGTGCTGGACGCGCGAGCGTCGGGAAGCGTTCGAGGCACGGTTCGCACTTCCGCTCCCGCGCATCACGCACCCTCCACCGGAATCTCGCTTCGCTGGCCCGTAGACCGAAGGTGGGAGCCCGGTGCGGGAAATCCGCACGCCGGGCTCTGTCCGGGGGGCGGCCCGAAAGGGCCGTCCCTACCGGAACAGGCTGAGCCGTCAGGCTGAGCATCTCGCGCAACCCACGGCCTACGAACCTACTTCAAGGCCGCTTCGCGGCGCCCATGATCGAGAGGCGTCGGGGACGGACCAGGCGACGGGCGCAGCATTCGCCACCACAAGGCGCCGGCGAGCGCCGTGGCGCCGAGCGAGAAGAAGGTCGATCCTGCGCCGGCGTGCCAGTAGTCATACGCGGGCTCTCCACGCGCGAGGGCGCCCGCGAGCACCGCGATGCGCACGGCATTGCAGGCGAACCCGAGGATCGTCGCCGAGCCGAACAGCGCCAGTCGCTGCCACGCCGTCGTCGGAAAGAGCGCCATGAGGATGAGGGCGAGCACCCAGAGCTCGGACATGCTCATCACCCCGGCGCAGTACGGCGCCACTTCGAGCGTCGACCCGGCGGCCGTGTGCACGACGTTGCCCGAGGCGGTCATTTCGTGGCCGACGGCACGCTGGAGCTCCGCCGCTGACCAGGCCGTCCACGTCGTCGGCGCGAGTGTTTCGCGGAGGGCCCGCGGCATGGGATTGATGAGGGGCAAAGCGAGGAGGAGAATCTCCCTGCGGTAGACCGCGATGCCTCGCCATCCGTAGGCGGCGAGGGCCAGTGCGGCCCCCACAACCGCGGGCAACGCCCGGTCCGCCATTCGATACGTGGGCGTGAGCACCGCCGCCGCGCCGATTCCGAGCGCGGTCGCGACTCCGATCCCCCGGGCGAGCGGGTCGGGTCGGCGATCGCCGTGCGCGCTCTCCGGGGGAGGGCGACGCCACACGAGGGCGAGGACCACCGCCCAGGCGACCGTGAGGGTCACCGCATGGTCCGGAGTCCCCAGGCGCCACGCGCGAACGGTCTGAAGTGCCGCCAATGCCAGCGCACCCACGAACGCGGCAGGCCCGACGGCGGCCCCGGAAGCCCATCGCCAATGGTCGTCGTTCGCCTGCGGCATGCGTCCGTTACTGGCGCCGGGCGCGGCGGCGCGAGGCCAACTTCGCCACCGCGGCGATGCCGGCTCCACCTGCCAGCGCGAGCGCGGTCACGGGCTCCGGGGCGCGATGACGATCCACGTCCCCAGGGCGATCGTCATCCGCCATGGCAGTGACGGCCGACCCCAATACGAGCGCCCCAACGACCCAAAGGCCAGCAACTGCTCTCGACATCGCGCAAACCTCCAAATTCCGAATTTGACAAATCGAGGTATGCGGGTCCAGCGGGCGGCGCCGGAGGGCCCAGCTTTCGTGGCAAATCCACCTACAGAGTGTGTCTTCTCGGCAACGCGGCTAATTTTTTGTGATTAGACCGCTTGGCTTGGCTTGGCTTCGGCTTTGGCGGGCGCCACCCTCGGCCTCGGGGTCGAGGGCCGCGCTTGCCGGCGCGCGCCCGCTCGGCGCGGCGCTCAGGGTCCTGCGGCCGATTCGATGCACTCCATCACCTGCTCGAAATCGAGCGGCTTTGCCAGGTGCTCGACGAAGCCGCTCGCAAGCGCGCGCTGGCGATCACCGTCCTGGGCGTACCCCGAGATGGCGACGAGCCGAGTGTGCGCGAGGCTCGGGTCTCGTCGGAGCAGGCCGGCGAGCTCGTAACCATCCATCGCCGGAAGCCCGATGTCGAGAAATGCAATGTCGGGCGCGAAGGTCCCGACGACCGTGAGGGCGCTCGGGCCGTCGCCTACCATGCGCACCTCGTGTCCCGCCTCCGCGATTGCTTCACCGAGCAGATGCAACGCGTCCGGGTTGTCGTCGACGACGAGCACTCTGCACGCGCCATGGCGCCGACGAGCGTTCGCGACACCGTGCGAGTCGGCTTGACCCGCCGGCGCAGCGCTCGCGCGGGGCAGCCGCACGGCCATGACGGTTCCGCGCCCCGGCCCCGCGCTTTGCGCTTCGATGGTGCCGCCATGCGCGACGATGAGCTGCCGGGCAATCGCCAGCCCGAGCCCCAGGCCCCCCTGCTTTCGATCGAGCCCCTGCCTGCCCTGGGTGAACGCCTCGAAGACGCGCGGCAAGAGGTCAGGCGCGATACCGGCGCCGTCGTCGGTGACCTCGACCCCGACGTGCTCGCCGTCCACGCGGGCAGACACCGTGATGTGCCCTCCGGGAGGGGTGTATTTCGCGGCGTTGCTCAGGAGGTTGGTCATGACCTGAGCGAGCCGCCCGCGGTCCGCATGGACGACGAGCCCCGCGCGGGGGACAGAGACCGTGAGCTTCTGGTGGCGCTCCTCGACGAGTGGGGCGGTCACTTCGATGGCGTCGGCGACGACGGCCGAGAGCTCGACGCGCGCACGCTCGAGGCGCAGGCCGTCGCGGGCCGCTCGCGACACGTCGAGCAAGTCGTCCACGAGCCGGGTCAGGTGGCTCACTTGCCGTTCGATGACGGTGCGTTCGCGCTCGAGCGTGCCGGCGCCGCGCAGGCGCATCAGGTGGAGCGCGGTGACGATCGGCGTCAGGGGGTTGCGCAGCTCATGGCTGAGCATCGCCAAGAACTCGTCCTTCGCACGGCCGGCTTCGTCGGCGGCTGCCCGAGCCGCCATCTCGGCGGTGACGTCGACGACGGTAGCGACGGCGACTTCGACGGTACCGTCGTCACGCAGGACGGGCGCGGCGCTCACGTTGATCCATCCGAGCGACCCATCTCGACGTTCGATGCGCGCCTCGAGTCCGTCCACGACTTCGCCGCGCAGCGCCCGCATGACGGGAGATTCGGCCATCGGCATGGGACGACCGTCGGGAAAGGTCATTTTCAGCATCCGGTAGCGCTCTTCTCCGCGAATCGGGAAGGAATCCGTCCGCCAGATGCGCGCGACCGCATCGTTCGAGAAGACCAGCGTGATGTCCGGCGGGCCCGCGACCACGAAGATGCCGATGGGCAGCCGTTCGAGGACGCTCTGCAGCAGGCGCTCGGTACGGCGCGCGTCGTCGTAAAGACGCGCCCGGGCGAAGGCGTCGGCGCAATGCTCGGCGACGCTCGAGATGAAGGCGCGCTCCTCAGGCAGGAAGCGCCGAGGCTGTTTGGCACTGAACGCGAGGACACCGAGTACGTGATCGCGGCGCACCAGGGGCAGCGCGCCGTAGGGCTGGAACGCACCCCCTCGGCGCAGCGCCGCCCCGATGCTCGGATGCTCCGACTCGAGGTCCTGCTCGTTCTCGCACCAGAGGGGTCGCCGCTCGCGCGCGATGCGCGCGGCGGGGAGCGTCGAGTCGATCGGGATGCGCCGGAACGTCTCGCGGCTCTCGTCGCTCATGCCGAACTCTCCGAGCAAGCACAGATCGCCACGGTCGTCGGTCGCCCACAGGCCCGCGCCGGTCAGTCCGAGCGACTCGGCGCCGACTTGCGTTGCAAGCATGGCGACCGCCTCGACCGTGGCGGCAGAGGAGAGGGCCGACGTGAGCTGCTGCAGCCTCGCCATCCGCTGGTGCGCTCTCTTCTCGCGCTCGAAGAGGCTCGCGCGCTCGAGCGCCTGCGCGGCGTGGCGGGCGAAGACCGTGAGGAACATGCGCTCGTCTTCGTCGAAGGCACGGGTGTGGGGAAAAATCAGCGATACCCCGCCGATTGCGCGGCCGTGAACGACGAGTGGTAGACAGGCATAGGAGAGCTCGCGGAACGGGTCCCGGCCCGAGGCGAGCTTCTCGGCGATTCCGTAGCGGTCGCGGAACTCGGCGCGCGACTCGAAAAAGAGCGGCTCGTGTCGCAGCATCGCGTCGCCCATGGGCAGCCACGGTTCGAGCGGGATGCGCTTGTAGCGGTCGAGTACGTCCGACGCGTGCCCGACCGCGCGCACCAGCGTGGCGTGCGTGGGAGGGTCGTCGACGGTCCACAGGATCGCCGTGAGGGCTCCCACCGCCGCCTGAGCCTCGTCGACGACGACCCGCGCCACGTCTTCGGCGGGCAGCGGCTCGCTCAGGCGACTCGTCAGTCCGAGCAACCCGTGCAGCAGGGCGCGTCCTTCACTCAGACGTGCACTGGGATGGTCCGCACAGTCCACGTGGCAAGCCCTAGGATGCACTTCCTGCTGCGACAAGTCACCTCGGCCCGTCGCGGTCGGTGCGAGGTTTGCTTTCGTTTGCTCCTCGGTGCTGCAGCGGCGATCCGCGGCCACCGACCCGAGTCTGGAGGAGAGAAGCGATGAGCCTCGGAAAGCGCACGGCAGCGGAGTGTCTCGGGACCTTCTGGCTCGTGTTTGGCGGATGCGGCAGCGCTCTCTTTGCCGCGACAGCGCCGACGCTTCTCAATGTGGGTATCGGGTGGCTCGGGGTGGCATTTGCCTTCGGGCTGACCGTGCTCACGATGGTCTACGCGCTGGGGCCCGTTTCCGGCGGTCACTTCAACCCGGCCGTCACCCTTGGGCTGACGGTCGGCGGGCGTTTCCCGCGGCGCGAGCTACCCCATTACGTGCTCGCCCAGGTGGCCGGCGCGATCGTCGCGGCGGCGTTGCTGTTCGTCATCGCTGAGGGGCGCCCCGGTTTCGACGTACGCGAGGGCTTCGCGGCCAACGGCTACGGAGCTCATTCGCCGGGCGGCTACGGGATGGGGGCCTGTCTTCTCGCCGAGATCGTTCTGTCGTTCGGATTCGTTTTCGTCGTTCTCGGAGCGACCGACGAGCGTGCGCCCAAGGGCTTCGCCGGCGTCGCCATCGGTCTCGCGCTCACCCTGGCCCATCTCGTGGGCATTCCCATCACCAACACTTCGGTAAATCCGGCGCGCAGCACCGGGCAGGCGCTGTTCGTCGGCGGTTGGGCGATTGGGCAACTCTGGCTTTTCTGGGTCGCGCCGTTCGTGGGAGGTGTCCTGGCGGGGCTTGCGTATCCGATGTTCACGGGCGCTCGACGGAGAGCCGCCGAGCCGCCGGCGCCGGAACGTCAGGTCAGAGCCTCCCCGTCGAACGTACCGCCCGCGCGTGTTCCCACGCCCGGCTGAGAGAAAGGGACGAGCCGCCAGTGCGCCTTGTGCGCGCCAGGCGTGCCTTCTGCAATCACCTTCAGCCATCGGGCGCGGACGCGCGGAAAAGTTGGCCCCTCACGCTCGGCTGCGTTAGCGGCAAGGGTCGAGGCGGTAAACGCGAACGACGAGGCTCGCGCGTCACGCGCGAAACGAGGAGCGCCAGCATGAATGAGGTAACGAGCGCGCTGCGGGTTTCGAGGTCGAATACTCTCTCCGATCGAGTGCGCGACATCGCAGGCGAGCTCGGGTGCGCCGCAGTCTGGGCGCGGGCCTCGGGACCGCACGTCCTCATCGGCCTCGGCGCCGAGGAAGCGTTCGCCCGGGTCACTCCGCTCGGAATCGGCGCGTACGGGCTTTCGTTCCGTAACGAGACGACGGGCGTGCTCGCTCGCTCGTCGCCGTGGGATCCCGTGCTGCTCATCGACGATCTCGCCGAAACGGTCGAGCACGCGCTCGTCGGCGAAGGCGCCATCACGCTCGACGACTGACCCGCGGCCAAGGCCGCGGGGATGAGGCCCGCGCCCCGGCCTCGTGAGCGTCAGCGCGGACTGCACCGAAAAGCGCCGCCGGGGCGAGCGGCTCGACGGGCGCCCGTTTCGCGCGGATGATGATACGCTTGGTAGTGGTGGGTAATCGCGCTCTCGCGTCGTGTGGCGGCCTGCTTCTGTCCTTTGCGACGCTGTCCGCACATGCGCAGCAGCCCGAAGCCCCGGCAGCGCCGGAAGGGGGAGCGCCCGGCTCGTCGAGCGGTACGCCGGCCGCGACCGCACCGGACACGTCGCTCGATTTCTCCGTCCAGCCTCCCGAAGGGCAGACGCAGGATACCCGGGCGAGCAGCGCCCAGGCTCTCGCCGAGCCGCCGCCGCTGCGACCCCGCCGCAAGGGTCTCGTCCTCGAGTCGACGCTGGGAGTGCTCGGATTCGCAGGCCAGTTCCGGCACGTCGCGCCCGAGGCGTACTGGCTTCACGGGCAGCTCGGATACGAGCTGTTCTCGTGGCTGATGGTGTTCGGATCGGCGGAGGCAGGCTTGACGGATACCGGAGAGTCGCTCGACCAGTCGCAGTCGATGGCCTTCACGTTGTGGGGGTTCGACGGCGGCCTCCGCGCGACGATTCATGCGAGCGATCGAGTCGCGCTCTACGCGCAGGGCGAGGCGGGCGCTCTTGGCGCGGACGTTCCGCACGGCTCGCTGGCCGTGCTCGGGTTTCCCCACGCGGAGACCCTGAGTCTGGCGCTCGGCGGGCGCCTGGGCGCAGAGTGGTATCAGATGGATCGGCACATGGCGCTCTTCGTGGCAGGGGGCGGTCGCTATGCGCAGGGGTTTGCAAAGGTCATCGGTCCCGCGGATCTGCCGCTCCTGTGGGATGCGGGCGCAGGCATCAGGTACACGTTCTGAGAGCGGGCGGCGCTTCCGCGGGCGGTCCCTCCTCGGCTAGAAAGGAGAGATGAACCGCGCGTGGTCCATCCTGCTCAGCCTCGTGATGTGCGCCGGATGCGGCGTTTCTCGCTCCGATTTCGACGCCAAGTCGCGAGAGGCACAAGCCGCGCGGCAGGAGGCGGACGCTGCGAAGCAGCAGCTGGCTCGGCTCCAGGAGCAGATCACGACCGATCAGCAGCAAATGCTCGAACTGAAGAACACGCTGGGGATCGCCCAGTCCCAGGCGATCACCGAAGAGCAGAAGTCGCAGCTCGAGGAAGCCAAACGAGCCGTCGAGGAGGCGCAGGAACGAGGCAAGCTGCTCGACGACCTCCAGTCGAAGTTCAAGAGAATGATCGATGCCGGCCGGCTGAAGGTGACGACGCGCCACGGCAGGGTCGTTTTGCAGCTGCACAATGACGTCCTGTTCGATCCCGGTGAGGCCGAGGTGAAGTCGGACGGAAAGCAGACGCTGGCCGAGGTCGCCGGGACGCTGCGTAGCCTGAGCGCGAAGCGGTTCCAGGTGGCGGGCCACACCGACAGTGAGCCGCTAACGCCTGCGACGAAGACCAAGTATCCGACGAACTGGGAGCTCTCGGCCGCCCGAGCCATCGCCGTGGTCAAGCTCCTCGTGCAGAGTGGGGTCGACCCGGGCATCCTGTCGGCGGCCGGATACGGCCCATATGATCCCATCGCTTCGAATGCCGCCGCCGAGGGACGGTCGAAGAACCGACGGATCGAGATCACGCTCATGCCCAACGTCGCCCAGCTCGTGGCGGCCGTCGAAAAAAAGTAGGGCGATTCTCCTTCGACTGGCTCGAGCGGCCGCGGGCCGTGGGCCGCCGACGCCCGGCCGCCAATCGAGCTACCCTGTGCCTCGCTCATGAGACTCGTCCGGGTCGCGCTCGCCAACGTCAACGCCACCGTAGGGGCGTGCCGATCGAACGTCGATCGGGCGGTGGAGCTCGCTCGTCGGGCGGCCCTCGACGGTGTGACCGTCGTCGCATTTCCCGAACAGGTGGTCGGTGGCTATCCACCCGAAGACCTGGTCCAGTGGAGCGTGTTCGTCGACACGCAGCGGTCGGAGCTCGAGCGGTTCGCGAACGAGACCGCGACCTTCGGATGCGTCGCGGTGCTGGGGCTCGTCGTGTCGCGAGGTCCGCACCTCTACAACGTGGCGGCTCTCGTCCATGCGGGGCGAATATGGGGATTCGTCCCCAAGGAGAAACTCCCCCTCTACAACGTGTTCTACGAGGCGCGCACGATGGCTCGAGGCGCGCCCGGCCTCGTCGACACCGTGGGAGGGGTGCCCTTCGGCGATCTGGTCTTCGACCTGGATTTCGCGACCGTAGCGCTCGAGGTCTGCGAGGACGGCTGGTCGCCCGAGGGTCCCATGCGCCGGAGGTCGTACGCCGGTGCCGAGCTCGTGGTGAACGTCAGCGCCTCGCCCTTTCGCCTCGGCATTGCCGAGACCCGGCGCGAGATGATCGCCACGCGCGCCGCCGATTGTCAGGCCACGGTCGTTTACGTGAACCTGGTAGGTGCCAACGATGGACTCGTGTTCGACGGAGGCGGATACGTAGCGCAGAATGGCCGCGTGTTGCTAGTTGCGGAGCGCTTCCGGGAAGGGGTGCACGCGGTGACCGTCGATCTCGATCGCACGCGTCGCCTCAGGACCGAGAACACCACGTGGCGCGAGGACCAGGCGGCCTTCGTGGCGCTCGCACCCAAAGTGGGGCGCGTTCGCGTTACGCCCCCGACCCCGGGACGGGGGTCGCTGTCGTTTCCCGCGCCGGCTCGGGCAAATTTCTTTCTACCCACCGAAGAACCTCGGAAAAGCTCGAGGGAGGCGTTCTGCGAGGAGCTGCTCGACGCGCTTGCGCTCGGGGTGGGCGACTACTTCGAAAAGAACGGATGTTTCAACGCCATCGGCGTCGCGCTCTCGGGTGGACGCGATAGCCTGCTGGTCCTCGCGATTGCCCGTCGATGGATCGATCGCCGCTGGCCCGAGCTGTCGGACGACGCGCGTCGCGCGAAGGCGCGGCAGCTGCTGCGCGCGTTTTTCATGCCCACGCGGTTTTCCTCCGCAGAGACGCGTGCTGCCGCAGAGCGAGTGGCCGCCGACATGGACGTCCCGCTCTCGATCGTGTCGATCGATGACGCCTTCGATCGGGAGCTTGCGGCGGTCGAGCGCATGCTCCAGCCGGGCGAGCGCCTGACTCCGCTCGCACGCCAGAACATCCAGGCGCGTGTGCGTTCCGCGCGCATGTGGACCTGGGCAAACGCGGTCGGCGGCCTTTTCTTGCAAACGAGCAACATGAGCGAGAAGGCGGTCGGCTACGTGACGATCGGCGGCGATGGGGAAGGCGCGCTGGGCGTCATCGCGAACCTACCCAAGACGGTCGTCAACTACGTCATCGATTGGCTCTACGAGACCCGAGGGTGGGAGGGCATTCGCCTCGCGCTCCTCAAGCCCGCGAGCGCCGAGCTCGCGGCGGACCAGGAGGACGAACGCGATCTCATGCCGTTCCCCGTTCTCGATGCATGTTTTGCTCTTTTTGCGGGCGAGAAGATGGCATCGGACGAGGTCGCGCAGGCGCTCCGGGTTCTCTTTCCCGAGCATTCGCCCGCGACTCTCGACGGCTGGGTCGAAAGGTTCGTGCGTCTGTTCTCGGCGTCCATCTACAAGTGGGTTCAGGCGCCGATTTCGCTGCACGTGGGCAACCTCGATCTGGAGCGCGAGAGGGCGCTGCAGCTGCCGGTCGTCAAGGGAGCGGACTGGCACGGCAAGCTGCCGCGCTGATCGCGAGCCCGGCCCGGGCTGCCGCGCCTCACGCGCCCGCGCTCGTGTCCCCCCCCTTGGAAAATCCCGCGACGATGGCCAGTGGCGCCCAGAGCGGGAACAACAGTGGTATGCAGCGCGCCAGCATGGTGAGCGCTCGCACGCCGGTGGCATGGGTCCCGTCGCGGCGAATGACCACCACCGTGTGTCCGCGACGGATCGCGTCCGGGGCCCAGGGCTTCACTTCGAATCGGGCCAGCCAGTCGAGTGCTCGCACCGCGCGGGCGATGAGCCGGCCCCGCAAGCGCGAGCCGTCGTAATACATCTTGCGGGCTCGCACATCCGGCGTGCAGAAGAGCGCGTACATCGTCAGGGTCAGCCACGTGAATCCCTCGACGCGGCTCGTCGCCTCGATCGTCAGGTGGAACCAGACGCCCCACCAGAGCGCGACGACTCTCAAGTGCCGAGACCAGAGGCCCACGGCGAGCAGCAGCTCGGTGGCGATCGCCAGCTTCGCGATGACGCTGAAGACTTCGGGTTGGGTCGCCCATTCCACCCATGCGGAGGGGATCCGGGGGTCGATCGTGTGATCGCCGAACAGCACGAAGCGCTCGGACAGCACACGGCCGCTACGCCAGTCCGGATCGAGCAGCTTCGAGCCTCCGGAAGCGACGTAGATCAGCGACAGTTGCAGCTGCGCGAGCCGCGCAGCCCACAGGGGCCCGGCGCGCGTGCCCGGAACCGTGCCTGCGACGAAAAACGAGCGATCGCACGGAGCGAGAAACAGCAGGAACGAGTAGCAGAACAGCGCATACCGATTGTGATGAAACTGCAACCGATCGCAGAGAAGCACGTAAAAACCGAGCAGAGCGCTGGCCATGAGCGCAGGGCGCGCGCGGTGGCCCGCGACGACGAGCGCCGACAGAACGACCTGCACGGCGACGAGGATCGCGTAGACGGTGCGCGGCGGTACGAATGCCTCGGGCAATATGGGCCAGTGGAACGCGTCGCCGAAGTAGCCTGCCTGCAGCTCGTGCGCGCTGCGCAGGCCGTTCGCGAAGAGAAGGACGCCGAGCGCGACGCGCACACCCCCCAGGATGTACGTGTCGCCAATCTCGTCTCTCCAGCTCTTGACGGTGTCGAACATTCAGCCTCCCCGGCGCGCGTGGCTGAAAAGGACTCGCGTCGAAGCTTCGCCACCGTTTTTGCGAACGATCACGTCCGCACGCAGGCGTCGCGTTTCATCGTCTCCGTCGAGGTGGTCGGCGACGTCGTCGAGCGCGCGCTGCAATCGGGCGAGCTGCGCGTCGACGCCGTAGGACGCAAAAACGCGCACGTCCACCGCGGCCAGGACGGGGTCACGAACGCGGTCGCGCCACGAGAAGTGGCGCAACTGGCCGCGCGCATCGCTCGCGCTCCATTCCCCGCTCGGGACCGGCAGCGTCGCTCCGGCGGTGATTCGCGACAGATGAATCTCCAGCGTCGATGCCTCCGGAAACATCCGGAAACCGAAGATGTGGTCGGAGCGCAAGGGAGCCGTGACGACAAGCGCGCATTGCCCCGCGATCCAGCAGGCGGCGAATACGACCCGCGCGCGCGGCCCCAAGTCGAGCACCCCGTGACGGTACTCGAAGACTCGCACTGCGCGGCCTATTTGCATCAGCACGCTTCCACATGCCACGATCTTCACGGTGCGATCGGTCTGGCGAACGGCATTTCTGATCTGCCTCTCGGCCTGCGGAGAGTCGCCTCGGCAGCCTCCTCGGGACCCCGCGGCAGAGACGAGGTCGGCGGCGCCCCCCGCCGCGACGTCTGCGTCCTTCCAGAGTTCGGGCACCGAAGCCGCTTCCGTGGTCGAGAGAGCGAGCGTCGGGGCGAGTCCTGCGGTCGAGAACGCGGGTGCCCCGGCAGCTTCTGCGGTCGACAGCCAGACTGAAGAAGCGCCCTCGGCGGCGCCGGCCCTGGTGGCGGGGGCAACCGCCACGGGCGAGGCCACCCAATTCGGCAGCCTGGAGGGCTGGAGCCACCTTTCACACGTCTTCGAGTCCATCGCGGCGCTGAGCGACGGACACGCGGACCACGACGTCCGGATCCTGCAGTACGGGGATTCCCATACGGCGAGCGACACGGAAACATCGGTCTATCGTCGGATCCTTCAGGATCGATTTGGCGACGGAGGCCGAGGGTTCGTGGCGATCGGCGTGCCGTGGAAGTCGTACGTCCAGGACGGCGTGCGGGGTGGAATGTCGCAAGAATTCGAGCCGCAGAGGATGGCTCACCTGCAGGACGGGCGGCTCTCCGGCGACGGCGACTACGGTCTGCTGGGGGTCGCCATCGGGTCCGATCGGCTTGGAGCCCGGGCGTGGACGCAGATATCCGCTCCATCGTCGCGAGTCGAGATCGACTATTGGCAGCAGCCCGGGGGGGGAAGCCTCGACGTGCTGGTCGACGGCGCGAAGATGGCCCGCATCGTGACCGGAGCTTCCCAGCCGGCGTCCGGGTTCTACATGCTGGCACTGCCCGACAGGCCTCACCAGATCGAGGTCCGAGCAGCGAGCGACGGAGCCGTGCGCGTCTTCGGGATGGCGCTCGATCGCGCCCGCGTCGGCGTGGTCGTCGACGCTCTCGGAATCAACGGAGCGCAGGTTTACACGCCGCTTCATTGGAACGAGGTGCATTTCGCCGAGCAGTTGCAACATCGAGCCCCGGACCTCGTCGTTCTGGCTTACGGCACGAACGAGGCGCTCGACCCGAAGCTCGACGTGGCCGACTACGAGCGGGCGGTCGTCGAGCTCTTGCGCCGCGTGGCGAGAGCCGCTCCGGCCGCCTCGTGCTTGCTGCTCGGGCCGCCTGACCTCGCTCGACCGACGACGCTCGTCCCGGCGCCGCTGGCAGACGGCGCGGCGAAGACCCCCGTCGCCCATGGCGGCTGGTCGAGCTGGCCCCCGCTCGGGGACGTCATCGAGGTGCAGCGACGCGTGGCGCGCGCCCTGGGATGCGCGTTCTACGATCAACAGCAAGCGATGGGCGGTCCCGGGACCATGATCGATTGGGCGTCGGATCCGGATCCGAAGGGGCAACGCGATCGCGTCCACTTCACGCAACCGGGCTACGCGAGTCTGGCGACCTCGTTCGCCACGGACTTTCTTCACGCCTACGACGACTGGAGACGGTCACGGACGGCGCCCGAAACGAACATCGCGGCTCGCTAGGCATCCTGGGCGGGCGCGCGCCGTCGGTGCGCGAATCGTCCGCGGCGTCGGGAGGCGTCGCAATCAAGGCGTCTCGCTGTACGTGGGGGCCTCTGCTCTGGAGTTGTGGACGAACCCGTCGATGATCGCGTCGCTGAGCATGTCTCCGAGGACCTCGGCGCCGACCGGCGTAGGGTGGGTCAGGTCCTCTCCCGCGAGTTGAGGACGAGCGCGGACCCATCGCGCCATCGCGCCCTGCCCCCCCATCGCGTCGAAGGCGCTCCAGAAGGCAGCGCCTCGCGCGGCCGCGACGCGCCTCTGGATCGTTACGAGATCGACGATCACCGGTTTCGTGACGATCTTCCCGGCCCTGACCTCGCCACGGTCGAGCGGCGAGATGACGAGGACCGACGCGCGCGGCGCCACCTCGTGCAGCTCGTCGATCAGATCGGAGAGCGTGTGCTCGTACTCGGTCCGGTCGAGGCGCCACAGATCACTCTCGTTCGTCCCGTACTCGACGATGACGAGCGCCGGGTCGCGAAGAGCCATTTCTTCCTTCCAGTGCTCGCGGTTCTGGCGCTGCCACAGCATGGCAAGCGCGCCGTGCGAACCGAGAGCATCGTAGACGACGCCCGGCCGATCGCGTTCGAGTGCGACGCCGAACAGGCGCACCGGACCCCCCGTGGCGCGGACCGTCATCCCCGCCTCGCCGTCCTCGGTGCGAATCGAGTGAACGCGGGCGACCTTCGTGTCGCCACGGGTCGAAAAACGCTCCTGCGCGCCGCCGCGGACCGACATCTCGAGCGTGCCGCCGCCGGGCTGCTCCAGGTAGTAGAGGTCGAACCGCGACACGCGGCGTCCAAAATCACCGTGGGTCGCGGTGCCGAACCATGCGACGCCTCCCGCGTAGCTCGTGAACGAGACCCCGCCGAGGCCGTACATGCCGTCGGCGGCCGCCGGGCCCCGCAGACGGCTCGCCTTCCATTCGGAGTTGGAGGTGTGCGCCACGTCGTTGTGGAAGTACCATTGCCACGGGTTTGCGATGAGGATGAAGCCGTGCCCGGCGTCCCCGAATCGCGCCTGCAGGCGCCGTCTTGCCGTGCCCGAGACGTAGTCACTGGCGATGATCGAATCGCCGTAGTGGAGGACTCGCGTCACGGCGCCCTGCTCCTTGCGGTCGGTGCGCGCGAGCCGCTCGAAGAACTTGTCGAGTGCATGTCCTGATGGGTCTTCGATGGCCACCGACCGAAGCGATGCGCGAACCTCGCGAGTGATCGGCGGAAGCGCTCCACGAGGCTCCAGCGACTCGGGGGGAAGCGCGTTGTTGACGGTGGCCATATTTTCCGAGGCCGGCAGCGCCTGTTCCCCGGGGGGCGACGTCGGCGCCGCGGAAGCGGAGACGCGCTCGCCTTCACTTGCGCCCAGAGCCTCTTCTCCGGGCGGTTCGCCGTGCGGCAATTCGACCACGCGCAGCGCGCGCAGCCGCGGGGTCGCGTAGGGGACGGCGAGCACGACCGTCATCACGAGCAGCGCCCGCAGCGTATGCCGCGGAGCCTCGTGCACCCGATGCGCGTCACGCTCGCTGTCGCTGCTCGTCTGCAAGTCGCCCTCGCATGCGGGACATCTCTCTCTTCCGGCGGCCGGAGCGTCGCGCGCGCGCTCTTCCGACCGTTGCGGGCCGGCGGCCGACGAAGGATAGCGCGGCGGCGCGCGCCCGGAAGCGCCGACCGACGCGCGTGGAATGGGCTCGCGCGCTCTGCTAACCCGTCCCCGCTCATGGCCCGCGTTCGGTTCGCCCCTTCACCCACTGGAACTCTTCACATCGGCGGCGTGCGCACGGCGCTCTTCAACTGGCTTTGGGCCCGGAAGACTCGCGGGTCCTTCGTGCTTCGCATCGAGGACACGGATCGCGAACGCAGCACCGCCGAGAGCGTCCGCGTGATTCTGGATTCGCTTCGTTGGCTCGGTCTCGACTGGGACGAGGGCCCCGAGATCGGCGGTCCTTACGGTCCCTACACGCAGATGGAGCGGCTGGGCCTCTATCGAGAGCACGCCGACGCGCTCATCCGCGAGGGGAAAGCGTACCGGTGCTTCTGCACGAAAGAGGAGCTCGACGTTCAGCGAGCCGCGCTCAAAGCCCGCGACCCGAAGGCGACGTTCAAGTATCCCGGAACGTGCCGGCAACGCACCGATGAGCCCGATCTGCCGTTCGTGGTTCGCCTGATCGTGCCCGAGAGCGGCAGCGTCCGCTACGTCGACAAGGTTTTCGGCGAGGTCGTGACTCCCAACGCGGCGCAGCAAGATTTCGTCTTGTTGCGGTCCGACGGGGTGCCTCTCTACAACTTCGGCGCGGTCATCGACGACGTCGAGATGGGGATCACCCTGGTCGCGAGGGGTCGCGACCACATGGTCAACACTCCCCCGCAGATTCTCCTGTACGACGCGCTCGGCCGTGAGCCTCCAGCCTTCGCGCACTTGCCGATGATGCTGGCTGCGAACGGCGAAAAGCTCAGCAAAAGGCACGGTGCGGTCAGCGTCGGCGAGTATCGGGAGCAAGGATACGCGCCGCGGGCGGTGCTCAACTATCTGGCCCGCTTCGGCTGGTCGCACGGCGATCAGGAGGTCTTTTCACTCGACGAGCTGGTGGCAGCCTTCCGCTGGGAAGACTGCAACAGGAGCGACGGCAAGTTCGACACCAAGAAATTCCTCGCCATCAATCACGAGCACCTGAAGACCTCCCGCCTGACGAGCGACGAGGAGTACGCCGATCGAACACAGCCGTTTCTCCGAGCGCGCGGGCTTGAGGTGGACTCCGATCGAATCCGCGCGGTCGTCTGGCTCGTGCGCGAGCGGGCAACGACGTTTCTCGACGCCGCCGATCGGCTCGACTTCGTATTCCGCGATCCGCCCGCCTTCGACGAGGCGGCGGTCGCCAAATTCCTGGTCGCGGCCAACGCCGCGCGGATCCGCGGCCTGGCGGACGCCATCGCGAAGGTCGAGCCGTGGACGGCTACAGCGCTCGAATCCGCCGCGCAAGTCTGGCTGCAGGCGAGCGGGCTCGCGATCAAAGACGTGGCGCAACCTGCACGCGTAGCGCTGACCGGGCGCACGGCGAGCCCCGGCCTTTTCGAGGTGATGGTCGCGCTCGGCCGCGATCGCGTCCTTGCGCGCCTCGGTTCAGCGGCGGAAGACAGCGCACGTCGCTAGAGGTTGGCGGCCATGACCACGCCCGGCGCCGTCACTTGCTCGACTTTGCCGCCCACGAGTCGCGCAGGCCGATCGTCCGATTCAGGACGGGCAACTCCGGTGTGGAATCGCGATCGACGCAGAAGTACCCGACCCGTTCGAGCTGGAAGCTCTCTCCCGGCGTCGCCGGGACGAGGGCGGGCTCGATGCGGGCATCCCTCGGCGTCTCGCACGAGTCCGGATTGAGATCGGCGAGGAAGTCGTCTCCGGAGGCCCCCGGTTGCTCCGTTCTGAAGAGACGATCGTAGAGGCGGACCTGCGCTGGCACGGAGCGGGAGGCGCAGACCCAGTGGAGCGTCCCCTTCACCTTGCGCCCGTCGTTCGGGTTGCCGCCCCGCGAGCTCGGATCCCACGAGCAACGAAGCTCCACGACGTCGCCACGGTCGTTCTTCACGACCCGCTCGCACTTGATGATGTAGGCGTAGCGCAAGCGAACCTCTGCGCCCGGCGACAGGCGGAACCACCCCTTCACCGGGGCCTCGGCGAAGTCGTCGCGATCAATGTAGAGTACACGAGAAAATGGGATGAGCCGTGATCCTTCATAGGAACGCTCGGGGTGCCATGGGGCTTCCAGCCACTCTTCGCCTTCCGGATAATTCTCGAGAACGAGCCGGAGCGGACGCAGCACGCCCATGGCGCGTTTGCACCGGTCGTTGAGGTCCTCGCGGATGGCGTGCTCGAGCAGCGCGACGTCGACGAAGCTGTTGCGCTTCGATACTCCGATGCGGTCGCAGAACGATCGGATTGCACGCGGCGTGTACCCCCGCCGTCGCAACCCCGCGAGCGTCGGCATCCGCGGGTCGTCCCACCCGGAGACGTGCTTGCCCTCCACCAGCTGCTGAAGTTTGCGTTTCGAGAGAACCGTGTACGTCAGATTCAGTCGAGCGAACTCGATTTGCTCTGGGCGTGGATCGAACGTCACCTGGTCCAGAAACCAGTCGTACAGGGGTCGATGGTCTTCGAACTCGAGCGTGCAAATCGAGTGCGTTACCCCCTCGATGGCGTCCGAGTAGCCGTGCGCGAAATCGTACATCGGATAGATGCACCAGAGGTCGCCGGTGCGGTGGTGGCGTTCGCGCTTGATGCGGTACATCACCGGATCGCGCAGGTTCTGGTTCGGCGACTGCATGTCGATCTTGGCGCGCAGCACGTGGGAGCCATCTTCGAACGCGCCCTCCCGCATCTTGGCGAAGAGACCGAGGTTCTCCTGGACGGACCGATCGCGGTACGGGCTAAGACGCCCGGGCGAGTAAAAGCCGCCTCGCCCGTCCCTGAGCTCCTCGAGCGACTGGCTGTCGACGTATGCCTTTCCCGCTTCGATGAGCCGAAGGGCGAGGGCGTAGAGCTTCTCGAAGTAATCGGACGCAAAGTACATGCGCCCGTCCCACTCGAACCCCAGCCAGCGCACGTCCTCCTGGATGGATCGGACGAACTCGTCCTCTTCGGTGCTCGGGTTGGTGTCGTCGAAGCGAAGGTTGCAAACCGCGCCGGGGATCGTCTGAGCGATGCCGAAGTTCAGGCAAATGCTCTTGGCGTGCCCGATATGCAGGTAGCCGTTCGGCTCCGGTGGGAAGCGGGTCATCACGCGGGCGTAATTCTTCCCCGTCGCGATGTCGTGCTCGACCCTCTCGAGGACGAAGTTGGGGAGCTTTCCACTTTCTTCCTTGAACGTCTTCTCCATCGTGGAAATCCTGCGCGCGTCATCCTAGTCTTCCTCGCGCCGCGCCGCCCTGCCCGCGTGGTGCGCCGGCAGCTCCGATGCACGCATCGGCTGGGGCGCACCGGCTGGTACGGATCGAGCGGTTCAGCAGTGGTCAAGGCGATCGTCCCTCTCCCGGCGCTGCTGGTACTCCTGCCCGCCCTCTGGTGGTTTTTCCGAGACACGTGGCGGGCGCTCGACCAGGAAGCGACCACGTATCGAGTGCAGCTCGCGGGCGAGGGACGCACCGACTTTCGTCCCTACGTTGCGCTCGCCCTTTGCGCTGCCGTGCTCACCCTTCAGGAGTACTACGGGGGTCGCTCGGGGTACGACGAGTTCGTACGACCCGTCCTGGCCAAGCTCGAGGTCCACCACCGGAAGATTCATCTCTTCCGCTACGACGTGCTCTACGGCTTCGCGTGGTGGGCGGCCACGCGCGTCGCCGGTTACGTCGCTCCGCTCGGTGTCTGGAAGGTGTGCTTCCCCCGCGACTCGGTCCTCGACATGGGCTTTCGCGGACGCGGTTTCTTCTCGCATCTATGGATTTACGGCCTGTTTTTGGCCCTCGTCGTGCCCCTCATGCTCATCGTTTCGCGGGAGCCCGACTTCGGCGCGTACTATCCCTTCTACCGGGAAAGCTCGCGTTCTTGGTTCGATCTTCTCGTGTGGGAGAGCATGTATTTCGCCCAGTTCTTCGCACTGGAGATATTTTTCCGGGGATTTTTGCTCGGAGCCCTCCGGCATAGCTTCGGTTCGGGCGCGATCTTCGCCATGGCCGTGCCGTACTGCATGATTCACTACGGCAAGCCATTTCTCGAGGCGAACGGAGCCATCGTCGCGGGCATCGCGCTCGGCTCGCTCAGCATGAAGACCAAGAGCATCTATCAGGGGTTTCTCGTTCACATCACCGTCGCCGGGCTCATGGACTGGCTCGCGCTGACGCATCGTCACGCCATCCCGAAGGTGTTCTGGCCGCCGGGCTGAGGGCTCCGCGACGGCGGCCCGGATCACTGCGCTGCGTCCTCGACGTCGAGCGACTCGAGCGCGTTCGCCAGGGCCCGAGCGCGTACGGCATTGCGAAGGGGCCCTTCGTAAAGGGCTCGGAGGCGATCGATCGACGCGTACGCTGCGCGACGCGAAGGCCCGGTCCAAGGGCCCGCGGCCGCGAGGTGCCGCCAAAGGAGCGACTCGAGCGTGCGCGGGCGTGCAGCAAGCGCGACCGACGCGCGCTCGATGACGTCGGTCGAGGTCGGGTCGCTGCGAATGGCGCGCAGGTAAAGGCCGCTTGCGCTGGCAATGCCTCCGATGGTCTTGGCCCTGAGATCCGCCGCGTCGCAAAGGGCGACTGCGCGCGTCCGCCCATCCGGCGCAGCCTCGATTCGAGCTCGCGCATCGCGCAGCGCCTGGCGGCGTCCGTGACGTCTCCGTCCCCAGGGCGGGAGCGCCGGGCGAACGCGCCAGAGAAGAACCGCGAGAAAAGCGCCGATCGCGATGACGAGAGGAATCGACCAGTCCTGCATGTGGAGGTGCGGGGTGGGTTGGGAGGTAGCCTCCTTACAATAGCGGTCGGTCCACCGTAACGGACAAAGCGCTGCGCCTTGCGGCCGCGGGGGCTTCTTGGCACCTTTAAGCTAGAGCCGAGCCCCCTTTGGCCCCGAGCTGAGGAGTCTCATTTGCTTCGCGCCCTTCCCGCCGCCGTGTTCTCGTGCATGCTTGTCGCCGCGTCCGTCGGCCGCGCCGACATCTACACGTACACGGACGGCGATGGGACCGTTCATTTCACCAACAGCCCCAAAGGCGACAGGCGGTACCGGGTTTACATTCGTGGCAACGGTTGGCGGAAGACCACGCCTGCCCCGGGCGTGGTTCCCGTTGCCCCCAGCGATCGGGACGTCGCGCGCTTCACGCGTTACGACGAGTGGATCCATCAGGCGGCCGCCCTTTACCAGATTCCCGAGCAGCTCGTTCGCGCAGTCATTCGCTGCGAAAGCGACTACGACCCTCGGGCGGTCAGCATCTCCGGTGCGCGCGGTTTGATGCAGCTCATGCCCGATACCGCGCTTCTCATGCAGGTGCGCGACATCGAGGATCCACGGGAGAACATCTTCGGGGGCGTCCGGCTCCTGCGTGTGCTGGCGAACGAGTTCAACGGCGACCTCGAGCTGACGATCGCGGCCTACAACGCGGGGGACACGGCCGTCATCCGCTACGGCGGCATCCCGCCGTTCGCGGAGACCCGCGACTACGTCGTGAACGTCACGCGCTTCTACCGGCGGTACCAGCACATCGTCGATGCCACGGAAGCCAGCCTCGACTGAGGTGGTGTGGGTCCGTCTTGCGGGCTCTCCCGGCCCTTGCTAGGGTCCGCGCCCCCAATTCCGCTCGAGTCATCTCGCGCACCCCTCAAAGGATTTCGGCGATGGCCGCAAAGACTCCGCTCGCGCTCGTTCAGGAAAAGTTCGGCGACAAGGCCAAGCTGGTCGAAGCCGTGGAAAAACTCACGGGCGAGGATCTTTGGGTCTCGCGGACCAACAAGGAGAAGGGCCTGGCTCACGTCTCGAACGCCAAGCTCTTGCGCCTTCACTCCGTGTTCACCGAGGTCAAGGCCAGGTTCGGCACGCGCGAAAAGCTCATCGAAGCGATTCTGGAGCTCGAGAAGCGTGGGAAAGACGCCGGCCTCCGACAGAAGCTCGGGACCTGGCCCGTGCCTCGCCTGTTCGACGCATACCGATCGGCCGTCAAGCGAAGCGCCCCTTCGTCGCCGACCGGCGCCGGGCCGACGGCCAGGGGCGTGAAGGCCGCCGCGCCGGTGCAGAGCCCGAAGGGCGCGAGCACGAAGCCTCGGTCCACGGCAAAGGCCAAGACTCCGTCACGGTGAGCCCGGCGGATTCCCTGCGCGCCTTTTTCGCTCGGCCGACAAAGCGAACCGAGTAACCTGGCGCCGCGCCGGCGTGCGTACCTGCCATCTGGAGGCATCGCAGAGCGATGAATGCGGAAAAGGACCGAATCATCAGGAACGAGAGCGGCTTCCCCGTCACGCACGAGCTGTTCGTGCCCAAGGGGATCTTCTTCACGAACGGCGTCGGCGTTCACAAGGATCGCCTCTCGTCGTTCGAGCTCGCGCTGCGCAACGCGGGCATCGAAAAAGCAAACCTCGTTACCGTAAGCTCGATTTTTCCTCCGCGGTGCAAGGAAATGAGCCGCAAAGAGGGCGAGAAGCTCATCATGCCGGGCCAGATCGTCCACTGCGTCATGGCAAGGCAGGACACGAACGAGCCGAACCGCTTGATCGCGGCTGCGATCGGTCTCGCGCGCCCGGCCGACAAGGACCGGTATGGCTACCTTTCCGAGCACCACAGCTACGGAGAGACGGCGAGGAAGGCGGGCGACTACGCCGAGGACCTGGCCGCGACGATGCTCGCCACGACGCTCGGAATCGAGTTCGACCCGGAAAAGGCGTGGAACGAACGCGAGCAAGTCTTTCGTCTCGAAAAGACGATTCTCAAGACGCGGAACATCGTGCAGAGCGCCGAAGGCCATCCCAAGGGGCTCTGGTCCACCGTCATCGCCTGCGGCGTCTTCATTTTCTAGGAAGAAACCCAGACCCGGGGGAAGAGGTCAAGCAGCGGAGCCGAGCGAGCGTCAGCGAGCTGAGGCGGAGCGAGGCTCAGGCTGAACCGAGAACCCCGAAAACAAGAACGCCGAGCGAGGCTCAGGGGCGACTGGTGAACCAGAAGCGCAAAACAAGACCAGCTCAGCCCAGCTCAGCTTGCCTGGCCGTAGACTTCGTCGATGACGCGCTTCAAGCGCACCCCGTAGACGATGGCGAACGTCTCTCGGCTGTGGGGAAACAGCTCCTCCGCGCGAGCCGCGACCGCGTCGACGATCGCTTCGGCCTCCTTGCGCGCCACGTCGCCGGCGCGGATCGTAATTTCCGCCCAATCGACGGCGCGCCGGAGAAGATAGACGCGCTTCGTCTCGTCGCGACCCTCGGGGCTTCGCAGGATCCGGATCGCCTCGTCGAGCGTCATCCTTTGTTCAATTATAGCGACCGACGGGCATCCGAGCGAGGCGACGCGGCGAGATCGGGCGCGGCGCCGGGGACACGGCGCCTTCGTAGCGCGTAGCGCAGCAGGAGACGGGCGAGAGCGCGAAAGTCGATTCCCACGACCGCAGCGGCGCGCGCGATTCCAGCGTTGGGCGACAGGTCGCAGTTGGGATTCACGTCGACGACGTAGGGAATCCCGCTCGTGGCGAGACGGACGTCGACGCGGCCATAGTCGCGCACGCCGACGGCGCGGAACGCGTCGGATGCAACGCGTCGGACGCGAGCGGCAGTGGCGCTCTGCAGGACGGGGTGCAGGATCGGAACGGTCCCGAGGTCGTCGATCGAGCCGCTGGTCCACTTCGCATCGTACGAGACGATCCGAGGCGCGTCCGAAGGTAGGGCGGAGAAGTCAATTTCGCTCAAGGGCAGCACGCGCGGCGTGGGATGGCCGAGCAGTGCCACGTTGAGCTCCCGACCGTCGATGAATTGCTCGACCAAGCAGGGCTGCCGCAGCTTGGTGACCACTGCCTCGATTGCGCGTTCGAGCTCGAGCCGGTCATTGACCACGCTCGTTCGCCAGATGCCGACCGACCCGTCCTCTCGCACCGGTTTGACGATCAGCGGAAACCCCAGGTCGCATGCGTCTGTGGGTTTGGTGAGCACGCGCCCCGCCGGGGTGGGGATGCCCGCCTCCTCGAGCCTTTGTTTCACTCGGTCCTTGCGAAGAGCGAAGCTGAGCACCTCGGGCGGGGAGCCAGTGAAGGGGATTCCGATTAGCTCGAGAATGACTGGGACTGCGCTCTCCAGTCGCGCGTCTCCCGCCAGCGACTCGCACAAGTTGAACGCGCAGTCGAAATCGAGCTCCGTCAACTGGGCTCGAAGGCTACCGAGGTCTCCGTCGACCGGAACCAAGTGCGCCTCGTAGCCCGTGCCATTGAGCGCCTCCGCCACACTCGTGGCGACAAGCCCCACTTCCGCGCGCGCTGCCCACGCAGGATCCGTCTCCGGGCAAGCGTCCTCGTAGTCCACGTTGTAGAGAACTGCGACACGTTTCGTCGCGCGACTACGTCTCGATGGGGGCCGTCGATCCGACGTTGTGTCCGTCGGAGCGGCTGGCGGCGGCTCGTCCGTCATGGCTCCGTGTCTTCCGAAGGACCGCGCGCCGACATGATGGCAACACGCGCCCTTCTTTGCGAATCTACCGGGCTGATGATCCTGGTCAAGATGAGAAACGCGCCCCTTCGCTCGATTATTAATGCCGGCGCCATGCCACGCCCCGAGCCTGTCCTGGTTTCTTACGCTCCGTACGCTCGCTGCGCTCCTGGCACTCCCTGTGTTCCTTGCCCCCCCCGCACTCCTTGGGCTCCTCGCACCGCCCACCGTGCCGAGCCCTTGTCCCAGGTCTTCGAGGTCTCCCCGGTCTTCAAGCTCGCCCAGCTCTTCGAGGTCTCCCCGGCGTGCCGGCTCTGGCGGCGCCCCCTCGCTTCGGGCGGCGGGGCGGGTGGGCCGCCGCTTTCGGGTTGGACCCTGCAGATGGGGGGCTTGCCCCGATGACGGCCGAGAACGACACGAGAGCGGGCGACTCGGCCGCTCCGGCGGGCACGACGATACCCTGGACCGCGTCCCTGGCAGAGGGGGCGCGGGGGGCGGTGGTGGTTCTCACCAAGGATCTCCGGATCGAGCTTGCCACGCGCGAAATTGTCACGACGACAGCGTTCTTTGCGGCTCTCGTGATCATCCTCACGAGTGTGGCGTTTTCGAGCGGTCCAGCCTCGACCACGAGGGTGGCTCCGGGCGCGCTCTGGATTGCCGTGCTTTTTTCTTCGGTCCTCGCCCTCGGACGGAGCTGGCAGCGCGAGCGGGAAGAGTCGGCCCTACTGGGCCTCTTCGTCTCGCCGATCCCGCGGGCCTCCATTTGGCTGGGCAAAGCGGCAGGTGTCTTCCTGTTTCTTGTCGCGGTCGAGGCCGTCGTCGTTCCGCTCGTGGCTCTTCTCTTCGACGTCGATTTGCCACGTGTGGCGGGTTCGCTCGCCCTCATCATGGGGTTTGGAACCGTCGGGGTGGCTGCCACCGGCACCCTGTTCGGAGCCATGACCGTTCGGACCCGGGCACGCGAGCTTCTGCTCGCGACGGTCCTGTTTCCGCTCCTCTCGCCCGCGCTTCTTTCCAGTGTGGCTGCGACTCGAGAGGTCTTCTACGCGTCCGCCAGCGGTCAGCCCGTGGATCTGGGGGAGGTGCGCGATTGGCTCCTGCTTCTCGGAGTGTTCGACACCGTGGCCGTGGCGGGTGGGATGGCCCTTTTCGGAGCGCTGCTCGAGGACTAGAGCGCTTTTCCATGGCCTTGAGGCCATGGAAACCGCCTTCGCGGGCGCGCCCTCGCAGGCGCGCAGCGCTCCAGACGGGTCGCCGGGGCTCCGCCCCGTGCTCGCTTCGCTCGCCCCCGGACGCCGCTCCCGCGGCATCCCTAGCGCGGTTTCGCTCGACCCGATCGATGCCAAGGAAAACCG
>DASPUY010000290.1:0-8792 GCA_035622655.1 Polyangiaceae bacterium
GCGCGCTGCTCTACGTGCTGGTGCCGACGACGGGAAAGACCGGCAGCGTCGGCGCGTTCATCGCCTGCTTCGCGATCGTCCTCAGCATGTACGGGGGCGGATTTGCCACCATCCCGGCCTACTTGCGCGACGTGTTCGGCGTCTACCAGGTCGGCGCGATCCACGGGAGGCTCCTCACCGCCTGGTCCGCCGCCGCGCTCGTGGGCCCGACACTCGTCACTTACATCCGCGAAGCCCAGCTCGCGCGGGGCGTCCCGAAGACGGAGGCCTACACGATCACGATGTACATCATGGCGACCTTGCTCGTGGCCGGGTTCTTCTGCAACCTCGCCGTGCGCCCGGTGGATGCAAAGCACCACGTCAAGGTCCCGTAGACCCGTGTCCGAGGCGATTTCGAACGCAGCCTCGCCGCCGCCGTCCCCCCAACGCGTCCACAAGGTCCCCACAGCCTTTCCACTCTCGAGAATTCTCTCGAGTTTGGGCGCGTCTCTTTGGCTCTTGCCGGAGGCGTCGAATCTTCTGCAAGATGATTGCTCATGCGAGCCGACGAGCTCATGGCGGAGGCGATGCGATCGACGCTCGAGTCGCAGGCCCGCAAACTGACCAGACGTCTGCGCAAGGCCAAGCGCGGGGACGCCGAGGGTGTGCACGACTCCCGTTCGACGCTTCGCTTCATGCGCGAAGGCCTCGCGATCATGGGGCGCACGGTATTCGAGGCGAGCCGATGCGAGGAGCTCGCTCGCGGACTACGCGATGTCGAGCGGGCCCTGGGCAAGACGCGCGACGACGACGTACTGCTCGAGGATCTGGACCGGTGGCTGCGCCGGGTCGAACGGGAGGCCCGCTATCAGCTCGCGCCTCTGCGAGAGTGCATTGCCGAGCGCCGCACGAAGCACGCTCGCTCCGCAGCGCGCAAACTCCGGCGCAAGTGTACGCGCGAGGCCGTCATGCAGGTCCACCGGTGGCTGCGCGGCCGGCCGCGCGACGTCCTGCCGAACGGGAAGGACGGCGCGACCGCGGTCCGAAGGTGCGTACGCCACTTCGTCTTCGATCAGACCTGGCGTGCTTACGAAGAGATTCTCGCGTACGGACAGCAGCGTCCGCCCAGCATCGAAGTCATTCACAACGTGCGATCTTCGTGTCGTAGGCTGCGCTTCACTCTCGAGATCTTTCAGGGCGTCCTGGCGCCGCAGTCCCAGCAGCTGGTCGCCGCGATCCATGCTCTGCAGAATCGCCTCGGCGATCTGCACGACGCCGCCGTGGCGACGGCGCGCGTCGAGCGCTTCATCGCCCGCGGCAAGGTCGAAAGCAACGAGGCCGTGGAGGCGTATCTTGCAAGGCGCAAACATCATCGTGATCGCCTCCACGCCGAGTTCGATCGCGAATGGAATGCCATCGACGCCGCCGGCTTTCGGATGGCCCTCTTCCGAGCGCTGGGCGACGGTGGCGAGCCGCGCGAGATCTCGGTCGAGCTCGTGAGCGCCGCCTGAGCGAGGGCGGCGCGTGTGCCCGACGGGGTGACCCGCCTACCTTTCGGGCGGGCGCGCGCTCACCAGGAGAAACGTGGCGGCCGGACTGCTCGCGCTGCAACCGGTGCCCGAAGGGAGCGCGCGAACGACCCCGGTCTTGCGTGCGAGTGCGCACCAGCTCATCGCTCGAATCGGCAAGGTGCGTTAACTTTTGATCGATGCCTTCCAAGCCTCCCCAGCGCCCCAAGCGTCAGGCTCGCCCCTCGTCGCAGTCCAAGGCGAGTCGAGCGGTCGCATCGACTCCCGGACCCTCTGCTGCCCCCGGCAAGCCGCCCCGACCCGGAAAGTCATCGGCGCGCTCGCCTCGGAAGACCAGCGAGCCGCAGACCACCGCTCCGACCGAGCCCACGCCCGAAGACCGTCCCGCCTCCCAGCCCGCGCTCGTCCGCTCGAGCGCGCCACGAGAAAATCGCGCCCACGACACGATCCCCGTGCAGCCCGAGTGGCTCGAGATCGTCGACGAAGACACCCAGAGGAGCGCTTCGGCTCCGCCGGCGGCAGAGCCCCTCCTTCTTCCGCGAGCCGCCGGCCGGAAGCTGGGACCGCCACCGCTGCCCGGGTCCGAGATCGAGGTCCTGGGCCTGCATTCCTCTCGCCCGCCCGGTTCGAAAAAGAGCACGCGGCCGAGCAAACGGCGGAGCTGAGGGCGAGCGCCGGGCGCGTTCCCCCCACCGCACCCTGGGACACGAGGGCGGGGACGACGTCGTCGCCAATGTGTCACCGAAATGACTCTTGCGTCGCGTTCGGACCCGCCGGTATCTCGAGGGCGCGCCGCGCAATGGAGCGGCGCGGAGGTGAGCCCGATGCGCCGACAACCCATTTTCTGGATCATCTCGGCCTGCGTGTGCGCTCTGAGCGCGAGCAGCGCCGGGTACGCCGCCCTGTCTTCCGCAAGCGACGCTCACGTCGCCTTCGAGGCGGTCGGTCCCGCGGGCCTGAAGATCGACGGCTCGACTCCCGATCTCTCGGTGTCGGAGGCCGACGGCAACCTCACCATCACTGTACCTCTCGGCAACCTGTCGACGGGCATCTCGCTACGCGATCATCATATGAAAGAGAAGTACCTCGAGGTCCCGAAGTACCCCGCCGGGGTTCTGACGGTCGCCAAGAACGCGCTGAAAGTTCCCGCTGCCGGCGGCCAGGTCGACGCCGACGTTCCGGGAACGCTCGCGCTGCACGGTCAGACGCGGCCGGTGTCGGTTCACTACTCGGCCAAGAGCGACGGCACGAACACGTCGGCTCAAGGCAAATTTCACATCAACATGACCGAGTTCGGAATCGTCGTGCCGACGTACCTCGGGGTGACGGTCAAGCCCGATGTCGACGTGAGCGCCACGTTCCGCGTCGGGGGAAGCTGACCGCGACACTCGCGCTGGCCGGCGACGTGCACGCGCTGCTCCGACGCACATGCGCGAGGGCCGGATCCTACAATCCGTACTTCTTCAGTTTTTCGTACAGCGTCGACACAGCGATTCCGAGCGCACGCGCGGCGTACATCTTGTTTCCGTCCGCCTGCGCGAGCGTCTGACGAATGGCCACGCGCTCGATTCGTTCGAGAGCCTGCCCAGCGAGCGGCAAGCCGTCCAGTCCGGAGTCGTCGTCGGGACCCGCGCTGAGCAGCCGCAGGTGGCGCTGCTCGAGCGTGGAGGCTGCTTCCTCGACGAATGCGACGGCGCACGCCAGAGCGTTCTTCAGCTCGCGGATATTTCCAGGCCAGGCGTGGGCCCGAAGGGCGGTGAACGCCGCATCCGAGACCCTCAGATCCGGCCGGCCCAGATCCGACAGCAAGCCGTAGACGAGCTGCGGCAGATCTTCGAGCCGCTTGCGAAGCGGCGGGATCGGCACCACCGCGACGGCCAGGCGAAAGAACAGGTCCTCGCGGAACCGCCCGGCTGCGACATCGGCGCGAAGATCGCGGTTCGTCGCTGCGATCACCCGAACGTCCACGCGGCGGTCCACCCTTCCGCCGACACGTCGCACCCGACGGCTCTCGAGAGCGCGCAGGAGCCGCGGCTGCAGGTCGATCGGCAGCTCGGCGATCTCGTCGAGAAAAAGAGTCCCGCCGTGCGCACGCTCGAACGCGCCTGCGTGGGCGGTAATCGCTCCCGTGAAGGCTCCACGCTCATGCCCGAGAAGCTCGCTCTCGGCGAGATTGGCCGCCACGGCTCCACAGTCGAAGACGACGAGGGGCGCGTCCGCCCGCGCGCTCTGGGAGTGAAGCGCATGCGCGAGAATGTCCTTGCCGACGCCGGTCTCTCCACAGAACGTGACCGTGACGTCCGTCTTGGCGAAGCGCTCGAGCACGTCGAACACCTCGTGCATCGCGGCGGATCGGGCGACCACCCGCCCGAACTCGCGAACCGGCGCGATATGCGCTCCGCGCGCGCGCAAACAAGCCACGTCGGTCTGCTGTTTGGACCACGACGCGGTACTGCTGCGGGTCCGCGATTTCGGCGACGCTCGCTCGTCCGCATCGCTCTCGCTCGCAGCTGCCGCGATGGCACGCTGGCTCTCGCCACCGGCTACGACGTGCATGTTGGAAGTCCCTCTCGGCGGAAGGTGAATCGTGACTGAGCCTGGACGAATTGCTGAACCGACGGGGCGTACCTCTACTCAATCGTTCCGGTCCGTAGTGCCACTTCCGAGCAACATTCTGGAGACTCGCCGCGACCGCAATCTCGATGGTCGTCCAGCCGTCCGACAGCGTGGATTCCCGGCGCGGAGAGTCTCGACTCGCACTCCCACCCGAGCGCGCGCGACGTTATCAGTCAACGAAATGCCTCATTGTGAACTTTGGGCGGCGACTCGCCCGGCCAATGTCGCACGAGAGTCACTTTTCCGTAACGTTCGCAGCGGGCCAGGGGCGGCCTCTCTCGTGCGATCGTGCGGTCAGCTCAGGGGGAACGTCCACGGCAAGATTCGACGATCCCAGCTCCCCCAAAATTCACGGTTTCGACACACGAGCCTCCCCGCCGCCGTTGTAGTTGACCCGTGAAAATGTCCCGTGTCGCATCGCTCGGGGGGCTCGCGTTCCTGATTGCCGCGTCGACGGTCGCTGGGTGCAACGGGCCACCGCTCCAGGTGGCGCAGGGGGTGGATCTCTCCCAATTTCAAGGCAAGTGGTACGAGATCGCCCGCCTGCCACGTCTCACCGAGACCGGCTGCTTCGGGACGACGGCGTTTTACACGCAGAACGTGGACGGGACGCTCACTTTCGTCAATCAATGCAACGTCGGGAGCACCACCGGTCCGCTCAACACGGTGTCGATGATCGCGACGGTTCCCGACACCTCGGTTTCGGCCAAGCTGGCGCTGCAGGTCGGGGGGTTCTCCGGCAACTACTGGATCCTCGAGGTCGGGCCCAGCTACGAGTACGCCGTCGTCGGGGACCCATCGCGCAGCTATCTGTGGATCCTCGGCCGCTCGTCGACGCTCGACACGGCCACGATGCAGGGCATCGTCGATCGCGCGCAGGCCAATCTCTTCGACACCTCACAGCTCCAGTACACACCGCAACCGCCCGCCGGGGAGCGCGACGAGCTGAGTAGCCCGCAAGGACCGGTTCCACCCGCGCTCCAAACCGGTTGCTCCGTCTCGCGCTCCGCGGGAGCGACCGGAGGCTCACTCGCCTGGATCTCCGCGGCGATTGCCACGGTCGTCGGCGCGACGCGACGGCGGACAGGCTTCGACCGGCCGAGGCGCGCCGGAAGGCCGGGGCACACTGAACGAGTGGGGCGCACCGGCGGACCTGGTCGTGCGGGCGAGCGTGGAGGGCACACGGGCAAGAGTCGATGAGACCTCTTCGTCCACTCGGCCGCCGCCTGGCGCACTGGGGCCTGGCGCTCGGGGTGGCGTTCGTCGTCGTCCTCCTCTCGTCGAACGCTCACGCATACCCGTTCATGATCCGCCATGGATACACCGGGTGCATGCCGTGCCACACCGATCCCTCCGGCGGCGCGGGCGCGCTCACGGCGTATGGGCGCGCCCAGAGCGATCTGCTCCTTCGCATGCGCTACGGGGAGAGCAATGAGTCGGGCGAGGCGGACAGCACGTCAGGGCTGCTCTGGGGCCTCGCGCCGACGCTGCCCGAGCAGCTGCGTCTCGGGGGCGACTTTCGCGAGGCGTATTACAGCAACAAGGTCGAGGGGGTGCCCGCTCAGCAGGAATTCATCACGATGCGAGCGGATTTGTACGGAGACTTCAAGATCGGCCGCTTCCGTGCGGCGGGAAGCATCGGATACATCCCCCAAGGGGATCTCCTGGCCTCCCTGACCCCCAACCCGAGCGACAACGCAATCTCGCGGGAGCACTGGGTGGGGGTGGAGCTCGACGACGACGGGGCATGGCTGTTGCGCGCGGGGCGCATCAACTTGCCGTTCGGCATCCGGATGATCGAACACACGCTCTGGGTGCGCACGTTGACGCGAACGGACATGGACGATTCGCAGCAATACGGGGTCGCCATGTCGTTCGCCAGGGACAAGCTGCGCGGCGAGGTCATGGGGATCGCGGGCAATTTCGAGATCCATCCCGACGTTTTTCGCGAGCGGGGCTACAGCGCCTACGTCGAATACGCGGCGATGACGACGCTGGCCGTCGGCGCGAGCAGTTCGTTCACGCGCGCCACCCGCGACATCGTCTACGGGGTCACCGACTACCGCTATGCCAACGGCGTGTTCGCCCGCTACGCTCCCGCCGAGTCGCTCGTCCTGCTCGGCGAGGCCGACTCGGTGTACCAGTCGCTCACGTGGAACGGGCACCGCGGCGGCTACGCCGCCTTCCTGCAGGCCGACTACGAATCGCTGCAGGGGCTCCATTTCATGCTGACCGGCGAGGCCATGAACAGCGGCGCGAGCGGGGAGCCGGTTTCGCTCGACGGATGGGTGTCGGTCGTCTGGTTCTGTCTGCCGCACGTGGATCTGCGGTTCGATGGCATCTACTCGAGCCTCGGAACCGCCGCGAGCGCGGGCGTACCCGCAAGCCACACCGGGGAGACCACGTGGCTCGCGCAGTTCCATGTGTTCCTGTGAGGTAGTTCCTTCGGGCGTCGGAGCGCATCGGGGCGAATCGCGATGAATGCAAGAAACCTTCTCGCAGCCTTCGTACTCGCCGGCGTCGTTGCCCTCGCCCGCACCGCACGCGCAACCCCGGATTTTCCCGCCGCGGTGGATCAGGACCTCGTGCTCGGCTCAGGATGGGTCGAGACGAAGGTCGCCCCTCCCGACGGATGTCACCTTTGCCACGTCAACGATCCGCCAGCGGCTCCGGGCCCACCGATGACGGCGTTCGGCACGCTCATGTTGAATGACGGTGCGACGCCTTACATGGCCGCATCGACGGCGGGACCCGCGCTCATGGCCATCCAGGCATCGAATCCGAGAGCCATCGCCGACATCGAAAAGGGCACGGACCCGAACACCGACCCGACCGCTCTCACCAACGACCCGGTGCCCGAATACGGCTGCACTTCGGTCTCGCCTGGCCCTCCGACCGGCGCATCGGGGATCCTCCTGTTCGGCGCCTTCGTGCTGGCCTTCCGGCTGCCGCATCGGAGCCGAGCCGCCCGATTCGACCGACGATGAGCAATGCGCCGCCCATCGTCCGGGGCGCGCGACGGCACGCCCTGCACAAGCCCTTCGCGCGCGGCCGGGGGTCCCGGCTCGTCGGCGCGTTGACGCGGGTCGCTTGCGCGCTCCTCGGATGCACGGCCTCTTCCGCGCCGAGCGCGACGACCGGTGGCCCGACCGCCAGTCGCAGCGGGGCGATCGCGTACGGCACCGCGGACACGACGCACACCGCGGTCGTCGCGGTGCTGGCACCGGTCGGAACGACCGAGCTCGAAGAGTGCACGGGCACGATCGTTCAGGTGGAGAACGGCAACGGATTCGTCCTCACCGCAGCGCACTGCTGCAACACGTACGTGCCCACGGTGATCGTCGCGTCCGAGAACTACGCCGTCGGGGAACAGTACGTGCTCGGCGGCACGCCGGTTCCCCCCGTGTACGGGGTCGTTCCAAGCTCGGTGTACTACGACGCGCTGTACGACGGCGCGGATCACGATTTTTGCATGTTGCAATTTTCCGGCGCCACGACGAGCACGCCGACGATTGCCCTCCCCTCTTCAAGCGGCGATGGGCTCGAGCTCGGCTCGGCGGTCGAGCACGTGGGGTACGGCGAGACGCAGACGAGCACGACCAACACGCTTCGGCGGACAGGGACGGATACGATCAACGACGCCCTCACGCCGCTCATCGTTGCATTCGGTCAAGGCGGGGCCGACGACGTGCCCGGAACGTGCGACGGCGATTCCGGGGGTCCGTCGCTGTTCCCGGCGGGCGTCGCCCAGTCGGAGCAGGTCGTCGTCGCGGTACAGTCTTACGGAAACGCGACGACCTGTGCCGCGGAAACACTGGGGGTTGGAAGCCGGGTGATCTCGGAGATTGGCCCCGGTGCATTCATCACGAGCTACCTTGCAAACGCGCCCGTGGGCATCCAGGCTGGCGCCGACGGCGGCCCCGCCGGGACGGACGGCGGTCCGGGAGGAACCGATGCTGGCGCTGGGGGCACGGACGCGGGTCCCGGGCTCTCCCCCGCCCCCGCGCCGGCGGCACGTGGCTGGGTGCTGGCCGCGATGGCCGCACTGCTTCTCGGCCTCGGGTGCAAGGCAAGCACATGACGGGTTCGTGCCCCTCAGAAGAGCAAGTACCGATTGATGAACCACTTCTGGTTCATGGGATCGCTCGTGTTCATCCCGGTGGCGATGAGGCGCTGACTGCTGTCGAGCGTCGCGGCCAGAAGCGTTCCGGACGCCTGCAGATACCAGATGCCCGCCGACTGCCCCTCGGCCGTGAACGCGAGGACTTCGCCATACGAGCTCCACACGAGAACGCCTCCGTCCAGCAGCGCTGCAGCCCCCACGGGGCCACCGGTGCTCGGAACGGACGCGAATCCGCCGAAGGCGTACGTCGCATTCAGATCGCCCGAAGGGGTGAGTTGCGTGAGGTCGACGGCATACGATCCGTCGTCGACATGCGCTCCGACGGCGACGGCGTTGCCCGACGACTCGAGGACGAGGGTCTGGATGACCGACTCGTCAGGCCCGCCGTCCAGGCCAGCAAGATCCACAGCGCCGGCATTTCCGAAGCTCGGATCGATGGCCCCCGTCGGAAGATACCGCGACACGACGCTTCCCGCTCCAGTCCACAGTCGCCCGTCGGAATCGAGCGCGCCCGCGGCGGCAGGCGGAAGCTCGCCGCCATCGCC
>DASPUY010000291.1:0-37540 GCA_035622655.1 Polyangiaceae bacterium
GGTCAGCGTGCCCGTTTTTCCAGCGACGGGGATACCAGGCAAAAACGCGCGCCCGACGCCGTCATGAAATGCTCGCCGGCACGTTCCCTCGGCGACCGTGCGCTGCATCATCGTCGCGAGCTCCTCGGCAGTTTCGGGGGCGATGACGCGATGCGAAGGCTCGGGCGAAGGAGCCGACCAGACCACCGCCCCGTTCGACGCCTCGACCCGATCGACGATCCTCGGGCGCACGCTCTCGCCCCGATGCGCAACGACCGCGCTCAGCTCGGCGGCTTCGAGGGGCGAAAGCGTCGTGTTCCAGAAGCCCGCCGCCGTTCGAGCGAACTCGAGCGGATCGCTGGGGATGCGAAGACCGCTCGGCTGCACGGGGACGTCGAACGTCAGAGGTTCTCCGTACCCGAATCGGCGCGCCATCGCCTCGAGCTCATGGGGCTCGAGGTAGGACCTCGCGAGGCGAGCGAAAACCGTGTTGATGCTCCGCCCCATCGCCCCCGCGAGGGTCGAGCACCATCGATCCCGCTTCGGATCGTCGATTAGGTCAAGGCTCGTGATCTTCTCTGCGCCGCCCGAGTAACACTGCGTGGTCTCCGCTCCGAGGTGCGCGTCCTCCACCAGCGCGGCGGCGGTGACGATCTTGAAGACGCTCGCGCTCGGGGCGGTTGCTTCGGAGCACATGTCGCGGGCAGCCCCGTGCTCGACGTGGGTCGCGTAGGCAAGCAGCCGCCCCGTAGCGACATCCATGAGGACCAGGGCCGCCTCCGGCAGATGATGCGCGGCGAGCAGTGTCGTGGCCGCGCGCTGCAGGCCCGGGTCGAGCGTCAGGCGAGCTGCTCCTGCCTGCGTCGGCGCAACGAGCCCGTCCTCAGCGGGGCCAATCCGGAGCAGGTCGAGGCGATTGATGGCGTCCTCGCGCGTTTCGCGAGGGGAGGAATCGCGCGCAGGAAGGTCCCGCGCAGGCGCTTCTTTCGCCGTCGGCGTGCCGCCCGGGGACGCGATCTGCGCGAGAGGCGGGGGCGCCACGGAGCTCGAGGCAACGCGTGCTCGCCGAGCGACGCGCACGATGGCGAGGGTCGACGCCAGCACCACCAAAGCCGCGGCGATGGCAACGATCCCGAAGCGACCCATGCATCGACGGCTGTGGCACGATCGCGGTCGTGCGGCCAAATAACGGACGCCCCGCGGGTCGGGCTCACCCATATCGACCCTCGGGTTCCGCGTCGCGATCGCCTTTGCGATTCGGCATGACGATAATGGGTGTCAGAGACGCATGACCCGGGTTTTTTCCAGCTCGTCCGTGAGCCGGGCCCCACCCATCCAGACGGCCCTGATGGCCGCGACGTTCGTCCTGCTTTCGGGAGGGACGGCTCGCGCCGACGTCCATGCCGTGGCGCCCGAAGGCGGTGGCCTCGCGGCGCTCGACGTCCGAGCGGACCTCGACCGCGGCGTCGTCCTGGCGAACGACCTCTCGATTCCGATCGGGCTCGACAAGGCGCTCCTGCCCGCTGCGGCGTCCGTAACGGTCGAAGCGCTCGCCATCGGGCTGGGAAAGCACGTCGTCCACGTCCGGATCCCCGCGCGAGGCCAGCCCCCCGAGGGCCTGGGCTGGGAAGCCGTGATGGCAGCAGGGCGTCCGCAGCCGATCTTCGCCGGGATCACCGGCTTCGTGTCGGGCGATTCGGGCGAGCGCAGCGGAACTGCCGTGAAAGTCGTGGCCGACGGCCCCATGAGCTATGTGCTCGTGGGCGACATCCACGAGGATCTGCGGATCTGCGGGCAAGCGAAAACGCTGCTGGATCCGCGCGCCCTCTATCCGGCGTCGCTCGAGCTCAGGCCTGCGACCGTCCAGCGACTCGATTCCGAGCAGAGGGACGACGCCGAAACGACTGAGGCCAAGGCGAGCGGCGGCACGGGTCTGCAGCCTCCGCTCGCCCGCCTGCTCGTGGCTCGCGGGTCGAGCGTGCCGGGGTCGCGAGGTCTCGAATTGACCGACGGAGACCCGAAGACGTCATGGCAAGAGCAGCGACCGGGCATCGGGCAGGGCGAGTTCGTGGTCATGGCGGCGCCCCGCGAGGTACCGATCACGCGCGCGCAGGTCGTCCTCTCGCCTCCGAAGGCGACCGCCGCCGACAACGGGGCGGCGCCGAAGACCTTCTATCTGGTGACGAGCACCCGAACGATCCGCGTCCGCGTACCCGACGATCCGTGGCGCAGCCCCGGCCATGTCTACGAAGTCGCATTCGACCCCCCGATCGAGGACTCATGCGTCTCGCTCGTGCTCGACGATGCCTACGCGCGGGGGCTCGCGCACCCGGACGTCGGGGTGGCCGAGCTCGTCGCGTACAGTGATTTCGACACCCCGGGCGCGACGCTCGACGACGTCGCCGCGCTCCTGTCGACCACGCGTGGTGCCGCCGCCGCGCAAGTCCTGGAACGCGCGGGGCCAGGCGCGCTCGCCGCCGTGACCAATGCCTACGATTCACTCGACATCCGGGGTCGTGCGTTCGCGATCGACGTGGCGGCGAGCGGCGAACGCTGCGAGGAGGCTGCACCTCTGCTGTCGCGAGCGGCGTGCGAAACGAGCGGCGAAGCGCCGCGCAAGGCGCGCGAAAAGCTGGAACGGTGCGAGGGAGCAGCTCCTGCTCTTTCCGCGCGCATTCGTGACGATGCCGGCTCCCGAGCTTGCCTCGCACCCCTCTTGGCGTCGATGTTTCCCGACCAGGCGATCGCGCCGATTGCCGACGCGATGGGCGCGACGCCCGAGGCCGACACCGAGACGAGGGCTGCATTGCGCTCCGCGTTCTCCGCGGCGGTGCGCGAGCAGCCCGCGGCCAAGCTGGCCGCGCTCCTCATCGATCGGACGCGCACCCCCGCGGCGCGCCTGGAAATCATGCGAGCCGTCGGAGGGCGGGTGACGGAGGCTGCCGCCGAGAGCAACTCGCTGATCGATGAGCTGCTCTCGGGCACGCCGCCCATGCGTACGCGCTACCTCGTGCTCGGGCCTCTTGGCGTCCTGGCGCGTGCCGGCGATGCGGCAGCGCTGCGCCGGATCGGAGACACAATCGTCCGCGATTCGGCGTGGCCGGTTCGCGCTCGCGCCGCCGACGTCGCCGCGGGAGACGGCTCGCTACAGCCATCGTTGATTGCGGCCGCCGCGGACGCCGAGCCGCGCGTTCGCGAGGCGGCCTTGGCCTCTCTTGCCAGCGCGCCCGCCCCGGCGGCAGCGCCTGCCGCGGTCGACCGGCTCGTGCACGACGGCTGGTGGTTCGTGAGGGTTCAAGCCGCGAGGGTACTCGCCGCCAGTCCCGCGCGCTCCGACGCGGACGACGCCCTCAGCCAAGCACTCGAGGATCCTTCCGCCAAAGTTCGAGGCTCAGCCATTGTCTCGCTCGCTCGACATCGTGCGACGGCGTCGCGCAAGAAGATCCGGTCGCGGCTGGACGACCCGAACGAGGATCACGATGTGCGAGCTCAGGCGGCCGCGGGCCTGGGCGAGCTTTGCGACGTCGAGTCGACCGACCGCCTGGCGATGCTGGCGCGCAAGCTTGCCTCGTCCGACAGCGATGCCGAAACGCAGCTGCTCGGCCTCGGAGCGCTCCGCGGCCTGGCGGTGCTCCATCCGCCCGATCTGAACGACCGTCTGGCGCCTCTCCTTGCGCCCGGCGCCCCAGCCGTCGTTCGCGCCGCCGCGAAGCGCGCGCTCGCGGCGCCCGGGGCGTGCAAATGAATTCGAGCGCGTGGCTCCCGATCGCCCGCCGGCTCTCGACGCGCCCGGAGCCCGCCGCTACACCTTTCGAAGGATGAGCGATATCAAGCGCATTTCACCGCAAGAGGCCCACGACAAGGTCGCCGAAGGCTGGGTCTACGTCGACGTTCGCACCGTCGAAGAGTTCGAGGCCGGACACCCGGCCGGCGCGATCAACGCGCCGATCGCCCACGCCGGACGCGGCGGAATGCAGCCCAACGGCGACTTCGTCCGCGTCATGAACGCCGCATTTCCCAAGGACACGCGCATCGTCGTCGGCTGCAAAGCCGGCGGCCGCAGCCTTCGAGCCGCGCAGGTCCTTGCCGCCGAAGGCTTCACCAATCTGGTCGACCAGCGCGCCGGCTGGGATGGATCGCGCGATCCCTTCGGACAGCTGGCCGAGCCCGGGTGGCTCCGGGCAGGTTTGCCCGTGGAGCAGGGACAGCCTGCGGGTCGCTCGTGGACCGACCTGCTCCGCAAGGCCGGCTGAGTCGCACTTCAGCGAGTCGCTTTCGCGTAGTCGTAATCGGCGGCGGCCCGCTCGATCATCTCGAGATCCCGCGAGGCACGCTCGGCTTCCGCCTCCAGCTCGGCCGTGAAGATCGTGAGGCCCCAGATTCCATTGTCCCGGCGGCGGAAAGAGTACCGAGTCCCGCGCGCGGTGACGACGGTCGCTCGTTCGCCATGAACCTCGACGTGCGAAGCTCCCGAGAGGTCGCGCTCCAGTCGAGCGATCCAGCCCCGGCGCGTCGCAAGCAGCGCGAAAACGTCCGCGCCGTCAGGGGCCCGCGCCGTATCGCCCCATGCCTCGGCCCACTTTGCGCGCTCCTCTGCGGGGTAGCTCGTCTGGATGCGCTCGAGCGCGTTTTTCCGCGCGTCACGAATCGTGTAGCAGGCCCACTGCGCCTCGGTCTCGAGGTAAGCGAATGCGTCGCGAGGCCGGCGCTCGGCGATGGCCAGCGCGATCCGCGCGTAAGCTCCTTCCGGAATCGCATCCGGAGGAAATGGCCGCCGGTTGATGATTCGGGACCCGACCACGAACAGGCCGATCATCGCAAGCGCGAGTAGGATCACCGGCCGGCGACTCACCGCGCCGTCCCCATAGCACGGCGCAGCGGCGTACCATCTCCCGGAACATGTGGCTGGGATCGCGCATCGTGGTGATCGTTCCGGCGTGGAACGAGGCGCCGCGAATCCTGCGCGTTTTGTCGACGGTGCCGTCCTGGGTCGATGCCATCGTCGTCGTGGACGACGCCAGCACCGACGGCACATCGAGACAGGCCGGTTTGACCGTCGATCCGCGGATCGAGATCGTCCGTCACGGGTACAACCGCGGCGTCGGTGCGGCGATCGTGAGCGGCTACCGACGCGCGCTGGCCATGCCCGGCGGCGGCACCGACGCATTCGTCGTCATGGCGGGAGACGGTCAGATGGATCCTGCGGACCTGCCTTCGCTGGTCAGCCCCGTCGCGCGCGGCGAGGCCGACTACGTGAAAGGCACCCGGTTCCGGACACCCGGAGTCGTGCGAGTCATGCCTCCCGCGCGTCTCGTGGCGGGACTCGTACTCTCGTGGGCCACGTCGCGCGCGATCGGCGTCTCGATCTCCGACAGCCAATGCGGGTACACGGCCCTCGCGCGCAGGGCCTGCGCCCGCCTCGACCTCGACGCCGTCTGGCCGCGGTACGGTTACCCGAATGATCTGCTATCGCAGCTCGCCTTGCGAGGGATGAAGATTGCCGAATCGCCGGTGCGCGCCATCTATGCCGACGAAGTGAGCCGCCTCCGCCCTCGGCACGTGCCACGGATTGCCGGAATCATCGCGCGCGCGTGGGCGCGGCGCGTGCTCATGCCGCTTTACGCCATGGAACGGCGCTCTTAACGGACGTCCCGGAAATCGCGCAGCAGAAAGAAGACGAGGCCGCCGGCTTCTCGGCTGCACAGGACTCCATCGGCTCCTGCGCGGTCGGTCACCCATGCGGCCAGCACCCACGCCGTAGCTTCGTCGGTGGCGAAGACCGGCGTCGATAGCTCCCAGGCTCGACGGTCGAGGATCGCGTCCACGAGCGCGGCCGACGCCCGGCGGACCTCGGCGGGGGCGTGCGGATGCGCGCTGCCCCACCCCCAGGTGCGGGACCGGGGCGCGAACGTGCCGAGCAGCGTGGCGCGCGCCGCGGCCGCTGGCCTCGAGTCCATGGTGAACGACAGCCGTTCCCCTCGCAGATCGACCTCGGCCCGGCCTCGACCCGGAAAGCCGAAGCTCGCTTCCAGACGGGCGTTCTTGCTCCGGAGCCTCGAAAGCAGCTCCTCCCGCTCGGCATCGAGCGCTGCGCTCGGCGCGTGGACCAGCGCGGGCAGCCAGCCGAATCCCCCCGCCGCATGGCGGACGAAGGTCCCGCCCCCGACCTCGTCCAGATCCAGGCCATCGAGGCCGCACAAGGCTTCCACGGCCTTCGCCAGGACCGGCGCCAACGCGCGCGCCTTCTCGCTGCCGAAGACCTCGTCGATCTTCGCGTCGTCGCAGAGCACTTCCTCCACGTCGATTCCGGCGACAAGGGGCTCGCCGTCCCGCCCGCGCACGACGTTGACGAGCACGCGACCCCACGAATCGGCCGCGAGCTCGTCGCGCAGCATGGCCGCGATCTCGTCGAGGATCTCCTGCCGCAGAGCCAACGACTCGGCCGGATCCATGGTCGTCACACGAAAAGGTCACCGATGAGCTCCGCGCCCGGAGCCGTCTGGTACCCGCTGAAGTCGCTGATCCCCGCCTCGCGCAGGACGTCCTCGTCGAGGAGAAACTGTCCCGTGCGCTCGCGGCTGGGCCGGACGAGGATAGCGTGCGCCGCGTCCGCCATGATCTGCGGGGAGCGGCTCCCGCGTTCCAGGGCCTCACCGCCGGGAAAGTTGCGCACCGCCGCCGTCGCAATGACGGTCTTCGGCCAGAGGGCGTTCACGGCGACGCCGGCACTCCGAAATTCGCCCGCCATCCCGAGAACACACATGCTCATCCCGAACTTGGACATCGTGTAGGCGAGATGAGAAGAGAGCCACCTCTCCTCCATCTGCAGCGGAGGCGCGATGTTCAGGATGTGGGGGTTCTGTGCCCGGAGCAGGTGAGGCAAGCACGCTTGGGAGCAAAGGAACGTCCCGCGTACGTTGACTTGATGCATCAGGTCGAACCGTTTGGCCGGCGTCTCGAGCGTGCCGGTCAAAGCGATCGCGCTCGCGTTGTTGACGAGCACGTCGATGCCCCCGAACGTCGAGACGGTCCGATCCACGGCACTGCGGATCGCGTCCTCCGACCGGACGTCGAGCACGCAGGCCAGCGCCTGACCGCCCGCCTTTTCGACCTCCTCGGCCGCTGAATGAATCGTCCCCGGCAGCTTCGGGTGAATATCCGACGTTTTGGCCGCAATCACGACACGCGCGCCGTCGCTGGCCGCTCGAATCGCGATGGCCTTTCCGATGCCCCGGCTTGCGCCGGTGATGAAGATCGTTTTGTCCCGCAATGTTGCGGTGTTGCGAGGAGTCGAGCCGGCGGGCATGGCCGCCGCGCATTCAAGCACGCATCGCGACATGTCGCCCCTCCGCAGCGCGATCGCTCTCTACGACACGTGGCTGCGCTCGTCCTGCAGAATGTCGCGAAGCGCGTCCGCAAGCGCGCGCAAGAACGCGACGTTCGAGTCGGGCGGGCTGAGCTCACCGGGCAATCGCACCCGCACATCGTCCAGGCGTCGCCGCGGCTCCGGCCGAGTTTTCATGCTGGTCATGATGACGCCGCATGGGCCGCAAGACGACAAGAAAAAAACCGTTTCACGCCGTCGCCTGAACCGCTTCCCCCCCCACCTTGACCTTGGCCCGGGATCCGGCCGCCTGCGACCGAGGGACCTCTCGGCCTGGCCCGTCTCCCTCCTCGTTCACGCGTCCTTGAGCCGGGATGCCAGTTCGGCCAACGCCGTTTCCGCGTTCGACAAGGCGTCGCCCTCCCCGTCCGCAAATCTCCGGGACAGCCGCATGTCGGGAGTCAGCCGCCAGGCGCCGCGGGAGCTTCGGATCATGGCCGTCACCTTCGTGGGATCGAGGGGCGTGTCTTCGCGCAGGTGGAAGGTAACGACACGCGCATTGGCCTCGCAACCGAGCGCACGCAACCGGCGCAGCTCCGTCTTGAGCGACATCAGCTTGACCAGCCGACGTGCTTCCTCCGGAGGGCTGCCGAAGCGGTCCTCCATTTCCGCGGCGATCTCTTGCACGTGGGCTTCGTCGACCGCTCCAGCCAGACGCTTGTAGAGCGATAGCCGCACTCCCACGTCCCCGACGTAGTTTTCCGGCAACAGCGCCTCGATCTCGAAGCTGAGCTCGGGGTCCACGTCGTGCGTGACTTCCTCGCCTTTCATCTCGTGAACCGCCTCATCGAGCATCCTGCAGAAGAGCTCGAATCCGACGGACGCCACGTTTCCTGATTGCTCCCCCCCGAGCAGGTCGCCTGCGCCCCGCAGCTCGAGGTCGAGTGACGCGATCTGGAAGCCGCTGCCGAGCTCGGTGTGGCGCTCGAGCGCCTCGATCCGAGCACGTGCCTCGTCGCTCATCGCGTTCGGGGGAGGTACGACGAGGTAGCAGTACGCACGCTCCTTGCTTCGGCCGACGCGTCCGCGCAGCTGATAGAGCTGAGCCAGGCCGAAGAGATCCGCGCGATCGATGATCATCGTGTTGGCCCGTGGGATGTCGAGGCCGCTCTCGACGATCGCCGTCGACACGAGGACGTCGTACCGCCCGTCGACGAAATCCAGCATCGCCTCCTCGAGCGCGGTCTCGCTCATCTGGCCATGGGCGACGGCGATGCGCGCGGTCGGGACCAGCTCCTGTAGTCTCTGCGCCTTCTCGTAGAGAGTGTCGATCCGGTTGTACACGTAGAAGCACTGTCCGCCCCGAGCGAGCTCGCGCGATACCGCTTCGCGGACGACTTGCTCGTCCCAGCGCGTGACGATCGTCCGGACTGCACGTCGATCGACCGGCGCCGTCGAGATGATCGACAGGTCGCGCAAACCCGTGACCGCCATCTGCAGGGTGCGAGGGATCGGAGTCGCCGTCAGCGTCAGCACGTCGACGTGAGCGCGAAGCTGCTTGATGCGCTCCTTGTGCCCGACGCCGAACCGCTGCTCCTCGTCCACGACGAGGAGTCCCAAAGACTTGAAGTGCACGTCCTTCGACAGGAGCCGGTGGGTGCCGACGACGATGTCGACTTTGCCCTCCTTGAGCCCGAGGACGGTCTCCTCCTGCTGCTTCTTCGTCTGGAAGCGCGAGAGCGCCCTGATGCGGACGGGGTAATCGCCCATCCGGGCCTCGAACGTCCGGAAGTGCTGCTGAGCCAGCACGGTGGTGGGGCAGAGGATGGCCACCTGCTTGCCCGCCATGGCCACTCGAAAAGCTGCGCGCAGCGCCACTTCCGTCTTGCCGAAGCCGACGTCGCCGCAAACGAGTCGGTCCATCGGGCGCGCCAACTCCAGATCCTTGTTGACTTCCTCGATGGCGCGCGCTTGGTCCGCGGTCTCGTCGAACGGAAACGTGGCCTCGAACGCGCGGTACTCGTCGTCTGCTTCCGGCAGCGCATCGCCGGCAAGCGCCTGGCGCTCGGCGTACAGACGCAGAAGCTCGTCGGCCATCTTTCGTACGTCGCGCGCGACCCGCGCCTTGGTCCGCGCGAAGGTGGTGCCCCCGAGCCTGTCGAGCTTGGGCTGAGCGCTCTCCCCACCGACGTATTTTTCGAGCTGGCTCAGCCGCCAGACCGGCAAGTACAGCTTGTCGCCGCCCAGGTACTCGATCGCAATGAGATCGACCGTCCGTCCGGAGACGGTCTGGTGCACGAGGCCCTGGTACCGGCCGACTCCGTGCTCGCCGTGAACGACAAAGTCGCCGGGCGACAGACTGCGCAGATCCTCGAGGAAGGGCCGCGCAGTGTCGCCCGATGGCGCGCGCTCGCGGCGGCGGTGAACACGAGCGCCGAAGATCTCTTCCTCGGTGACGAGCACCAGACCGTCGGCCGGTAGGACGGTGCCGTGTGCGAGCGGCCCGACGACGACCTGCGCTCCCTCGTTTGCCGCCTGTTGAGGCTCGTCCAGCCAGCCGGGGTCGAACGGCGAGAGTCGGGCTCTGCACTCGACTCCGAGGTGCCGCATCAGCGTGACGAGGCGCTCCGCCTGCATGACGGCCCTGGCCGTCACGAAGACGCGCATTCCGTGCTCGCGCCAGTGCCGGATCCGCCTGACGAGAGGGGCAAGCTGAGCTCCTTTGCCCTTCGACGAACGCGCCGTCTTCACGGCCCGTGTCAGGTCCTCGTGGTCGCGTGACGACAAATCCAGAGCGTCGGCCGACGCGCTCTCGAAGTCGCCCAGCCCTCCCTCGGCTTGCCCGACGACGAGCGTACGATGAAGCGCGACGAGGGACCTCGCGCCGAGCTCGCGGGCGATTTCCTGCTCGGAGACGTAGAACGCTTCGGCGAGGAAACGAGGCTTCTGACGCGCCTCGTGCTCCCCGTCGCTTCGCGCGCGATCCAGGTCCGCGCGAATCGATCGGGTCAGGGCCGGAGGGTCCTCGAGGACGAAGACCGCGTCACCCGGGACGTACGCGACGAGCGGATCGAGCTCCTCGTAGTAGGCGGGCAAAAACCCCTCGGCTCCGAAGAAGGCGCGGCCGCTGGTCACGTCGTCGATGAGCACGCGCGTCTTGGTGGTCGGCCAGTCGATGGCGTCGGCAAGCTGTGTCAGCCGTGCCCGCGCGCGGGCGATCGTCCGTCCCTCGAGGATCGCCTCGCGCGCCGGCGGCAGCCAGACTTGCCTCAAGTCCGGGGCCTCCTTGCGCGTCGTCTGATCGATGGGATCGAACGTCTTCAGCGACAGCACCAGCTCACCGTAGAGCTCGACGCGAACGGGAGACTCCTTCGACGGCGGCCAGACGTCGATCAGCGACCCACGCACGGCGAATGTCCCCGGGTCCTCGACGATGGGAACGCGCAGGTAGCCCGCCTCCGAGAGCATCCGGACGAGCGCATCGCGGTCGATCTCCGACTCTGCGACGACCTTGTTCGCACGGCGAGCGAGCTCCTTGCGCGGCACGACCCTGCGAGCAAGTGCGCTCGCGGGCACGACGAGCACCCGCCACGGTCGGTCGTGCGCGAGGTGAAACAACGTTGCCATGCGACTCATCGCCGCGCGGCGATCGGGGCTGACGTCCGCGTAGGGTGAAAGCTCGTTCGCCGGGAAGAGAAGGACGCTTCCCTCACCGGTTGACTCGCCGTCGTCCACCGCGCTCCCGAGGAGAAAGGCGAGGTCCTCTGCTGCGGATCGCGCCACCTCCAGGCTCTCGACGACGAAGACGACCCGACGACCGCCGCGCGCAACGGCAGCCGCGAGGCTGGCACCCGCGCAACCGCGAACCCCACCTACGTCGATCCTGCGTTGGCGATTCTCTCGAACGCGCGCGGTCACGTCGCGAATCCGCGCAGCAACCACGCCCTCGGGAGGCAAGATCACCGGCAGCGGATCCGCGGCCTCCGCACGGGCTTCCGCCTCGGCCGCGGCTTCGCGAAGCACCGGACCGACGCGCTCTTCGAGAGTGGCCGAGATCGAGGAGGGCACGATGGACGCTCGCGGCATAGAGTGCGCAACGGGGGCTCGCAACCTCCCCGGAGCCGACGGCCCGCAGCCGAGGGCTGCGCCTACCTCGACCGCAGCGGCGCGCCGAGCACGCGCAGAGCGGCGGGGACGACGACCAGGGCCGCGACGAGGCCGGCGAGCACGCCCATCGCCCCGATGGCGCCCAGATCGCGCAACCCCGGAAAGCGACACGCGATCAGCGCCACGAACCCTGCTGCAGTGGTCAGAGCCGTCGCGGCCACCAGCGGCCCCTGGCTGCGCAGCGCGGCACCAACCGAGCTCTGCCGTACGGCGTGCAGCAAGAACATCGACTCGTCGATCGTCACTCCGAAGAGCACGGGCAGCACGAGCGCGTCGTACAGATGCCAGCGCACCGAGAGCGCTCGCATCGCGAGGCCGACCATCCCCATTTCCGAAGCGAGCGTCGCAAGGGCGACGAGGGCGTGGCGCGCGCTGCGGAGCGCCAGGCGCATCGCCAGCGCGACCAGGGCGGCCGAGGCTCCGCCGACCACGACCAGATCTCGATCGAGCGCGCGCCGGAGGGCTCGATCGATGGCGTCGAAGCTCGTCACCTGTGCGCTGGGATCCACCGCCGCGATGGCGGAACGCGCACGCCCGTCCGCAGCGGGGTCACCGACGGGTCGAACGTACGTGGCGACGATTGCTTCCTCGCCGTCGTGCCCGACGTGCCGATCGAAGAGCCACGATGCGGCGTCCCGGACGCCCTTCCCGTCCGGCAAGAGCTCTCGCGAAGGATGAGCGAACGCCTCGACCGCGGGCGAACAAGCTTCCAGATCGAATCCCTCCCGGCGCAGCGCTGCCTGGAGAGCTTCACGCTTCGCGGGAAGATCCAGCGCGTCGCGCTCCGTCAGCCGCGCACGCTGCGTTTCGGCACACGGCGCGAACGAGGCGAGCGCGTCGAATCCGGCGACGTCGTGCGCCTGTTCGAGCCTCTCGAGCTCCTCGGAAAGCCGATCGGCCCTCCGGCGGGCGGCCTCCTCGTCGCGGTCGGCTGTCAGCACGAACCATTGGTCCGGCTGGCCGCCGAAGACTGATCGCACGTCCTCCTCGGCGGAAAGCGGCGCGAGCCCCGCCGGGCGCAGGGCCACCAGCGCATCGGCCGGCCCCGGCCAGCCGACCACGGTGAGGGCGGCGATCGGAAGCGCACAGCAAGCCAGCGCAACCGCGGCGCCCCGCCTCGTGCACGTCGCGCGATCGAGCCACTCGATCCACGGCGGCGTTGCCGGTGCCGGGAGCGCCCGCGGTTCCAGCCGCGCGCCGATTTCGGGCGTGATGAGCAGGATGGCGAGCGTGGTCAACAGCTCGCCGGCCCCGCAGAGGACGCCGAGCTCCTGCATGGGCCGCAGCCCGCTGAGAGCGAGAGACGCGAACGCGACCGCGGCGACGGCGGCTGCCGTGAGCGTCGGCGTCCACATGGCTGATCGCGCGACTCGCGCGGCGTCCGCCCCCACGTGCCCCGCGCGACGAGCGTCGAGCAGCGCCGCGTAGACGTGCACCCCCGTATCCACACCCACTCCGACGACCACCGCTGCAAACGCGATCGTGAGCGCGTTCAAGCCGGCCGGCAGCAGTGCGGCCAGCCCTGTGGTCCAGACCGTGCCGACGACGAGCGGCGGAAGCACCGCGGCCAGCGCGCGAGATCGGCGAAACGTCGCGACGAACGCCACGGAGGCGAGCACGAGCGACAGAGTGCCGCTCACGGCAAGATCCCGCTTGAGCATCCGTTCGCTGGCGCGGGCAATGGCGTGACCTCCGGCCACTTCGACGGAAACGCCCGGCCGGGCCGATTCGCCGATCGCCCGATCGATGTCGTCCATCGTGGCATTGGCGTCGGCCGAGACGAACGCGCTGCCGCGCGGCTGTGCCACGACGAGCCGCGCGCGGCCTCCATCGGCGGAGAAGTCGCCGCCCGCCCGGGCAGCCACCCCTGGCGCGAGCTCCGCGCGTGCCTCCCAGGGCACCAGCGCCAATCGCAGCGGGTCGCGCGCGAGCCACGGCTTTGCATCGTCGTCCGCCGCCGGGGCGAGCAGCAACGCGCGCGTGTCGCGCAGCCGAGTGGTCATCCCTTCCGGCGTGACCGCTGCCGCCAGACGCGCCCGCGCCGTTGGCCCGGCGTAGGCCCAGGCGAGCGTCGGGTCGGGCGGCGTCTCCGGAGCCGGTGCGCGCTCGATGACGCGCTCGATCGATGGGGCGTGCTGCAGGGCGGCGATGAGCCGGTCGACGACCTCGCCCACCTCGTCGGCACGATCGCCGCGCACGAGCAGGAGACATGGATCGCGTCCTCGAAACGCACGATTCCAGCGCGCAAGCGCGGCCGCATCCCCCGACTCGGGGAACAACGAAGCAAGATCACCGTTTATCTGGATCCTCGCGCTGAGCGCGATCGAGACGAGAGTGACCGCGACGATCGCGCATGTCGACACGAGCGAACTGCGGGCTCTCACTGTCATGAACTGGCGCCCGCCGGATTTCCGTCCATGGCGGGCTCAACCGGCTTTTCCAGCCGGATCCGCACGCGCGTGACTCGCCTGCGACTGATCCCGGTCACCTCCGCGGTGGCGCCGACCGCGAGCGGGACCTTGTCACCCGCCCGCGGCAGCCGTCCGAGCACCTCGACGACGAATGCGCCGATGGACTCCGGAAGGTCGGCGCTCTTGACCTGAATTCCCAGGGCCCGCACGTCCTCCATGGAGGCTCGACCGTCGACCTCCCAGGCGTCCTCCGGGCCGGGAATTCGGATGATCTTTTGCGGCTCTTCGTCGAACTCGTCCCGGATCTCGCCGACGATCTCCTCCAGCAGGTCCTCCATCGTCACGAGGCCGCTCGTGCCCCCGTACTCGTCGACGACGACGGCGATGGGGACCTGCTTTCGTTGCATCTCACGGAGCACGTCGACTCCGTTCTGCACCTCGGGGACGAAGAGCACCTCCCGCCGCAGCGGCCAGAGGTTGGGCAGGGTGCGCGCGTCCGGGTGGAGCAGAAAATCCTTCGCGTACAGGTACCCCGCAATCTCGTCGAGCGAACGGTTTGTCGTCAGAAGCACCCGCGAGTATTGGTGTGCGCGGACGAACGCGTCGGCCTCGAGGCCGCTCGTTTGGATCGGCAGCGATACCACGTCGACCCGGGGGACCATCGAATGGCGTGCTGCCCGCTGCGAAAAACGCATCACCCGCTCGAGCAGTTCGGCGAGGGTGCGGCCGCGCGACGACCTCGCCACACTCGCGGCCAGAATCGAAAGGATCTCGTCTTCGCTGAAGCGCCCCTCGACGCTTGCGACATCGGGAGACATCCCGACCGACATGAGAATCAGGCGCGACGCCTGCTCGAGCAGCCACAGGAGCGGGCGGAACATGACGTAGACGACCCTCAGCGGGATGGCCGCGGCCACGGCCGTCGCCTCCGACCGCTGGATCGCGACCAGCTTCGGCACGAGCTCGCCGAGCAGAACGTGGCCGAACGTCAGGATGCCGAAGGCAACGACCGCAAGGGAGACGTGGACGCCCTCGCCGGCCGCGACGCCGAATGCCCCGATGGCCGCCCGGTCGAGCAGTGCGGCCATGGCGGGCTCGCCGATCCACCCGAGCCCGAGACTGGCGAGCGTGATTCCAAACTGGGTGACCGAGAGATACCGATCGAGCCGCCTGACGATGGTCTCGGCTACGATGGCTTTCCGATCCCCCTTGCGAGCCCTCGAGCGCAGCCGGGTAGCGCGAACCTTGACGATCGCAAACTCCGCGGCGACGAAAAAACCATTGAGAGCGACGCAGAGCGCGGCGACGACGAGGCCCCACACGGAAAGCAAGTCCTACCACGATGCGCCGTCGATCGTGGATGAACGCGCATGAACGACCACGACGTCCTCGTGTTTCTCCTTGCGTTGGCCGTGCTCCTCGCTGCAGCCCGAGGTCTCGGAGAGCTGGCGCGCGCGATCGGACTGCCGCTCGTGGTCGGTGAGCTGGCGGCGGGCATCGTCCTCGGACCCACCGTATTCGGCCGGATTGCGCCGCAGGCGCACCACTGGCTTTTCGGCCCCGGCGCGCCGGTTTCGATGATCGGCGCGTACACCACGGTAGCAGTGATCCTGCTGCTGGTGGTCGTGGGCCTCGAGATCGACCTCGGGATGCTCCGACGGCGGGGAAAGAGCGCGCTGCTCACCGGGCTGTTCGGGGTTCTGCTCCCGGCGGCGAGCGGGATCGCCCTCGGATTCCTGCTGCCGGACAGCGAGTTGCTGGACCCCGCGAGGCGCACGACGTTCGCGCTGCTGCTCGCAGTCGCCCTGAGCATCTCCGCCCTGCCGGTCATCGCCAAGACGTTGCTCGATCTCGGCTTGTTCAAGTCCGACGTCGGCCTTCTCGTGATGGCCGCCGCGATGATCGACGACTTGATCGGCTGGCTCGCGTTGTCGCTTCTTCTTACCCCCGTCCGCGGACACTCCGTGAATCTCGCGACCTTCGTGAAGACGGTCGGGCTCGGCGCGATGTTCGCGGCGGCGCTGCTGTTTGCCGGGCGAAGGCTCTTCGATGCCGTCCTGCTACGGCTCGAGCGCGCGGACTCGGCGGCGTCCGGTCGGGTCCTCTCGATCGTCATCCTGCTGGCCCTTTTCGGGGCCGCGGCGACGCAGGCCATTGGACTGCACGTCGTCCTCGGGGCGTTCGTCGTCGGCCTGACGGTCGGAGGTTCGGCGCGCGTCAAGGAGCGAACGCGCGGCGCGATCGAGGACTTCGTCGTCAACGTCTTCGCCCCCGTGTTCTTCGCCTGGATCGGACAGCGGGCCGATTTCGTCGCAGCCTTCGACCTGCGCCTGTGCGCTCTGGTGTTGCTCGTCGCGACGGTCCCCAAGCTCCTCGGCTGCGCCATCGGAGCTCGGATGGGAGGCGTCCCGTGGCGACAAGCCATCGCCGTCGGCTTCGGCATGAACGCCCGGGGTGCGATGGGACTCATCCTGGCCGATCTGGCGCGGGACGCGGGCCTCCTCACCAGTCGGTTCTTCGTCGCGCTCGTTCTCATGGCCCTCTCGACCTCGCTCGTGAGCGGACCCGCGATGAAGCTCCTGCTCTACCGGCGCGAGGCCGAGGAAGACGTGGTCACGCTCCTGCGACGCGGCGCGTTCGTCAGCGAGCTTCACGGTCGGACTCCCAACGACGCCATCGCCGAGCTGACTCGATCGCTCGGGTCCCTGCTTGCGGGAATCAAACGCCGCGCACGGGATGCCGTCCTCGAGCGCGAGCTCGTGGCGCCCACCGGTCTCGGCGACGAGGTCGCCATCCCGCACGCCGCCGTCGAGGGCCTCGAGCGCCCTCTGCTTGCGCTCGGCCGTGCGCCGCAGGGGATCGACTTCGACGCCATGGACGGAAAGCCGGCGCGGCTCGTCTTCCTCCTGCTCATTCCGCCGAAGGCCTACGGCGAGGAGGTTCGGATCCTCGCATCGATCGCCCGGGCGACCTTCGACGCGCGCGCGCGCGACGATCTGGTCGCCGCGGCAGATCTGGACGAAGTGACGCGGGTGCTTGCCGAGAGCGCGCGGCGAAGGCGCGAATCGCAGCGGCCCAGGCCCCGCCACGGCCGGAGCTGAAAGCCGGCCCCCGTCCGCGCCGCTCTGGCTCGGATTTCCGGGGCGAGCTCGAGGGGGAAGGCCCCGTCCCTCGACTACAGCGCCAGCGCGATCGCGGGCACGGCCACCGCGCCACCGGCCAGGTATTCGTAGTGAGCCAGGTTGCCCATGACCCGAACGACGTAATCGCGCGTCTCCTTGAACGGGATCCGCTCGACGAAGGTATCGAGATCCATCGACGGCGCGCGTGACGACCAGCGCTCGACCGAGTCGACCCCGCAGTTGTAGGCCGCGAGCGAAAGGGGCACGTTGCCGTGCAGCTCGTCGAGCAGCTTGCGAAGCGCGCGCGCCGCCACGCGGATGGAGAACGAGGGACGGGTGAGGCGCGAGTCGTCGCGCGGAAGTTGCAATTCCTCCGCGAGGGGTCGAGCCGTCTCCGGCAAAAGCTGCATGAGGCCGACCGCTCGGGCGGGCGACAGCGCATCGGGGTCGAAGCTGCTCTCTTGACGCATGACCGCCCAGAGCAAGCCGCGCGGCAGCTTTTCCGCGTCCTCCGCGTCGCGCACCACGTCGCCGTACGGCGAGGGGAAGGCGCAGTCCCACGCCCAGAGCGTGCGCGCGTTGGGTGCCGATGCGAACAGCGCCGATGGAAGCGACTGGGCGATCTGGTAACGCCGCTTGGCGCGACCGAGCTTTCCGTAAGCGACGCAGGCCGCCTCGGCGGCGCGCGGACCCGCGCCGCTCGTCAATGTGCTCTCGCGGTCGCGCAGCGCCAGCTCGGCGTCCTCGTCCAGACCGAGCTTGGCGAGCAGATCCGCCGGCGGCGGGATCACCACGTCGAGCGGCGCCGGCTCGGATGGCGGCGGGTCGGACGGGTCGATGGCAAGGGGCACCGGGGCTCCCGCTTCGGCGAGGCGAGCGCGTGCCACGAGGGCAGGCCACGACAAGGGCCGAGAGCGCGCCACGTCCGTCCAGCGCGCCACCGCGTGGGTCCGGTCTCCGTCGCGGTACGCTGCGAGCGCAGCCATGTTCGCCATTCGCGCACTGCTGATCGGGTCGGGCTCGTCCTCGACGAGGTGCTCGAAAAGGACGCGAGCGACCTTAGCCTCCCCGGCGAGCAGCTTGCAAAGCGCCGAGTCCGGCCGCGCATCGGGGGCGCGCTCGCCCGCAGGATGTCCCTGAAGGTATGCGTCAAAACCCCGCGCGCATTCTTTCCAGTCTCCATGCAGCATCCGCAGATACGGGACGAAAAACTCCGCCTCCGCCGCCCACGACGACCGTGGGTATTTCCGCGGCACGTCCTCGTAGGCGACGATCGCTTCTTCGTCGCGGTCCGCCCGAGACAGTGCTCGCGCCGCATGGAATGCGTCTTCGGCCGCGGTGGGACCGCCGGCGGACGCGGCGGCAAAAAGCGTCTTGGCGGCTTCTCCGGAGCGGCCGTGGGCCTTGTACAGAGTCATACCGCGCACGTGCAAACGCTCGGCGCGTGAAACCTTGTCCGCGTTCCGGGCGACCGGGACCATGTCGAGGACGCGCAACGCCTCGTCGGTCTTGCCCGCGTCCGAGAGGACGCGAGCGCGCGCCAGCAGGTCCTCGGCCGTCAGCGGGCGACCGGGATCGATCTTCGCGAGGATCCCGGGCGCGTCCGAGCCTGCGGGCAGATCGGCGCCCTCGACGGCGAGCCAGCGCGCGTCGGCGCGTTCGATCTCGTCAGGCTCGCTCGCGATGCGGATCCGCAGTGCTCGCGCCTCGCCTTCTTGCGCACGCGTCCGCTTGTCGCTCGCAAGGACATGCTCGACGGCCACCCGCGCACGACGGACGTCGTCGGCCTTCTCGAACGCTTTGGCCGCGTCGAGCTGGGCGGCGGGCGTCGCGCGCGCGACGAACCACTCGCCCGCTTCGCTGAATGGCCCGACGACGAGCTTCGCCTCCGCTCGCCTCCGTTCGACGTCGGCCGCGAGCAGCGGCAGCGCCGTCTCGAGCCCATCGAGCAACGCAAGTGCAGCGACCGCGTCGCCCCGGGCGAGCGCGACGCGGGCGCGGACGTACCGCACCTCCGCGCGCCCCTTGTCGGGCGAAGGCAGGGCCTCGAGCGCGCGCCACGCGGCCTCCCATCGGCCGTCGCGAACGAGCGAGGACCACTCGAACGATGCCGATTCGTGCGGGGCGGAAGCGTCGAGAGCGATCGAAGATGCGTCGACCAGTGCCGCACCGCCCCGGTCCGAGACCGAACCGGGCGCTCGCGAGGCACCCTTGGCGCAGCCGGCGGCGATCACGAGCGCAAACGCGACGGCCTCACGTCTCGACATCGAAGCCCCGGTCGATACCCGCGGAGGCGGCCTTCCCGAGAAGGGGTGCGCTCGGGTCACACCCAGACATCGAATCCTCCGCCTCCCTTCCAGCCAAGCGCACGCGTCACGCCGGTCGGATCCTGACCGTCCACCACACGACGCAAACGAGGAATGCACATGGCATCGACGTGCTCGCCGCGCTCGATTCCCACCCAGCGCCGTCCCATTTTAAGCGCGACCGCAGCCGTGGTCCCGCTCCCGAGAAACGCGTCGAGAACCCAGTCGCCCACATCGGTCGACATCGCGAGAATGCGCGCAAGAAGCTTTTCGGGCTTCTTGTTCCTGATGAACCTTGCACTGCCTTCGCGCGCAATCCCCTGGAACCCGATGTCGTCCCAGACGTTCGTCAGCGGCTCCACGAGCACGGGGCGTCCGTCACGTTCCGCGACCTTGTCGGCCAGAAACAGGATGCGGTTGCCGGAGCGCAGGAGCAGATCTTTGCGACCCGCACGCGCCAGGCGAAGAACGCGCTCGGGCTCGCGGCGCGAGCGATCAATGAGCGCGCGCGCCGCCCGACTGACTGCGTCGTAACGCGGCTGCGCAAAACGAACGACATGGGACGCGTGCTCGAGGGCATACCGCTCGACGCTTTCCCGCGACGCGGCTCGCCCGAGCACGCCTCGGGCATGTGCGGCGAGAGGCGAGAAGCGCCACGTTTCGATCGCTCCGCCGGGGTTCTCGAGCCACGTCGCGTATGCACGGTCGTACCCCCTGCGCTCGCGCAGGATCGGCCGACCGCGCCAGCGCCGGCGATCCTTGGCGTACACGAGCAGGTAGTCGGCGACGTTGACCGGCCCGCGGTTGATTGCCTTGTGCCCCGTCGAGGCGCTGCGAACCACGGTGATCGTCGCCACGCGCTCCTCGCGACCGAATGCGTCGTCCATGGTCGCGTGAAGCGGGCCGAGCTCGGTGTCGTCGATCTCGACGAAGATGACGCCGTCGTCCGCCAGGAGCGCGCGAGCGACCTCGAGGCGCTCGCGGATCATCGCCCGCCAGACGCCGGGCGCGGCGGCGTCGTGGTACTCGTCGAATCGCCGGCCCGAGTTGAACGGCGGGTCGAAGTAAACGCATCGGAACTTTCCAGCGTACCCACCTCGAACGAGGCGCTGCATGGCCTCGAGGTTCTCGCCGTGCACGAGGACGTTGCCGCTTCGCCAGTCGCCATGCGCCCGCGTTGGATCCCGCGTGAACAGCGGCACTTGGCGCGGATCGGCCGCCCGGTCCACCCGGAGCTCCGATGATGCGCCTCCACCGGGTGTGGGGTGGCGCGACATCGGCTGAGCTGGGCCGGCCTGAGCCTTCGAGTCGAGCGGACGGACGACGGCGCGCGATCGGGGCCGGCGGAGGGGTCGAGCCTGCGCCGCGGAGAGTCCGGGGCGGAAGGAGTCGGGCGCCGCGGGTGCGGCCATCGTGCCTGATTCCGGCTCGTGCGCCGAGCGCGCCCGCTCGTCGGAAAACGAGCGATGCCTCATCCGGCATGCAGTACCGTTCTCTATCGTTCGCGTCTACTGCGTCGTTGGACCGACCCCGCGTCCGTGGAATCGCGACGTCGCTTGCGTTCGACGCGTCTTCGAGCACCTCCCTCGCTCCTCACAGAGAACCCTCGGCGCCACGCAGCCGACAATCTCGCCGAGAGAAAGGTCCACGCCCGTGAATCGCGCTTCTTCGCCGCTCACCGCCCTCGCGCTCTCGCTCGCCGCCGGCCTGATGTGCCCCGCGTGCACCCAGAGAAGCGACTCGGGAGGCTTGTCCAGCGTGGCACAACCGGTCACGATTCCCTCGTCCTCGGCTCCGGAAGCGAGCGGCTCGGCGACGGCTCGATTCCGCAAGCAGCGCCCGCGGCCCGGGATCGTCGGCCTCTTCTTCCGCGCCGCAGACCCGCTCGACCTGACGACTTCGCAGCGCACGACGATCGAGGGGCTCGAGCAGCCGCTGCGCGGCGCGGCGCCCGAACGCTCGGCTCGAGAAGCGCTGCGCTCGGACCTCGCTTCCGGAATCCGAGCCGGGGCCATCGACCGGGCGAAGATTGCCGCGGACGAAGCCGTCATCGAAAGGGCCCTGGTCGCCGACAAGGACGCGCGAGTGGCCGCGCTCGACGGCTTGCACCGCGTTCTCGACACCGCCCAGCGCCAGGCAGTCGCCGACGACGTCCGTCAGAGCGTGATGCAGGCGGTGCCCCATCCCGGAGCTCTCGATGCCGGCGACGCCGGAGCCGCCCGCTGGTCCACGCTACGGCTCGAGCGACTGGCGAAGCACCTCGAGCTCGATCCTTCGCAGCAGGAGCAGGTGGCCGCGCTCTTTTCCAAGGACGATCACCCGTTTTCACCCGCGCATCAGGAGGCGCGGGACGCAGCGAGGAAGCGTCTCGACACAATGCTGACCGCATTCGAGCAGGACTCGTTCGACGCCGGCGCCGCGCTCCAGATGCCCGGTGACGCCGGACGTTCCGGCCAGCCAGGGCGCGCCTGGCTCGATCGCGAGTCGACGCTGCTGGAGCGGCTGCTGCCGATCTTGAGGCCGGAGCAGCGCGAGAAGCTGGCCGCGTACGTCGAAAAGCCGCGCGGGTTCGAGTGGAACGACACCGGCGAGCCGACGGGCGACCCGATCGACGAGGGAGACTGGGACCGCACGACCGTCCCGCGCTGACCGCACGGGCGGCGGGAGCCGAGCCGAGCATGGGGTCAGGCCGAGGACGCGATCGCTTCTTCGCCTGGAATCGGCAACACCGGACCGTGGAGCCAGGGTTCGACCACGCGCCTCCAGTTCGCCTCGGCCGACAGGCCCGCCAGCACGCTTCCGAATCCCCACTGGAGTCGATTGACGAACGTGAAGTCCGCGGGCATGCGGACGGGGGCGGGCAGGTTCGGCAAGCTCTCGTCCGGCTTGAACACGATCTCGCGACCCCCGCGCACGAGAAAGGCGACGCTCTCGCGTGCAAATTCCTTGGTGTATCGAAAGGGCTCGTCCACAGCGATCGGGCGAAGCACGAGCTTCGTGTACTCGGTATAGAGCTGGAAGCTCGCCGGATCGCTCGGGTCGTACCCGAGCACATCGATGCACGCCCGCGTGAACGCCGCGACGTCACCCCGCTGCAGAGCGACGACGTAGCGCTTCATGCCTTCGACCAGCGGCGGTGCAAGGCGCTTGTGACACCCGAAGTCGAGAAATGCCACCCTCCCGCCGCCGAGGAATCGATAGTTGCCGGGATGCGGATCGGCATAGAGCAGCCCATGGCGCCAAAGCGCTCGGAACATGAAGCGCGCCAGCGTTTCGCCCGCCGCATTGCGATCGGGCTGCGAAGCCCGCTCGCAGAACGTGGCGTAGTCGACCCCCGCCATGAGCTCGAGTGACAACACGCGTTTGCTCGAGAGCGAGTGTACGACGCGCGGGACGACGATCTTTTCGTCGCCCCGGTGAATACGGCGGAACGCCTCGACGGCTTCCGCCTCGATGCGGTAGTCGACCTCGGAGAGAAAGACGCTCCGAAGCTCGTCGAGCGTCTCCCTCGATTGATACCGCCGGCCGATCGGGGCGATCATCGATTCGAGAAGCGACAAGCTCTTCAGATCGTTCTCGATCGCCTTGTCGATCCCCGGGTACTGGACTTTGACCGCGACCGTTTCGCCGCCGCGAGTCACTGCGCGGTGCACCTGACCGATGCTCGCGGCCGCGAACGGCTCGGCATCCCATTGAGCGAACAGCTCGGTCGGTTCGACGCCGAAATCTTCTCGTATGACGCGGACGGCCGCCTCGGCCGACAGGGGCGGCGCCTTTTGCTGCAGGCGAGCGAGGACGCGCTGCAGCTTCTCCTCGTAACCGGGTGGGGCGAGGCCGTCGATGTACGACGCCATCTGCCCCAGCTTGAGCGGCAAGCCTTTCATCTCGCCGAGCGTCTTGAGCATCGCATCGGCGGTCCTTTTCGCGCTCTGGACCAGCCTGCGGCGCGATTCGGCGTCTTCGTCTTCCGCGCGACGGCCGCCCACCGCGCGGCGCACCGCCTCTGCGGCCATCGGCAGCGCCCGCGGAGCGAGAGCACCAAGGCGAGCCAGCCGGCCGAGCCGCGACACCGGAGGCGCATCCGGGCGCTCCGCGGAGACGGAAACGGACCCTGTGTCCGCGACCGAGCTTACGTCGCCCGGACGCCCTCCCTGCCGGGGGGACCGTCCCTGCGGGGGGGGCGACGACATACCGGCATTATGCGGACGCTCGAGCAAGATGACCACTCGGCCGTGGGGGTGCAGGCCCGGGTACGGTCGTGGCGAGCCCCGCGTTGAGCCGCGTCCGGACGTCCTGTCCCCGACCGGCGCACACCTGCGCATCGGACGCCGACACCGGCAGGCACCGAAACACTCGCAAGGGCAGCGCCACGTAAGCCTCGGCCCAAGCTAGGATGCACCTCCTCGAACCATGCCGGCCGCTCCGAGCCTCGTTCTCCCACGCACATTCGGCCGCTATGCCCTGTTCGACTTCATCGGAAGCGGAGGGATGGCCGAGATCTATCTCGCCCGGCAAAAAATGGAGCTCGGCGCAACCCGGCGCTGCGTCGTAAAGCAGATCCTGCCGAAGCTCGCGAACGATGCCGCATTCAGCGACATGCTCGTCCACGAGGCAAAGCTCGCGGCGCATCTCAGCCATGTGAACGTCGTGCAGGTGTTCGATCTCGGACGGGCCGACGATCGGCTTTACATCGCCATGGAGTACGTCGAGGGGTTCGACCTGAACGATCTGCTGCGTCGGTGCTCGCGAGCCAAGGTACCGCTGCCTTTCGAGCTCGCGACATACGTGATGCGCGAAGCTTTGCGCGGGCTCGACTATGCCCACAGGCGGGTCGATGACGCGGGCAAGCCGCTGGGCATCGTTCACCGCGACGTCTCACCCTCGAACCTGCTCATCTCCTTCGAGGGTGAGGTCAAGGTGTGTGACTTCGGCATCGCCCGCGCCAACACCGCGATCGCCATGGCCGCGAGACCCGAGCTCGACGAAGCCATCAAGGGCAAAGCTGGCTACATGAGCCCCGAGCACGCGCGAGGCGAAGCCATCGACGCGAGAGCCGACGTCTTTGCCGCGGGCATCGTGCTCTGGGAGCTGGCGGCCGGACGCCGCCTTTACAAGGCAAGCGACGGAGGGCCCAGCTTGCTCGAACAAGCGCGTCGCGCCGCCATTCCTGAGATCGACTGGCAAGACATCCCGGCGGCTGACGAGCTGCGGCGGATCCTCGGCAAGGCGCTGACTTCCGATCGCGACGCGCGTTACCCGTCCGCGGCCGCGATGGGCAGGGACCTGGACGACTACGCGATCCGCGCGAGGCTCGTGGCGAGTCCGCTCCAACTGGGCGGCTGGCTGACCAAGACGTTTGGCGAGACCGTCGTGAAGCAGCGTCGCACGCGCGAGCGCGCGGCCGAGGCGCTCGAGCGCGGCGCTCCGGTCGTCCTCAAGCCGCTTTCCGATGCGCCGGCGGCGCCCGGGGCCGCCGGACTCTGGTCCGCGACCCCCGCAGCGTCCTCGACGCCGTCCAGCTTGACCCCCCCGCCCGTTGCCACCTTGTCGCGGGCCCGAGTCGTTCCGCTGCACGGGAGCACCGATCCCCCGCCAGCGGTCCGGCCTCGCGTCGCGCGGCGATCCCAGCGCGACCTCGTTCAGTTCTCGATGGTGCTCGTTCTCCTCATCATGGGAGTCGTCGCGGCGATCCTGGCGTTCGAGGTGCGCTGAGCGTGCGCCTGGCGGACGTCGCGCTGCCGGTGCCGCTCGCGCGCCCCTTCACGTATGCCGTCACCGAGGCGCTCGAGAATCGCGCGGTCGTGGGCGCCCGCGTCGTGTGCCCCTTTCGAAACCGTCGCCTCGTGGGCGTCGTCCTCGCTTTGCGCGACGGCGATTTGCCGCGGGGTACGGCCCCGCTCTCGAGCGTCGTCGATGACGAGCCCGCCATCCCCGAGGATCTGGTCGCATTCCTGCGAGACCTCGCCGCGTATTACTTCGCGCCCATCGGAGAAGTCGTTCGCCTGGCGCTGCCCCCGATCGAGCGCGAGACCGCCCGCGAGCTCACCCAGCCCACGCTGTTCGAAAGCACCCGAGGCGTTGGAGCGCGACGCGTCCAGTGGGTACAGGCGACGGCGCCCACCGCCGCAGCGCCGCCGCTACGCGCCCCACTCGAAGAAGTTCTTGCGTATCTGCGGACCGCGGGCGCGCAGCCGGTCGCGCGCCTCGAGCAGCGGTGGAAAAATGCCCGCTCGTCGGTCCGAGCCTTGGGCCGGCTTGGACTCGTCGACGTCGAAGAACGTGGGCCGCCCGAAGTGCCGCCGTTCGCGGCGCACATCGAACGTGAAGCGCCGCACGAAGCGACGCCGGCGCAAAGGTCGGCGATCGACGCCATCGAAGCAGCCCTCCACGACGCACGCCCCCACACCTTCCTGCTCCACGGGGTCACCGGCAGCGGCAAGACGGAGGTGTATCTGCGCGCCATCGCTGCGGCTCGAGCGCGCGGCGGAGGCGCAATCATGCTCGTTCCCGAGATCGCTCTGACACCCCAGCTCGTCGCGCGTGTGCGGGCGCGTTTCGGCGATGACGTGGCTGTCCTGCACTCGGCCCTCACCCCGCGCGAACGGCACATGATGTGGAGACGGCTGCGGACGAAGGACGGAGCCGTCGGTATCGCGATCGGCGCACGCAGCGCTCTCTTCGCGCCGGTGCACAAACTGGCCCTCATCGTCGTGGACGAGGAGCACGACCCGAGCTTCAAGCAAGAAGAGGGCGTTCGCTACCATGCGCGCGACATGGCGATCTGGCGCGCCCATCGAACGGGCGGGGTGTGCGTGCTCGGCAGCGCGACGCCGTCTCTCGAAAGCGAGCAGCTTGCGCGACAGGGCCGCGCGACCAAGCTTCGCCTGCCCGATCGCGCGCGCTTGCAGCCCCTGCCGCGCGTGGAGATGGTCGACCTGAAGCGCACCGGACCCGGTCCCACGGGGGATCGACGCATCAGCTTGCCCCTCTATCGCGCGATCGAGGACACCCTGGCAGCCCGCGAGCAAGTCATCCTCTTTCTCAATCGCCGAGGCTTTGCCCCGAGCGTGCGCTGCGAAGCGTGCGGGGAAATGGCGACGTGCGGCGCATGCTCGGTGGCCGTCACGTTCCACAAGCGCTCGGGAACCCTGCGCTGCCACTACTGCGACTTCGAGCAGAGGCTCGGGACGCGCTGCGCCGCCTGTGGGGCCGAAGCCCTCTTGCTGGAGGGCGTGGGAACCGAGAGGCTCGAGGAGACGCTCTCGGCGGCTTTCCCGCTCGCCCGCGTCGCGCGGCTCGATCGCGATGTCGCGACCGGCAAGCGCGTCGAAACCATCCTCTCCCGGGTTCGGGCACGCGAGATCGACATTCTGGTGGGCACTCAGATGGTGACCAAGGGGCACGATCTTCCGAGCGTCACGCTGGTCGGGGTGGTGAACGCCGATGCGTCTCTGAGCATTCCGGACTTTCGTGCGGCGGAGCGCTCGTTTCAGCTTCTCGTCCAGGTGGCGGGCAGGGCGGGCCGTGGAGACAAACCCGGACGTGTCATCGTCCAGACCTGGGACCCGCGCAATCCCGCGATCGCGCTCGCGGCGGGCCACGATGTCGATGCGTTCCTCGAACGCGAGCTCGTCAACCGGCTCGAGCTCGGATACCCGCCTCTCTCGCGTGCCGCGCTGGTCCGGGTCGAAGGGGTCGACGAATCCAAGGCGCGCGAGGCGTGCGCACGCCTCGCCGACGTCGCTCGAGCGAGCGAGCCGGTGCGCCAGAGTCGAGTGACTTTGCAAGGGCCGGCGCCGGCCCCGATCGCGCGCATCCGAAGCCGCTGGCGCTTCCGTCTGATGCTGCGGTCTGCCGAGCGAGGGCTGCTGCGCGCCGTCCTGAGCATCATCGACGACGCTCGCGCGGAGCTGACGCGCGACGTACGAGCCTCGATCGACGTCGACCCGGTTCAACTGCTATGAGCGAACGACAGCCGATGAATGCACGCGAATCGTTCGCCGCGCCCGCGGCGACGTCGCTTTCGATTCGGATCGAAACGGAAAGGCTGGTCCTTCGGCCTCCACGCACGGCCGACGTGCCGCGCATGCGACAGGCCCTGCGCAAGAATGCCGCGCACCTGAGGCCATGGAGCGTCGCTCCGGCGCCCGGGGACGATCCGGCGTCGCTCGCGTCCGTATCCCGGTCGATCATGCGCCATCGGCGGGAGTGGCGACAGGGGCTCGCCTATGTGCTGCTCATCGTCCCGCGTGACTGCGACACACCGGTCATCGGCAGGGTGGCTCTTGGAGGCATTCTGCGCGGAGCGTTCCAGAACGCCTACCTGGGCTACTGGATCGACGTGGACCACCAGAATCAAGGTCTGATGACCGAGGCGGTGCGGGCGGCCACGACGTTCGCCTTCGGCTCCGGCGCGCTGCATCGCATCCAGGCGGCCGTCATGCCCAACAATGCCCCGAGCCAGCGGGTCCTCGAGAAAGTCGGCTACCGGCGCGAAGGCGTGGCGCTCCGTTACCTGTGCATCGCGGGATCGTGGCAAGACCACGTTCTTTTCGCCGTGACCGCCGACGAGTGGCTCGCGTGCTCCACGGCGCGAGGGTCCCCCTGAGATCCTCGCGGTAGGCGATCCGCCGCCTCGAGCCATGCGCTGCGTCGCCGGCGCGCGCTGCCGGCCCCGCGAGCCGAGGCCCCGGCGCGCCTTGCGGGCAACTCCGCGGTCCCGTGGCCGACGGGGCATGTATGCGGCCGGACCCATCGTCCTCGATCGAGTCGAGCGTCCCGGGCCTCGCTCGGCCCCGGTGCGCCGCCTGCGACGAACCGGTGGCCGTTGCGGTCGTTTTTTGCGTTCCGTGCGCGTCGGCCGTTCAACGGGCCTATCCTTTCTCCGACGTTCAGGACGAGGCGACTTTGCATGTCGCCCCTCTCGGACCGGCGGCATTCGTGTACGGCGGATCGATCGCGCGCGCGATCGTCCGGATGAAATACGAGGGGCGACCGGATCTGGCGCTCCCTCTGGGCGACTTGCTCTGGGCGTCGATCGCGGCGCATCGTGCTGCGCTGGACGACGTCGTTGTCGTACCGGTACCGCTCCATCCCGTCCGACTCGCCGAACGAGGCTTCAACCAATCGGCCCTCATCGCGGCCTGCGTTGCGCGCCGGCTGGGTGCTCCCTTCGCCGCCCTGGCGCTTGCCCGCACCCGCGACACTCCCCCGCAGACCGCGCTCGATCGACAGCGACGGGTAGAGAACGTGACCGGCGCGTTCGTCGTCCGACAACCCGATCCCATCGCGAACCGGACCGTTCTTCTCGTCGACGACGTACGCACCACCGGCGCAACGCTCGATGGGTGTGCGAAAGCGCTCATTCGCGCGGGAGCAGCTCACGTGCGAACGATTGCCGTGGCCCAGGCCGACGCCTCGTGATGCCCTGCAGTGCTTCTCGTGCCCGCCCGCGGCCGGGACGCCATCCTCCTCGGGGCTCGTCGCCTGCCGTGGTGATCCACCTACGCGGTCGGCGATCCCTGCTGGGAAAGGCCACGGGCACCTCCGCCCGTGCGCACGGACGGATTGCACGCGACTTGAAGGCGCATTTCTTCAGTGTGCGGTATGATTCAGCGCAGCCGGTGAGCGAAGGGAACGATCGCAAAGCGGAGCCGTCCGGCGTGCCGTCGCAGCCGGCCGCCCGTGTGCCCAAGCCAAGCACCCGTTCCATGGGTGCCGGAACGGAACCGAACAGCCCGGCGCGTTCGGGACCGCCGCGGGCTGGTCCGCGCCGGGGCGCGGAAGCTGACCCCAGCAAACCTGACCTTTCCCCCCGACCCACGATGCCTTCGGCGGAAGAAATCAGCGTCACCGCGTTTCTTCCTGTGGAGGAGGGCACGGCCACGAGCGACGATGCCGAGGAGCTCAGCGGCTCGCTCCTCATCGACGAACCGACCGGACAGGCCGTGCGCATCGGCGAGCCCGTCAAGCCTCCGCCGCCCAGCAAGCCGGTCTCGCGGCCACCCCCGCTCACGCGTCGCACGAGCAGCGTCCCGCCGCCGCTCCCCCCGCCATTCTCCCGCCCGCCGTCGTTTCGGTCGGCCCCGCCGCCTCTGCGGCGAAGCGCCCCCCCGAACCCGGACCTCCCGCGACCCCCGACCGCGAGCGGCGGTCTTGCGTCGACACCGCCGAAGCCCCCGCCGCTTGGGCCGCCGTCCGCCAACGGCGCTTCACCCGGCACGCGGGACGACGTCCATCGCGCAACGAGACCGGGACCCGCAGTCATCCCTGCGGCAACCCACCCGGGTCTGCCCACGGGCGAGCCCATGGCCTCCCCCGTCCCCCCGCCGGCCGTGGTCTCGTCGCCGCAACCTCTGCCGTTGCCCGCGGCGCCGCCCGTGGCCCAGCCCCCCGCAGCGCCGGCTTCATCCCCCGTCGTGCAAGGCGCCCCTGCGCGATCACCCATCGTTCAATCCCCTTTCGCCATGGAGAGGAGTGAGCTGCGCGCGGCTGCAGCCGAAGCGGCCGCTCCCGACGCGTTGTCCGTTCCGGTCGCCGTCGGATCACGACCGGCGGTCGACTCGTCCGTCGCGACAGGTCTTTCGCCCAGCGCAGCGGCCGCCGTCGATGCCCTTCCGACCGTGCCCCTGCCCTCGCTCGCCGCCGCACCGAGCTCGCCGCGACCCTTGGTTCCCGAAGCGCCTCCCACCGTCCCAGCCGGCTCGGACGAGGCGCCACCAACCGAGGACTCCCTGCCCTCTCCGCCCTCTCCTCCGGGCGCAAAGGCAAGCGCCGATCGGATCAGCTCCTGGCGACCGAAGCTCATCTTGGGCCCGTTGCCGCTCCTCGTCGCCCGAATCCGACAATCCGCCCGGGCAGTGGCAACGGCGGCTTCCGAACAATACCGATCGATTTCGGCGCTGCGGCTCACGTCTGCGGAGCGGCGACCCCGATGGCTGCTCGTCGTCGTGGCCATTGCGGGCCTGAGCGTCGGCGTGGGCGTCGTCGCGCTGGCGATGTCACTCACGAACCGACGCGGTGAGCAAGCTCAGGAGACGAGCCGGGCTTATGCCAGCGCGTCGGCTCCGACGTCCGCGGGCCCGGCACCCAGGGCGTCGGAAACCGAGCGGCCCGAAGCGACAGCGTCGGCGCCATCCGCGGCGCCGTCCGCCGGACCGGCTGCCGCGGGTCCAGAGCTCGTGCCCGCCGCGGCCCCTGGGTCGCTCGCGCCGTGCACCGTTTCCGGTCCGCCGAAGAGCGTGGCTCCCGGCGTGCTCGTGGCCGCGGGCGTCGAGGTGCGAGCGCTCGCTGACGACGTCGCGCTCGCATTTGCGTCCAGCGAGCATCAAGCGCAGGCCCTGCGCGTCGACCTCGGCACACTCGCCGTATCTTCGTCCGTGACTGCTCGGTCCAAGACGACCATCGGCCGCGTCACGCCGACCCTCTCCGCCAAGGGTGCGCTGCGGCCCGTCATCGACAACGATCGGAAGGCCGATGCGCTGCGGGGTCGTCGAACGATTCCGATCCCCTCTTCGGTGCAAGTCGGCGAGTCCGGCGGCGACCTCGTCTGGGCCCGGCCGGGCGGCGGTCCGAGCGGTACCCTGTGGCCCCTCGATGCGGCGAGCCAAATCGACGCCGTGCGCGCGTCGTCGGAAGGCTCGGGTGAGGACTACACGACGGCGATCGCATTCCGTAGCGGGGGGTCGATCGAGGTCGGGCTCGCCGGCGGGCGCGACTCCCTCACCGCCAAAGGCGAGCTCGCGAAATTCGTGGGTCTCGGCCCGGCGGTCGGCGCTCCGGCCATCGCGGTCAACGACGGCGTCGTCTTCGTGGCATGGGCGGATCGTCCTTCGGCCGATGTTCCCTGGCGGCTTCGCTGGGTGCGGTTCAGGTCCGGAGACGCTCCGGAGAAACCCAAGATCTTCACGCCCCCCGGCGCAGGGGCCGGCGACCAGGCGATGTCGCCGAGCATCACGGCCGTACCGGGAAAGCGATTCCTGCTCGTCTGGACCGAGGGCCTGCCGTCGCAGCACGAAGTGCGTGCCGTCACCCTCTCGGAGGACGGCGCGCCCCTCGGGGCTCCCCTCGTGCTTTCGACCGCGGGAGTCAACGCCGGCCAGGGCCAAGCGGCGGTCACCGCCGCTGGTCGCGGTGTCGTGGCTTTTCTCGAGTCGTCGGAAGACCACTTCAAGCTTGCGGTCGCCCCGATTGCTTGCGGGATGTGACGCTCCTCGACCGCCGTCCTCTGCCGTCGTCGGCCCCCGACACGGCGACGGCTTCGAGACGTGCTACCGGACGTCGGGTGCCCTCTCGCTTCGAGACGCATGCTGCGGTCTTCGCGCTGGCCGCAATGCCGCTGGCTGCGGTCGGGTGCGGCCGTCGCGCGACGTTCGAGGATTGCCGGCTCATCGTCGATCGAAGCGTGGAGCTGCAGATGAAGCAGATGAGCCAAACCGATCCCGCCGCGATTCACAAGCGCGAAGAACAGGTGCTCTCGGAGCTTCGCGGAGAGATCGCCAGCTGCGAGGGAAGACGGGTCACCGACCGCACGATGTCGTGCGTCAAGTCGTCCAAGACTTCGAAAGAGCTCGAGCAATGCCTGAGGTGACGGCCATTTCGCAGTGTGCAGCGCGAGCGCGTTCTTTCAATACGAACCGCGCGGGCGCTCGATCTCGCGCGTGCAGCTCGACGTCGCTACTTCGTGTGCGCTGCTCGACCGCTCATGCGCTGTCGGTTTCCGTCTCGCGAGGGCCCGAGGACCTGCCACAGCACGTCGCCGCCGAGCAGACACACCTGGTCCTCGAGCTCGCGCAGACAGACTTCTTGCGAATCGTCCTCGCCGCACACTGCGGACACGGGCCCGACGTTTTCGGTCCGCATCGGCGGCGCCTGGTCGAACACCTGCACCGCACAGCCGCGTTCGCGCGCCGAGGTTGCCGCGCGCCTCGTGTGGGCCGCGTGCGCCGTAGGGTGATTCGCGGTGAGAGCATTGTCGCCGAGGCCCCACGCGACGTCGCCACCCCGGGCACACACGGCGTCGAGGAGCTGACGCAGACAGGACCCGCCCGGCCCGCAATCGACCGGCACCACGCCCAGGTCGTCCACCTCGTAGGGGGGCTGACCCGGAAACTGCTTGACGGCACACCCCGCTTGGCGCGGCGGATAGCGCGCGTCCGGGGCCGAGCCGCCGCACGCCATGACGAGCCACGCCCATGCGACGCCGCGGGCAATTGCCACAGAAACCGCGCGTGCTGCGACCGGCAGGAGCCGCGGCACTCTCCGGCACGGGAGGGAGGTCGGGGTCATCGAGCCGTCACTGCGCGGCAGCCCGCGCCTTGAGCAGCGGAAATCCGAGCGCCTCGCGCTGGGCGAGCCAAGCTTCGGCGACGGCCTTGGCCATGAAACGAACACGACCCACGAACCGCGCACGCTCTGTGACACTGATGGCGCCGCGCGCGTCGAGCACGTTGAAGGAATGGGCCGCCTTGACGACGAAGTCGTATGCCGGCAGCACGAGCTTCTGACCCGGATCCTCGCCGAGCCCCAGCAGGCGCTTGCACTCCTTCTCGCACTGGTCGAACTGTGCAAAATGCGCCGCGACGTCCGCTTGCTCGAAGTTGTAGGTCGACCATTCCCACTCGGCCCGCTTGCAAAGCTCGCCGTACGCGATTCCCGGCGCCCAGGCGACGTCGTAGACGCTGGCCACGTCCTGCAGGTACATGCAGATCCGCTCGAGACCGTACGTGAGCTCGCCGCTCACCGGCCTGCAGTCAATGCCGCCGACCTGCTGAAAGTACGTGAACTGCGAGATCTCGAGACCGTCGAGCCACACCTGCCAGCCGAGGCCCCAGGCGCCGAGCGTCGGTGACTCCCAATCGTCCTCGACGAAACGCACGTCGTGCTCCTCGGGGCGCGTACCGAGAGCCACGAGCGAGGCGAGGTACTGATCCTGAATGTCGATGGGCGACGGCTTGAGGATCACCTGGAATTGATGAAACTGCTGCAGCCGGTTGGGGTTGTCGCCGTAGCGCCCGTCGGTGGGGCGCCGGGACGGCTCGGTGTAAGCGACGTTCCACGGCTCGGGACCGAGCGCACGAAGAAAAGTCGCGGGGTTGTATGTGCCGGCGCCCACCTCGCTGTTGTACGGCTGCACGAGGAGACAGCCGCGCTTGGCCCAGAAATCCTGCAGGGCAAGGATTGCGTCCTGAAAGTACATGGCCGGCGCCCCTCGTAGCACATGGGCCGCAGCCGGGTCTTGAGCTCGTCCCCGCGGCCGCGAGCCCGTGCGGGGTGACGTCAACGGGGTGGCCGCCGTCGCTCGTGAAACCAGGGTCGGTATTCGGCCATCCGGTCGACCTGCGCGGCTGGCGCGCGCGATTTGCACGTGGAGGCCTCGGTGCTGGCCGCGGGGGCGCCCCAGCGAGCTTCCACGCAGTCGTTCGGGTTGTAGGCCATCTCGAGGGCGTTCTGACGGTCGACGACGTCCTGCAGCGACAGCCGCCACGCGGACCCATCGCTGCGTACGTATTCGAACGTGCGGTCTCGAAGCTCGCGACTCAACCGGTCCTCGAGGTCGTGCTCGACCCGCTCGATGGGCTCGCTCTCCGGAAAAAGATAGCGCTGCGGCCGTCGCGCCACACGCGCCGGCAAGGCCCTGACGACATCGACGGCGATGAGAAGGCGCAGATCCCGCGACGGAGTCGAGAAGTCCTCCCAGTGTCCCGTCGTCTCGAAGATCTTTTCGCCCTCCGGCATCTCCACGACCGGCCCGCCGCCTTCGAGGAACCTCCGGCCGCCGTCGATCGAACGAACGCGTGTCGTCACTTGCTCCTCGAGCGCCTGTACGGCCTCGAGCAGCGCCTGCATCGGGCTCGACGGGACCGGCGACAGGACGTCTTCGATCTTGTCGTAGAAGCCCTCGACCCCGGCCGAATACTGATCCGTGGCGGAATAATCGAGTAGCTCCGAGTTCTTCGCGTGAACGAGACGACCCGAAGCCCGGTCGCGGATCACGGGCCGGAACCGCTTGAATCCCGCGCCTCCCAAGGACGGATCGATCGCGAACAGGAAATTGCCTCGCCAGAAGCGCTTTCGGGCGACCGTTCCATCGGGCTGACCGTCGACCGCAAGGAGGATGCCCGAGGCCGACGAGGTTTCCGGAATGCGAGAAGAGACGACGAGGACGTGACCATACGGGTCTGCGAAGATCGTTCCCGGTCGCAACGTTTCGACGGAGACGGAGAGGGGATAGTAGTCGCTCTCTTCCGCGTCCGCGGGTGTGCGCCCCGCGCCCGATTGCACGGCGTCAGCGAGCGTCGTTCGAAACAGCTCGCCGAGCCGCTTCGCGTTGTTCTCCCAGGGGCCGCTCGGGTTGCGAGCCGGGTCGGCCCATGGCGGAAGGGTCTGCAGCTCGTGGTCGACGGGCGGGAACGGATCCTCGTTCGTCGCGAAGTCTTTGCAACGCGGCGGCTCGCCATCCCCTCCGCGGGTACAGCGCGACCAGCCGAACGCCAGATCGAGCTTGTAGGAGAAATACGCGCGCAGGAAGTAGGGCAGGTCGGCGCAATCCGGGCGAATCACGACGCCCTGCTCGTCCTCGGCGGCGCCGAGATGATCGAAGAGGAAGTTGCGCGACCGATCCCGCAGCACCTCGTGCAGCGCCCCCCAGCTCGGCTGGGGCTCGAGGGGGGCGTCGAATAGATGCTCGATCCACGCCGAGTAGAGGTTCTCGAATCCCGCGGACCACGCCCGCCGGGTCGACCAGAGCGCGGTTCGTGGGGCCGCCGGAGTCGCCAGAGGGTACCGCGCGACAGCGATATCCTTCGTCGCGAGAACGGCGCCTCCGCACGGCGCGCTTCGTGTCAGTTGCGAGCGCCAGGAGCCGGCGGCCGGCCCATCGACCTGGGCCACCCAGGAGTAAGGCGGACCGCCGTGCACCGCGGTATCGGCGACCTGGACGCCGCTGGTCGGCGACGCGATGGTGAGCTGCGCATCGACGCGCCGATCCACTACCGCGACGACACGAAGCGCCTCCCCCCGAACTGGCCGCTCGGGAGACACGAACAGCTGCACGCTGCCGGCATCGCCGCACTCCGGCTCGGGGGGCCGAGGCGTCGAGGCCGTCCCTTGCCGGTCTTGCGTCGCGGTCCGGGAATCCGTGGCCGTCGACGGCGTGGGGAGTGTGTAACGTTGCGCCGTGGCGGCGCCGGCTCCGGCTTCGTTGCCTTTTCGCGAGCACGCGGCGACGAGGAGCGCCCCCTGCGCGAGCGCCGCCATCGCCAGCGGCGCCAAGCGGCGCGCATCAGCGGAGCGCAACACGTGCGGCGCGAGTCGCCTCGTCGCGCTGCTTCAACGATTCGAGGACGATCGCCGCCGTTTCCTCGACCGCCTTGCCCGTCACGTCGATGACGGGCCAAGCGGGATGCTCCTCGAAGATTCCACGAGCGTACTCCAGCTCCGCCTTCACCTGCTCTCGAAGGCCGTAGCTGGCATCCATCGGCATTCCAAGCTGCTTGAGACGTGACTTCCGGATTTCGAGCAATTGCTCCAGTTCGATCGTGAGCCCCACGACGCGGTCCTTCGGCGCCTCCTCGAGCTCGGGCGGGAGCGGAACACCGAGGACGATTGGCTGATTGGCGACCTTCAACCCCCGCTGCGCGAGCAAGGTCGAAAGCGGCGTCTTGCTGGACCGGCTCACGCCGCAAAGCACCAGATCGGCTTTCCTGAAATTTCGCGGCTCCTTGCCGTCGTCGCTCTTGACCGCGAACTCGACCGCCTCGATGCGCCGAAAGTAATCCTCGGTGAGCGCCAGGGTTCCACTCGGCATGTTGATGGGCTGACGATCCAGGAACGTCCCGAGCTTGCCGATGAGCGAGCCGATGAGATCGAGGGCTTCGATCTTGAGCTCGTTGGCCGCCGAGTGCAGGTACTCGCGGAGCTCCGGTCCGACGACCGTGAAGACGACGAGAGCGCCGTCCTTCGACGCGCTCTCGAGAACCGGCCGCGCCGCCTCCCTCGTCCGGACGCGTGGATGCAGCCTGACCTGCACCCCCGACTGCGGGAACTGCAACATCGCCGCGCGCACGACCTTCTCGGCCGTCTCGCCGGTCGAATCGCTCAGGATGTCGATGCGTCGAGGTTCCAAGCGAAGCTCCGTGGGCGGCAATCATAGCGCCGCAACGAGCGCCGGTGCAGTAGCGACGGCCACCTTCTGCGGCTCAGCCGACCGGTCGGCTCGACCTTGAACGACGGTGCGCTTCCGAGGGAACGCCGAGGCCCACTCGCAAAGAAGCGCTTCCGGGCGCGCAGCCCCCGAATGCGGCCCACGCTCGACAGGTTCCTCACAGTCCTGTCGCTCACAATCCTGTCGCTCACCGCCCCACATTCAGGCGGAAGGTCGCCAGCGAAAAGCTCAGCGTTCCTTCTTCTTGACGATCTGTCCTCGAGCCCTCTTCAGCGACGGCAGCACAGGGGGCGGCGCGCGCCGCGCGCCCGCATGATTCGTCGCACCTCCCTGCGCGGCAGACGACGCCGCATGGACCGCTTGCGGCGCGTGGGCCGCCGGGCCCCGGACGGACGGCAACGTCTCGTGCGACACGGCACCGGCGGCATGCGAGGCGACTGGGCCCGTATGGGCGGCCTCCTTTGCCGCGGGCTTGCGCGCTTGCAGCGACGCGGCCCTCGAAGGCGCGGTCGCGTCACGGGACGGCGTTCGAACCGAGGCATGGTCTCGCGCGGTCGGCACGCGCGATGCGTCGCCCGGATCCGCTTCGACCAGACCCCGCAGCAAGGCTCCGGACGCCACGGCGACGCGGGGAGCGCGCACGTCTCCGACGACGCGCGCCCCATCCTCGAGCACGACGACATCCCGACCGACGAGGTCCCCTTTGACCGCTCCGCGCACCACCAGCTTACGTCCGGTCACGTTGCCGTCGACCATGCCGCCCGAGTCGACAGTCACTTCGCCTCCCACGGCGACCTCGCCCCTGACGATCCCCTGGATATCGAGATCGCCCTCGCCCGTCACTCGCCCCTGGACACGCGTCGCGCGTCCGATGATCGCAGTGGCCTCGGCCATGGCTCACACGTCCATGTCGACGTTGCCCTTGAACTGGGCACCGTCCGCAATCGTCACGCGCGCCGCTTTCACGTTGCCGATCATTCGAGCGCCCGACTGGAGATCGACCCGATCGGTCGCGACCACGTTGCCCGTGAGCGAGCCGCCGATCGAGAGGGACCCACCCTGGACGT
>DASPUY010000292.1:0-10614 GCA_035622655.1 Polyangiaceae bacterium
TCGGCAACGCTAGCCAGACCAACGTGACCGACCATTACCAGGACAACCGCGTGGACTATTTCTTCGGGGGTAGCGCCGCCCAGGTGGAAAGCGGCCCGCCCGTCTCGGTGCCCGCCCACTGGAGCCAGCTCGCCGCCGCGCACGTCATCGGCGTGGCCTTCGGCGCGGGCACGTCCGGCGTGACGACGCCGGCCAGCGATGGCGGCCATCTGCTTGCGTTGACGAACGCCTATGTTTCCGGCGGGGGCCAGACACTCTGCCAGTAGTCGCGCTCGCAGTAGTTGCGCTCGCGGTAGGCGCGCTCGGATCGGAGTGCCGGTCCGCAAATGCCCCTGCCACGGGCGGCCGGGCAGGGAGCGTTTTGCGGCATTCGTTTCACGACGGAAGGTCGTGCCGCGCGCGTCGAAGACGCCTCCCAAGGGCTCGCCGGAGGGACCGGAGCGCGATCATGACGCGCTCGCTCCATGATCGGGTAAACGGGGATCGCCCCCCCGCGTATCGTTTGCGTTTGCGACCGTACGCGACGCGCGGGCCGACATCCGCGCGCCAGTAGATGTCACCGTTCTCGAAACGGCTGACTCGGCCGCCGTGGCCCGCGTCTTCTTCGTCCGACGTGGGCGAGCCCAGGCGGCCGGCCGCGGCTCCCAGGGCAAAGTACGCGTCGTAAATGGCTCCGTAGACGACGAACGTGCGGCTGTCCGGCCTCTCGACGATGATGCCTCTCTGGAAGTGCTGCGCTTTCCCCGCGCCGCGGGCCGAAGCGGGAACATCGTCTTGCTCGAGTGGCTCGCCGAGATGACTTTGAATGTCGTCCCCATCGGGGGTCATCTCGGCTGCGATGGCTCGCCACTTGGCGCAGATTCCGCCGCGAATGACGACCACTCCCGTGCGTGTCCGCAGCGTCGCGGAATCGGTCTGCGCGTCCGACGTCGCGATGGCAAGCGCCCGGGCACGGTCGCGAGCGGGGTCCTGGGTGACCGCGCGCACCGGGGGCTGCCCCGAGATCGTGTCGGCGGCCCGCAGCGCCAGGGCCATCAAGGTGAGACCGGTGTTCACCGCGCCCGGGGAAGGGAGGGCCGACGAGTCGACGACGAACAGGTTCTCGGTTCCGTGAACCCGGCACAGGGAATCGACCACCGACGAACGGGGATCGGCGCCCATGCGGGCGCTGCCTACGCCATGCCACCCCACGTTCCGCCCCGGCGCCCCGAGCACGACTCTGCACCCCGAGCGACGAAAAAGATTGGCCGCCTCCTTCGCGAGTCGGTCCGATGACTTCGTGCACAGCACGGCGCGCGTGAGCTGCGTGACGGTGTCGCCGTCTCCGAAGATGAGACCTCGATCGCGACTGGAAGGCTCCTCGGTCATGCAGAACACGACGAGGCTGCGGGCGAGGAGGGCGCGAACGAACGGCGACTGGTCGTCGGCGGGAAGTTGCCCGGCCATTTGGATCACTCCCCGCGGGTACGGCCAGTCATCCGAGGGCCCGTAGAACGAATTGATCGCGAATGTCTTGGTGTGCGTCGGAGGCAGTGGTGCGATGCCCACCGGCAGGACGAGCGTCACCACCGTGTGACCGCACATGTAACGCCCGAGGCATCCGTAATCGTTTCCAATCCCCGCGGGGTGCCCCGGCGTGCGCGACCGTCGCAGCAGCAGGGGAGTTTGCATGACCCCCGCGCAGACGGCGACGCGACCTGCGGAGATCGAGAACTCGTCGGCGCCGCGCCGCAGCTGGACCCCGGTCGCCCGGTCACCTCCGGGCGACAGGAGCACGCGAAGGCATTCGGTGCCCGTCGCGAGGGCCACGTTGCCCGTCGCCACCGCAGGTCGGACGCAGGCGATCTCCGCGTCCATCTTGGCGTCGAGGCTGCAGTAATAGCCGTCGCAGGTCGCGCAGAGGACGCATTTCCCGCCGTCGCGGTAGTCGAGGCCCCGCGGAATGTGACCGACCGAGACCCCCGCGTTCGCGAGGCGCTCGACCAGCCCTTTGACGAGGCCCTGGTGCGGTATCGGGGGAAACGGATAGGGCGCGCGCCGCGGGGGGTCGGTCGGGTCCCCGCCGCTCGACCCATGCACCGAATAGGTGCGTTCCGCCTCGCCGTAGTACGGTTCGAGGTCATCGTAGTCGATGGGCCAGGCGGCCGATTCACCGGTCTCCAAGCGAGACCATTTGAAGTCCGTTTCTCGGAGCCGGTAGAGAGCCGACCCGTAGAATTTGGTGGGGCCGCCGACGCAGGGCAGCGAGCCCGAAGGGCCGTACTCGGACTGGGCGAAGCCGATCCTCGGCTCGGTGGCCGGCTTGGTCACCGGCGAGCGCACGACGTCGCCTTTTTCTACGAGCAGGACGCGGGCGCCCTTCTTCGCGAGCCCGTAGGCCAGGGTGCCGCCGCCCGCGCCGCTTCCGACGACCACGACGTCATAGGCTCGCTCGAGATTCATGGTTGCGGGGACCGACTTGCGCTGGCGCGCATGAAGACGAAAAAGCTCTCTTACCCGAGAAAGGACGGGGCGAGGTGTTTGACTCGCGCCCAGAGTTGAAGAACGCGGTACTCGACCGCGCCGTGTTCGCGCTTGTAGCGTGCATGCATTTTCCGGTAGCTCTCGTGCTGCATTTCGACATCGGCTCTGCCCGGAGTGCGCCGCAGCTCGTTCATGATCGAGGGGGCGCCAACGCGATAGTGCAGCACGTCGCGATCGACGAACGTGAAACCGTGCGCCCGGCTGATGCGCACGAAGAGGTCGACGTCCTCGCAGCAGCGAAGCTCCGGGTCGTAGCCGCCGTGCGTCTCGAATGCGTCGCGCCGGACCATGCACGCGGAGTTCATGAACAGCATGTCGCGGAACAGAAGCTGGGCCGCGAACCGTCGTCGGCCCCGGAGCCGTCGCGAGACGGAAGCCACTCTTTCGAAGTAGCTCCGCTGCTCTTCCGTCATCCTGACGTCGTCGCCGAAAGGGATGACCCGTCCGAATGCCATGGCGGTCCCCGTTCGGTCAATGGCGTCCGCCAGTGCTCGAAGAGAACCTTCGAAGAGCCGATCGTCGTCGTCGAGGAAGTGGATGAGCGGCGCCCTGGCCACGGCGACGCCGTCGTTGCGCACGGCGCCTGGACGTCCTCCGGAAGGCGCGGCTCGATGAACGTAGTGAACACGCGCGTCATTGAGCGAATGCACGGCCTCACGCGCGCTCGCCTCCGGGCTGTCGTCGACGACGACGACTTCCACCTCCAGGCCGTCCTGGCAGCGGGCGCTGGAAATGGCTTCGACAAGGAGGCGTTCTCGCCGGTACGTTGCGACGACCACACTGACGTCGATGTCGGACACGCCAGGACCAAGCCTACATGACGCCTGCGTGCGGGCAAGGAAGCCTTGGTCTCGCGCGCCGACTGGAGGCTCGTCGCTCGAGCCTCGAGAGAAACGAGCGGCTCTCGCGAGGCGGCTGACGCGGCTATCGGCGGGGCTTCATGAATGCGGCAAGGGCGCGGCTCGAGTCGTCGCCGCGTTCGAGCCATGCGGCGACTCGGGCCTGCTCCTGCGGCGAGCGATTTTGACTGAGCTTCCATTTGCCTTCGAGCCGCTCGACTGTGATCTCGAAGCCGGCGATGGCTTCGAGCATCGGACGGAGAAACTCCTCGCCCGTATCAAGGCGCCAGTCGGACTCGTCGAACCGGGCGACCGTCTCTTCGAGAATCGATCGCAGTCCATCCTCGTCGACGATTCGTGCCCGCCCATACGCGTGCACCACCACGTAGTTCCAGGTCGGGACGCTCGGGTGCTCCACGTAGACCGACGGGGACACGTAGCCGTGCGGACCATGGAAAATCGCCAGCACATGGGTGCCCGAGGCGAGTGCCTCGTATTGTGGGTTCTGGCGGGCCAGATGCCCGCGAATGACGCCTCGGGGGAGGTCGACACAGAGGGGCAGGTGGCTGACTCGAGGCTCTCCCTCGTCGTAGGTGAAAAGAGTCGCGAAAGGATAGGCCTTGGCGAGTCCAAACAGGCATTCGCGGTCATCCTGGCGGAAGGCGTCCGGAACGTACATCCTGACAGGACATGCTAACATATGGGACTTCGACACGTTTTCGCCCCCGCTGTGACCCCCATTGACGAAAGGCGTTCTCCCCTCGTACAGTTGATATATGAGCGTGATCCAGGATCAGTATCGCGCAAAGCGCGTCTACGAAGTCACCCGCCTCAACGGCACGGCGGCGCTGCGTCTCAGCGATCGGGTCGTCGAGCTCGGAGAACGCGAGTACGGCTGGTACCAGAAAGTCGTCTCCTGGCTTCCGACGGTGCGCGGAACGAGCGAGCTGTCGCGCGAGCTCGGTATCGACGAAGGCAAAGTCCCCCATTTCGTCGAGGCCCTCGTGGGCTCCGGGCTCCTCTATCGCGTCCGCGTCGATGATACGAACGAGAAGCTGACCGGGCTGGGGTTCCACTCCAAGTTCTCCGGGGTACTTCGGAGCTGGCTCAGCGAAGCGTTCGCGCACCCCTTCTGGGAGCGCATGATGAGCGGCAAGGGCTCGGCGCGGCTGTTCACCGGGTGGCTGATCGAGCTTTATCACTACACGAAGAACGCCAACCGGCACATGCCGCTGTCCTGTGCTTACGCGCACGAAAAGCCGATCAAGCAGCTCCGGGCGAAGCATTACGCCGAGGAGTGGAACCACTACCATTACTTCATGAAGTCACTGAAGGCGCTCGGCTTCACGGAGCCGCAAATCGCGGAGTCCGTGCCGCTGCCCATGACCCTTGCCCTGTCGAATTTCATGCGCCAGGCGGCGCATACCGACATCCTCGCGTACTCCATCTGCTCGGCCGTGCTCGAGGGCACGACCACCGATCGCGGGACCTACAACCCGTACTACCAGCGCTCGGCGGAGCTCTACGGGATCCCGAAGGAGGCCGTCTCTCCCATCTATGCGCATCTGGATCTCGACGTTCAGTACCAGCATTCGGATCTGTTTCAGGACATTCTCCGGCACGTCCCCGAGATGACCTCCGAGCGCGCGTCGGTTGTGCTCAGTTACGGCCATCAGCTGGTCGAGCACATCTGGATGTGGACCGACAACATCGAAAAATATTACCAGATCGACTCGAACCCGATGCCGCGGCGTCCGTTCGACATCCGGGTGGACTGAGGGAGCTCGCCATGTCGCAATCATCGGACCTTCCGCTCTTGAGGAAAGGCGCCACCGTCGCGCGCGCCAACGACACCGTCGTCATCCGCCACCTCCGAGACGAGATCACGCTCGAGGGCGCGGCCGCACGGCTCTTCAGCCGGGTAGAGGCGCGGCTCAACGGACAGACGCCCATCGAGGCAATCGCGGAGAATTTCTCCGAGAAGCCCTCGAGGCTGCGCGCGCTCTTCGACCAGCTGGAAAAGACCGGTGTGCTCGCATTTCTTTCCGCGCGCGATGATGTCCTCGTGAGCGGCATGGACTTCTATCAGATCCACCGGCAGCACTGCGCCGTGTGGCTGGAGCCCGTGTACACGCACCCATTCTGGGAGAAGGTCGTGAGCGGGACGGCGACGCGTGCACAGGTGATCGGGTTTGCCTTCGAGAAGTACCACTACATCGAGGCCGCCTTCGAGCACATGGGGATCGCCGCAGCCAATGCAACTCCGGAAATGATGCCGCACCTCGCCCGGCACTTCATCGAGGAGTACACGCACGGCGACATCTATCGAAAGGGCCTTCGCAGCCTGTTTCCCGACGAGCTCATCTTGCGCTCCCAGCCGCTCCCTTCGACGCGAGCACTGGTCAACTATCTCAATGAATCGGCACAGCGCAGCTCCTTTGCCTACTACTCGGGAAACGAGCTTTTGCAGATGACCGAGAACACGGACGATGAACGAGCCGGCGGTGCGGTCGACGAGTTCTACGATGCGATGCGCAAACACTACCCGTATACCGACAAGCTCATTGATTCGTTCATCGCGCACACCAAGGCCGACCAGAAGCTCGGACACGCGGACGCCTTCCTCCTGATGTGCAAGAGCGTCCCCCCCCTGACCCGTCGCGAGGTCAACGACGCGCTCAACGTGGCCAAAAACATGGCGGAGCACCTCGTTCTCTTCATGGACGGGATTGATACCTACTACGAGCATTTCCCGATCGTTCCGCGGCGCGCGTGCGATCTGACGTCCGAGTAGTCTTTCACCGCTCGTGACCGCTCCAATGCTCGGGGGGCTCGGCTATACAGACGACCACCTCCGGCTGATCCACGAGAAGGCGGGTGATGAGCCGTTGCGGCATCCGCAGGACATCCGCCGGTTCATCGACCGCTACGCCTACCTGGAAGACTGGCGCGCGAACTATCGGATCCAGTCGGTCAGCTCCTCGCTCCGGAGCGCGAGCATCACGTGCATCGACGCGGCGATCCTTTCGTATGGCTTGCTCGAGCTATTGTTCGGCGAGACGAAGCGGCGTCTTCTGGCCATCCATCGGTTCGATCCGAAGAAGAACGAGGAGTGCGGTCACTGCGTCGCTCTCTATTGGGGACCGGACGGGCGCATCGGCTCGATCTCGAAGTCGAGCTTCAAGGGTCTTGGACACCGCGACGCCGTGTTCACCGACGAAGCGGCCATCGCGACGAGCTATGCCGAGGCTTACGTCGAAATGGGGTTCCAGCCGCTCTACTACGGCGTGACGACGCTCGAGGCGGCTGCACCGGACCTGGACTGGCGGTTTCACGAGGGCGACCTCAACGAGATTTCGGACCGTCTGCAGTCGACGTACGAGTACGGTTTCATGGTCGAGTGACGGAGGCGACGTTGAACGGACCGTCTGCACGCGACATCGGGGCACTGCTCGAGGGCATGGGGCGCTATGGGGAGCGCTCCGCGCTCACCTTCTATCGCGGTCGCAGCGTCGGTGGCCGACTGTCGTATCGTCAGCTCGCAGCGGCCGTCGATGCGCTGGCCGGGCGACTGCAGCGCGAGCACGGTGTGCAGCCGGGCGAGCGGATTGCGATGCTGACTCCGAATCGCTTGCAGGTCCCCGTGTTCGTTCTGGCCCTCCTGCGCTTGGGCGCCGTCGTGGTGCCGCTGAACCCCGGTGCTGCCGCGGAGGAGTGGGTGTATGCGCTCACGCATTCGGGTGCACGCGGACTGTGCGCGACGCGCGACCTGGCGGCCCGGGTCCCGGCTGCGGCCCGACTGTCGTTCACGTTGGACGTCGAGGCGCCCCTGTCCGACGGCGACCCTCCGTCGGCCCTGCCAGGAGACCTTGCCGATCGGATCGCGGTCGTCCTCTACACCTCCGGGACTACGGGCCATCCGAAGGGTGTATCGCTGCGTCAGCGAAACCTCCTGGCCAACGGGTGGAGCATGGGTCTTCACTTCGAGCTGGACGGGACCACGCAGTTCGCGGTGCTTCCGCTGTACCACGCTCACGCTTTTGGCTTCGGTCTCATGACCGCGCTGTGCACGGGGGGGCACCTGGTTTTCTCCGAGAAGCTCGATCCGTTCGTCTGGGGAGACGTCATCCGCGCCGAGGGCGTGCAGGTGACGAGCGTGGTGCCGACGCTCCTGCCGATGCTGCTCGCGGCTGCCGTCACGGCGGAAAAGGTTCCCACGCTGCGGCAAATCTTGGTGTCATCGGCGCCGTTGTCGCGGGATCTCGCGCACAATTTCGAGGCACGCACCGGCATTCCGCTCATCCAGGGCTGGGGGCTCTCGGAGTACACGAACTTCGCCTGCTGCGTGCCCGTCCGCGCGAGCGCGTCAGACCATGCGAGGTGGATCGGGGACTGGGAAGTGCCCTCGGTCGGGCACGCGCTAGCCGGCACGGAGGTGCGCGTGCTGGGCCCGGACGGCGTGCCCGCAGAGGAAGGCGTCCGCGGCGAGCTGGTAGTGCGAGGCCACTCGCTCATGGCAGGCTACTTCCGGGATCCCGAGAACACTGCGCGCGCGATCGACGCGCAAGGGTGGTTGCATACGGGGGACGAAGGCTTCTTTTGCCGCGACGACGATCGAGTGCTGTATTTCGTCACGGGCAGGATCAAGGAGATCATCATCCGGGATGCCGAGAAGTACAGTCCGCTGCAGATCGAGCGGCGCTTGTTGGAAGCCGTTCCGGAGCTGACGGGTCGGATCGTCGTCCTCGGGTTCCCCCACGAAGGGCATGGCGAGGAAGTCGGTGCGTACGTGGAGACGGCCGCGATCGACGAGTCGCTCGACCAGCGCCTGCGCGCCGCGATCGTCGCGATGCCCGCAGGCCCGCGTCCCAAAGTGATCCTCTACGGCGAGCAGGCCATTTTGCGCACGCACACCGGCAAGGTCCAGCGGCGGAAGATGCAACGATGGTTTCTGCCATGGCACGGCCACCATGGCGCGCTGGTTCTCTCGAAGCTGCACCCGGACGCGATCGTCAATTCGTGAGCACCATCCGATAGCGGACGAGGTTCTGCCTGACGCGCGCGAGCGCCGCGTTGACCTCGCTCATGGGGACGATCTCGACCTGCGCGCCGATCCGGTGCTCGGTTGCGAACGCGAGCATCTCGCGGATGACGCCGGGGCTTCCGATGTCGCTGCCGCAGACCACGCGCTGGCCGGTGAGCAGCAGGGACGCCGGAAACTGAATGAGGCCGGGCGGAGCGCCGACCAGGCAAAAGACGCCGTTTGGCTTGAGCGTCTGCAGGTAGCCGACCCAGTCCAGTCGAGCAGGTACTGTGCAGAGGACGAAGTCAAGACGGCTCGTGAACGCGCGGATTTCGCGCGGGGTCACGGACGATACCGCGGACTCGGCGCCGAGATGCAGCGCTTCGTCACGCTTCGTCGACGACGATGTGAACACCGTGACCCGACAGCCCATCGCGCGCAGAAAGCGCAGCGCCAGGTGACCGAGCCCTCCCAGCCCGACGATGCCCACGTGCGCGCCCGGTCCGACGCCCCAGCGCCGAATGGGAGCGAACACGGTGGCCCCGCCGCAGAGAAGCGGTGCCGTCGCCGCCGACTCGAGCGCTTCCGGGAGAGGAAAGACGAACCGGCTGTCCGTGCGAATGTGCGTTGCGAACCCCCCTTTGTGTCTAACGCAGGTCGCCTGCTGCGTGGGGCACAGGTTCTCCCGACCGGCCAGGCATTGCTCGCACTGCAGGCAAGCCGACCGCTGCCAGCCGATCCCGACGCGTTGGCCCGGTGAAAGCGCGCATTCATCTCCCCGTGCGACGATCCGCCCGACAATCTCGTGGCCAGGCACGAGCGGATAGACGCTCGTCGACCAGTCGTTGTCGATCAAGTGAATGTCGCTGTGGCAGATTCCGCAGTGCGTGATCTCCACCTCGACGTCCTTGGGTCCGAGTGGGGCGGGCTCGTAGGTGAACGGAACGAGCGCCTCTTTGGCGGCGGGCGCTGCGTACCCGGAGACGATCATCTCCTCACCGCGTTCCCGGCTTCACGAGGTTTTCGGTCAGGAGGTCGCTCACCGACTCCTGCACCACCATGGGGGTGAACGAGTGGTCGGCTCCGTCGAAATCCACCCGCTTGAAGCGGGCGACCCCTTCGAGCGCGCGCATCGCGTCGCCCGCGTGCTTGTCGACGTACGCGACCCCGGGATCATTGCGGCTGACGACGAGTAGCGTGTCGACGCCGCGTTCAGCCATGCGGCGGAGCTCGAGGGGAACGCCATCGACCGGGGTCGTCGGCGGAGCACCGGATTCGACCGCCGCCAGCGCCAGCACTCCGAAGGTGCGAGGGTTGAGGAGCCACGCGCCGGTCACGTTCGGATCGCGGCTTCCGAGCTGAAACGCGTAGTCGCCACCCGAGCACAGGCCCGCGATGATCACCGGCCCGGGACCGATCGCTCGCATCGCGTCTCGAAGGTCGTCGAGAGCGGTCGGCGGATACGTGACGTTTTCCTGCGTGCCTGCGACGACGGGACTGTCGCCGATCCCGGGTAGGTCGACGCGCAGCACGGTGAACCCCTGCCGCGCCCACCGGCGCGCCATCTTCACGTAGAGGCGGTGAGGTCCGGATCGATTCACGCAGCCCGCGTTCGACAGCACGATTCGCGGCCGATCGGGACCTGTCCGTGCGGGATCTGCCGGGGTAAGGATCCCGAACACGGGGTGGCTCCGTCCAAATACGATCGGACGCTCACCGGCCGGGGCAGGTGGCGTGGCTGCGTAGCCCTGGGAGCCGTCCACAGCCCCTTCCGTCAGGGGATGCACGCTGGCCAGCCAGTCGACGATCGCGTCGATCACGCTGTCCGGAACGAGCGAACGATGGGCGACTGTGACGAGAAACTTGTGTCCAGGGTGGGAGCGCAGCTCGGGAGCGGCCCCCAGATCGCGCAGGTGCCGCATCAACGCGTCACAGCCTGCGACGTTGCCGCCGTCGATCACGAGTGTACGGCGAGCTGGACGACGCGCGGTCTCGAGCAGATCGATTGCGCCCAATTCCCCGACCAGCGCCTCGGGCAAGAAGGAGCCGAGAGCCTCCTCGCCGGCCACGCGGGGCTTGGGCGCGAGGCCCAGCTGCGGCTCGATCCGCACATATATCTGATGCAGCTTGGAGACCTCGCTCACGAACGAGGCGCCCGATGCGCAGGGATTCCACAGAACGAGCGATTCCACGTCGCCCCGATCGGCGGCGTGAATCATTGCGATGGTT
>DASPUY010000293.1:0-6571 GCA_035622655.1 Polyangiaceae bacterium
TCGCGCCACCAGCGACACGTCGAAGTCCATCCCGACGACGCAAGCCGACTCGAGCAGACTCGCGCTCTCGTGCGGCAAGCCCGAAATGCGGCGGTCGAGACTCGTACGCCACGCCATGGGGGGCGAGTCCGCTCCCGCCGCCTCGTCCGAAGCGCGCAGGCCCGCCGCCAGCTCGCGCACGATGAACGGATTGCCGCCCGAGATGGCGTGGATACGGGCGGCCGCGTCGGAGGTGAAGCGGCTGCGGGCCGTGATGCGCACCAGCTGCTCCACCTCCTTCGGTCCGAGGCCGCCGAGCGATATCCAATCGACGTCCGGCCGGTCGCCCACGAAGTCCTGAATGCGGCCGCCCTGGGGGCGGAAGGTGCCGATGAGCAGCAGCCGCGCGTCCCGAATGCGCGGGATCAGGAATCGCCAGGCGGCGAGCGAGTCCCCATCTGCGGCGTGCAGGTCTTCGAGAACGATCAGAAGGGGCGCATCGGAAGCCACCCACAGGAAGAACCGCGTGATCGAGTCGAACAGCAAAAGGCGCGCATGCTTGGCGTCCAGCCGCAAGTCGCTCGCTTCGTCCGGCCCGGGATCGTCCTTGCTGCGCCCCGGTCCCAGATCGAGCCAGTCGGTCGAGCCCGGGACGGGACGTCCGAGGCGCTGGAAATCCGCCGACTCGAGGAGCCCCCGCGCCGCCTCGACCCACGGCCAGAACGCGGGGGTGTCGCCGCCTTTCCAGGCGCGGCCACGCAGAAGGCGCATGCCGAGGCCGGCAGCTTCTCGAGCCGCCCGATCCACGAGCGCCGTCTTGCCGATTCCGGCCTCGCCCCCGACCAGGATCGAACGACCCGCGCCAGCGACGGCCGCTTCGAGGTGCTCGCGGAACCGTGTCATCTCTTCGTCACGCCCGACGAACGCGGCGGGCTGGTCCCGCGCCGCGTCGGAAGTCTTATGGGGCGCGTGCCGCAGCTCCGGCTCTTCGACCACCTCCGCGACGAAGCGCACGCCCTTGCCACGGACGGTTCGAATCACGCTTTGCTCGTCGCTCCCGTGGTTCGCGAGAGCCATGCGTGCGTGCTTGATCGCCTGGGTGATCGCGCTGTCGGTCACCGCGGTCCCCGCCCATGGCCCGGCGACGAGCTCTTCGCGGGTCACCAGGCGGCCGCGGTGGCGCACCAGGTAGAAGAGCGTCTCGAGTACGCGGCGCTGGACGGGCAGGGGCTCGCCGCGACGCCGCAGCTCGAACAACTCCTCGTCGAGCTCGAAATCGTCGAATCGCAGGATCATGTCGCCAGGACGTCGGTGAGAAGATGAGACAAGTAAATGACCGCCGGAATATTCTCCCACCCTAGCGTTTAAGACGCGCGCGACGCGACGCGGTCTCAAAAAATCCGCACGCATCGCGGATTGGCGTTGGAAGCCGCCTCCGACGACAGAGGCCCCCGTGCCAGATCCCATGACGTCCGCGGCGCTGCAGGTCGAAAAAATGCGCCCGCACGCCAATCGACCGAAAGGCTCGAGTTTCGTGTAACCAACGGCGGCGCCGTCTCCTCTGGTGACGGCAATGATCATCTCGGAGGTTCACGACCGCCGACGTCTCGCGCCAAGCGTGTCGTCGTCGTCATCGGGCGCGCACCGGCAGCTGCTGGATGGAGACTTCTGGAGCCGGGTTCCCGCGTACAGCGCGGTGCCCGCCGCGCAGTTCGCGGACCATCGATTCCAGATGAAAAATACGATTACGCGGCCGCAGCAATTGGCCGAGATCGTCGGGTCCCTGGCGCCAAAATCGTTCTTCGACGACGTCGTCGAGGGGTTTGCTCGGGCGCCGATGAGCATCCGCGTATCGCCGTACATGATCGCTCTCATCGATTGGGAAGACCCGTACGGCGATCCTCTGCGCCGTCAGTTCATCCCCGTCGCTTCGCGGCTGTTGCCCGATCATCCGATGCTGCGGCTCGATTCGCTGGGGGAGCAGCACGACAGTCCCGTGCGGGGCCTGGTCCACCGCTATCGCGACAGGACGCTGCTCCTGGCGCTGGATACGTGCCCCGTCTATTGCCGGTTTTGCACCCGAAGCTACGCCGTCGGCGCCGACACCGGACAGATCACCAAGGTCTCGCTCAAGACGAACGAAGAGCGGTGGAATGCCGCCTTCGAGTACCTGCGGTGCCGCCCGGAGGTCGAAGACGTCCTCGTGTCGGGGGGCGATAGCTACAACCTTCGCCCCGACCAGATCGAGCACATCGGAAACGCGCTTCTTGCGTTGCCGAACATCCTGAGAGTTCGGTTTGCCACGAAGGGCCCTGCGATCATGCCGCAAAAGGTGACGTCGGACGACGCGTGGGTCGACGCACTCACGCGCGTCGTGGACCGGGGCCGCAAGGGCCACAAGGAAGTCGCGCTTCACGTGCACTTCAATCATCCCAGCGAGATCACGCAGACGACCAAACGTGCCATGGACCGTCTTTTCGCCCGCGGGATCACCGTGCGCAATCAGACGGTGGTGCAGCGCGGCGTCAACGATTCCGTGGGGGTGATGCGGGAGCTCATCAGGCGACTTGGGTATTGCAACGTCCACCCCTATTACGCCTACGTCCATGATCTCGTCCGCGGAGTGGAAGACCTTCGAACGACCGTCCAGACGGCCATCGAGCTCGAGAAGCGTGTCCGTGGCGACACCGCGGGCTTCAATACGCCGACGTTCGTCTGCGACGCGCCGCAGGGCGGAGGCAAGCGCTCCGTCCACTCGTACGAGCACTACGATCGAGAGACGGGGATTGCCGTCTACACGGCGCCGGCCGTCAAATCGGGTTACTTTCTTTACTTCGACCCGCTCGATCTGCTGCCCGAAGAGGGGCGGCGACGCTGGAGCGCCGTTTCCGAGCACCGTCGCATGGTCGACGCTGCGGTCGAGGCTGCGCGTGCCAACCGCCGCGCCGTTCGCGCCGCGAGCAGCATCGACACCGCGGACGCCGAAGGCCCCGTTCATGGCGAGGAGCTGTCTTGAAGCGGCCGCTGCAGTGGGTCCCCTGCGTCCATCGCCTCTTCGAGGCGCAGGCCGAACGGCGACCCGAGGCGGTCGCCATCGAATCCGCGGAGCGAACGCTCACCTACGGCGAGCTCGAGGCACGGACCAACCGGATTGCTCGGCACCTGCGGCGCCACGGAGTGCGGACCGGGGATCTGGTCGGGCTCGTCGTCGATCGCTCTCCCGAGGCCATCGTCGCGATCCTCGCCATTCTGAAGTCGGGAGCGGCTTACGTGCCGCTCGATCCGACCCACCCCCTTCAGCGTCTGCGTCACATCGTGGACGAAGCGAGAATCGCGACGCTGCTGAGCGATTCGTTCTGTGCCGCGGTCGCGCGGGACCTCGGAAGGGCCGTCCTCCTGGTGGACGACCCGATGGAGCCTTGGCAAATCGAGTTGTCCGACGCTCTCGGGCGCGACGAGATCGGTTCGTCGCCGGCGGATCTCAGCTACGTGCTCTACACGTCGGGCTCGACGGGCAGGCCCAAAGGCGTGATGACCGAGCATCGCAACGTGGCGTCGTTCGTCTCCGCGTTCAATTCGATCGTTCGCTTGAAGCCCCATGACCGCGTGTTTCAGGGCTTTTCTCTCGGTTTCGACGGATCGGTGGAAGAGACGTGGATGGCCCTGTCGAACGGCGCGACGCTCGTCGTGCCCCACCGAGGCTCCGCCCGATTTGGAGACGATCTGGCGCGGCTGCTCGCGGCCTCAAGGGTCACGGTTTTTTCCACCGTGCCCACGGTGCTGTCGACGATATCGGAGCCCCTTCCCAGCGTGCGCCTGCTCATCGTCAGCGGGGAGCGCTGTCCCAAAGAGCTCGTCTGTCGGTGGGCCACCGGGCAGCGACGGATGCTGAACGTTTACGGGCCGACCGAGACGACGGTGAACGCGACGTCGGCCGAGTGCCGGCCGGAGCTCGACGTCACCATAGGGAAGCCCTTGCCGGGCTACGAGGTGTCCGTCCTCGACGAGAAGGGCCGGAAGGTCGCGCCCGAGCAGACGGGGGAGCTCTACATCGCCGGTCCGGGTGTCGCGCGCGGCTACTTGAATCAGCCCGAGCTCACGAGAAAGCACTTCGTCGAGCGACCCCTGTCCGGTACGGACGGTCTGCAGCGCAGTTACCGGACCGGGGACCTCGTCAGGCAATGCGCCGACGGAAACCTCGTCTTTCTGGGGCGGCTCGACGACCAGGTCAAGGTGCGCGGCCAGAGGATCGAGCTCGCGGAGATCGAGGCCGTGTTGCTCGAGCACGAGTCGATCGGCTCCGCGGTCGTATCGGTGGTCGAGCGCAACGGCGCCGCCGAGCTGGCCGCGCACGTGGTGCCGAGAAACCGCGCGCGAGGAATCGATCGGGCTGCTGTGTCCGCGCTGCTCGCCTCGCGCCTTCCACGTCACATGGTCCCCATGTTCCTGGACGTGCTCGAGTCGCTGCCCACGCTGCCGAGCGGGAAGGCGGATCGCAAGGCGCTTCCTGCGTCGAAGACGCGCCTCGACGCTCGTGATCGCCCGCTGCGCTGCCCTCGCGACCCACTGGAGAGCGCGCTTCTGAGGGCGTTCTCCGGCGTGCTGCAGAACGAAGCGATTTCGATCGACGACGATTTCTTTCTCGACCTGGGAGGGTATTCCCTGCTTGCGGCTCGGGTCGTCTCCTACCTCCGGACCGACTTCGCTCTCGATGTCGCCCTGCGAGACGTCTACGAGCATCCCACGATCGAGAAGCTGGCGAGGCTCCTCGAGTCGAGGCATGCGCAGCCGCCCGGCCGGGCCCGGCCGAGGGAGATTCCGCGGCCTTCGAATCGCGACGCCGCCGCGGATGCGGGAGCGGCGACGCGACGTGCGTGCAAATCGTTACAGCTCTTGGCGCTTTATGTCATCGCGGGAATCGTCGCGTCGCCGTATGCGGTGTGGCTTCTGTGCTTTGGCGCTCGCGAACACGGCAGGTTCCCCGTGATGACGACGCTCGCGACGTGGGCGCTCGTCTCGGCAAGCGCCTGGCCGGCCGTGCTCGCGCTCAACGTGGTCGTCAAGTGGGCGGTCATCGGCCGCTACCGGCCGGGAGTCTATCCGCTATGGGGCTGGTATTACCTGCGCTTCTGGCTCGTTCGTCGCCTCGAGGTGCTTTCGATGCCGGGGCTGCTCGCGGGAACGCCCCTGCTGCCGGTCTACTATCGGCTGCTCGGCGCCAAGATCGGCAAGCGCTGCATGATCGACAGCGCCCACTTTGCCGTATTCGATCTTCTATCGATCGGGGAAGACACGAGCATCGGCAGCGAGACGCAGATTCTGGGATATCGGGTCGAGGACGGATTTTTGCGGATCGGTTCCGTCGAAATCGGCAGCCGGTGTTTCGTCGGGATTCATTCGGTGCTGGGCCTGGACGTCCGGATGGGCGACGACGCGCGTCTGGACGACCAGTCACTTCTGCCCGACGCTGGCGCGATCGCGGCGGGGGAATCGGCGCGTGGCTCGCCGGCCCGGCCCGGAGTGGTCGGCGTGCCCGAAGAGGAGGTCCCGCCCGTCTCGGGGCGACGCAGAGCCCTGTTCGGACTCTTGCACCTGCTCGCCCTTTACGGCCTCGCCCTTGCGCTGCTGCCCGGCGCGGTGCCGGGCGCGGCTCTCCTCTGGATCGCGAACCGATCGGCGATTCCGCTCGCGCGCCTGCTGGTCGCTCCCGCCGCCGGAATCGTGAGCATGGCGTCGTTTTGCGTCTGGGTCGCCTTCGTCAAGCGGCTCCTCATCGATCGGCCGCGTCCTGGCATCTACCGCGTCGACAGCGGCCTTTACCTGCGAAAATGGGCGTCGGACCTGCTGATGAAGCTCGGTCTGGCGGTCGCGAGGCCACTTTACACCACCATCTATCTTCCGGCCTGGCTGCGTCTACTCGGAGCGCAGGTCGGGCGCCGCGCCGAGATATCGACCGTCTCGCAGATATCGCCCGAGCTCACGGAAATAGGTGCGCAGAGTTTCTTTGCCGATGGGTCCATCATCGGAGGCAGGCGCTCCTATCGCGGCGTCATCGAGCTCTGTAAAAGCAGCGTCGGGCGTCGGAGCTTCGTCGGCAACAGCGCCATCCTGCCCGCAGGCAAGAGCCTGGGAGACGGTTGTCTCTTGGGGTGTCTCTCCAGCCCGCCGCCGGGCGGCCGCACGCCCGACGGAACCGAGTGGCTCGGTTCTCCGAGCTTTGCCCTGCGCCACCGGGAGAAACTGCATGGATTCGACGAGCGCGTGACGCACGAGCCCACGTCGAAGCTCATCGCGGCGCGCCTCGCCGTCGATGCGCTGCGCATCGCGATTCCCTGGACCATTCTGGCGGGTCAAGCCGAGGGGTTCTCGGCGTGGCTGACGTTCGCGCGACAAAGGCTTTCTCTCGCGGCCCTGGTTCTGACGATGCCTGCAGCCGTGATGGCGATCGGCGCGATCGGTCTGTGCTGTGTCGTCGCCACGAAAAAATCGCTCATGGGCACGTTCCGCCCCGTGATCAAGCCGCTCTGGTCGCCCTACGTCTGGTTCAACGAAGTCGTCAACGGGGTCTACGAGACGGTCGCCGCCCCGATGC
>DASPUY010000294.1:0-9988 GCA_035622655.1 Polyangiaceae bacterium
CGCGCCGCGAAGCGAATGAGCGAGGCGACGGGGGCCGAGGCGACCACGCTGCACCGTCTGCTCGAGTTCGATCCGAAGTCTGCAACCTTCAAGCGCGATCGTCGCCGCACCATCGAGGCCGCCGCGGTCGTCGTCGACGAGGCCTCGATGCTGGACCTGCCGATCGCCGACGCGCTCGTCCAGGCCATCGCCACCGGCACCCGGCTCCTCCTCGTCGGGGACGTCGACCAGCTCCCGAGCGTGGGGCCGGGCGCCGTCCTCCGCGACGTCATCGCGTCGGAAGCGGTGCCGTGCGTCCGGCTCCAGCAAATCTTCCGACAGGCGGCCCGCAGCCTCATCGTGCGCAACGCCCACCGCATCAACGACGGGCTCGCGCCCCTGCCTTTCAGCGGCGCGGCCTCCGAGGTCCCCGACTTCTTCGTGGTCGAACGCCGCGATCCGGAGCGGACGCGCGACACCGTCGTCGACCTTCTCGTGTCACGAATACCGCATCGTTTCGGGCTGGATCCGGTTCGCGACATCCAGGTGCTCACTCCGATGAACAGGGGCCCGGCGGGGGCCGTCGAGCTCAATCGCGCGCTCCAGGCGGCATTGAACCCGAGCGGTCCCTCTCTGGTTCGCGGCGCTCGCACGTTTCGGGTGGGCGACAAGGTCATGCAGCTGCGAAATGACTACGACAGGGCCGTCTTCAACGGCGACGTCGGGGTCGTGTCCAGCATCGAACCTGCCGAGGGGTCGATTGCGGTGCGCTTCGACGATCGAGACGTGGCGTTCGACGCTGCCGATCTGGACGACCTCGTACTTGCGTACGCATGCACGGTCCACAAGGCCCAGGGAAGCGAATATCCGGCTGTGGTCGTACCCCTCTTGATGGGTCATTTCATGATGCTGAGCAGGAATCTTCTGTACACCGCGGTGACCCGGGGCAAACGGCTGGTGGTTCTCGTCTCCGACCCGCGCGCGCTCGAGCTCGCGCTTTCGCGACAGCGCGACGGCGAAAGACGAACTCGGCTCGCGGCTCGGCTGTCGCAATTCAAGTGCGCGGAGCCGGTGGAGCCGGTGGGCCGGCGGGGTCGTTGACGTCGCGTCGGCTTATGGCCACGCTGTGAGGGCGAATCATGGTACGGCGACTGGTCGTCGGCTTGGTGCTTGGACTCATCGTCGGCGCATTGCTTGCCGCCGGCCTCGTCAGTCTCAAGTGGACCACGTTCTCGGGCGGGGGCGGCGCGCTTTTGGCCTACGCCTCCGCCGTATGCACCGGCGTCCTGACCGGCCTCGTGGCCGGCAAGCCCATATGGGCCTCGGAGGCCCGGATCGAAGCTACCCTCAAAGCGGTCTTCGGAGCGCTCATCTCTGCCGGCCTGATGTACGCCCTTCGCCGGTGGGCGGGGACCTGGACGATGGATCTGAGCGCGTTCGGGGCCGGAGGTCCTGCGGCCGCAGGGCAGCTGCCGGCAGTCTCGCTGCCGCTGATCGGCGCCGGGCTCGGCGCGCTTTTCGAGCTCGACAACACGGGCGACAAGGAACCGAAAAGGGTTCCCAAAAAGGATGCGGGCAAGCCGGGGGCTCGCCGTCGAGTCGCGTCCGACGGCGTGGGCGCGGCGAGCAAGCGACGGACCGTCGAAGTCGACGACTCCTCGGCCGGATCGGAGCCGGAGGTCCTCTCCCGGCACGCGAAGCGCTGACCGTCGCGATGCCCATGCCGATGCCGCTGGCGCGGATCGTCGTTTACATGGCGACGGCCGTCGTTCTGGCGACCACGGCGTTTGCGCTGTGCGTCCGGCCGCCGCCGTTTGCGTGGGCCGCGCTGCTTCTCGTCGGCTACGTGGCGCTGCTCCTCGGGGGGGTCTTCGTCCTCCGGTGGCGTGTGTTCGTGGACGCCGTCGTGCGCGGTCCGCCGGGTGCTCGTGGAGTCGTGCTCACTTTCGACGACGGACCCCATCCTCGACACACCCGACGTGTGCTCCAGATCCTGGAGACGCACCGCGCCACGGCCACTTTCTTCGTCGTGGGTCGCAAGGCAGAGGCCCATCCCGAGGTCGTCCGCGCAATACTGGAGAGGGGGCATTCGATCGGGCTTCACTCGTACCGTCACGATTGGTTGTTCGCGCTGCGAGGTGGCCGGCGAGTCCACGACGACCTGGTGCGCGGGGTCGCCGTCCTGGAGAAGCTCACCGGACAGCGGCCCGGGCTCTTCCGCCCTCCCATCGGTCACACGAATCCGATCATCGGCCGAATCGCCGACGCCCTCGAGCTCGTGATCGTCGGATGGTCGATCGGCGGACGGGACGGATGGGCGGGAGCGCGCGCGGACGGCGTTGCCACCCGCGTCCGCCGCGAGCTCTGCGACGGGGCGATCATCCTGCTCCACGACGCCCCGGAGTCGGGCGATCGGGAACCTGCCGCACTGCGCGCGCTGCCGCTCATCCTCGACGCGATCGCAGCCGCGGGCCTCGACGTCGTCCCGCTCGCGCGATGGCTCGAGCCCGGTCATCAGGCCGCGGCGGGGAGCACGACGTAGAAGCGTGCCCCGGACGTGTACGATGCGTCCAGCCCGACCTCGCCTCCGACCGACTCGATGAGACCGCGGCATACGGCAAGCCCCAGCCCGGTCCCCTCGCCGACGTCCTTGGTGGTCGCGAACGGCTCGAAGAGGCGGTCTCGGACGGCCGGATCCACCCCCGGTCCGTCGTCTTCGATTTCGATACGCACGCGCGCGCCGTCGTCGATGCGCGTGGCTCGAAGGGTGATCCGACCGCTGCCGCGCTGCGTGGCGGCGACCGCAGCGCCGGCGTTGAGGATCATGTTGAGCAGCACCTGCGTCAGCTTCGACCCTGCGAACGCCACGCGCCCGGCTCCGGCGAGCTGTCGCTCGAAACGCACGTTCCGGAAAGGACGCTGCGGCTGAACCAGGGCCACGACGTCGTCGACGACCCCTTCGACGTCCGCGGCCGCGGCTGCGTCGCGATCCGATTGCCCTGTCCCCTCCGGACGGGCGAAATCCAGCAAGTCGCGGACGACCGACTGGATGCGCTCCGTCTCGCCGCGCATCCGTCGCAAGAAGTCGCGTTCGACGTCCCGAGAAAGATCTTCGTCGAGGAGCAGCTCGTGCATGCCCAGGATGGCGGCCAACGGGTTGCCAATCTCGTGGGCAAGGCCGGCCGCGAGCCTGCCGACGCTCGCCATTCGCTCGCTGTGTACGAGCTGCGTCCGAGCCTGGGTAAGGCGGGTCGTCGTCTCCGTCAGCTCCTCGATCTTGAGGAGCAATGTGGCCTCCTCGGCGATCAGCTTGCCCGCCATCGACTGCACGCTCGCTGCAAGCTCGACGAGCTCGCGCGCCCCGCTCCTCGGAACCCGAAGGGTTCGCGCCCCGCTGGCCACGCGGTCCGCCGCCGTCGCGAGCTGCTCGATGGGCCGTACGATAAGCCGCGTGAGCGAGAAGTAGGCGAAGACGATGAGCGCGAAGGCGAATACGGCCATGTAGAGGGCTACGAGGCGAACGAGCGGCGACCCTCGATCGATCTCGCCGTTCAGATCCACTCGGCAGACGATTGTCCCCCTCCCGGTCGGGGAAGCGACCTCGAGGACCGTGCCTCCCGCCCCGTCGCGGAGGCGACGGACCGATCCGGTCGAGTCGGACGCGGGCGCGCGTATCGACGCCACGTCCGCAGGATGTCCGGCGCACGCGATTCGAGCGCCGCCGGCGTCGAAGGCGCACGCGGCGCCGACGTCCAGCCTTTGAACATGCTCACGCAAGATCTGCGCGACGGCATCCGGACCCGAGCTCGCCTCGAGGGCGGTCGAAACACGCGCGGCGATCGCGCTGCTGAGCGAGCGTGCGGACCTCTCCTCGGCTCCGAGCAGCGTCGCTCGGGTCAGGCTGGCGACGGCGAAGAAGAGGGGACCGAACGCGAGGACCATCAACGCGGCGATGGCGAGGACGATCTGCAGGCGAAGTCCCATGGGGCCTGACGTCCGGCCTTAGCATCGGAGCGAACGGTGGCGCGAGGGTCCACCGTCCGCAGGCCGCGACGTCACCGGGCGTTTCCTGCGCCTGCGACGGTGTGCACGACCGCGATCTGGGCGGCGATCTCCCGTTCGAGCGCGAGCACGGTCTCGTCGCACTCGACGACGAATACGGGGCGGGTCTGCTGCACGCGCAGCTCCACTCCCGGCAGGATGCCGAGCGAGGCGAGCCGATTGACGCGGCCGGCGCCGGCGTCGACGCTGCCTACGACGACCCGATCGCCGGCCGCACAGGTGAGCAGTCGCGAGGTCATCCGCGCGCCGTCCGAGGTTCCAGCGCGGCCGATTGCGGTGATGCCGAACGGCGTACCAGCCTGGTGATGAGCGCAAAGAGCTTCGACTCCGGTGGAAACTCGTAGCCGCAGCCCGGACAGGTCACCATTCCACATCCACCGGCGACGGGGCAGCCGCTCCGGCACGCAGCGCCCTCTTCACGAGTGAACCGGTGACCACACATACTGCAATCGATCATCTGCGAGCTCCCTCCCTCAGCCGGCCGCCAGCCGAAAGCCGACACGCACGAGCGCCCCGACGAGGACGGCGTAAGGAAAAATGAAACCGCTCATCGCAAACGCGACCTTCCACCCACGTTCCTTCGCAATCATGAAGACGTTGGCGATGCAAGGGATGAAAAGAGTGATGGTGACCATCGATACGGCGACGTCCGCAGGGGACAGTCGCCCCGCGCCAGCCATCGCGAGCAACCCCGCGGCGCCGAAGTCACGACGCAAGAAGCCCACGAGGAGCGCCTCACTCACCCGATCGGCCACTGCGCCATCGCGCGTGAACCCGAGCATGTGGTGGACGATCGGTTCGCCGGCGCGGTGTATCAGGCCGAGCAGGTGCGCCGCATCCAGAACGAAGAGCAGCGCCGTGCCGGCGAGAAATAGGGGCACCGCCTCTTTCAAATACCATTCGATTCGGGCCATCGTCTTCGCGACGAGGTTGCGCAGGACAGGCCGCCGGATGGGCGGCATTTCGAGAAGGAAGTCGCCCTTCTCACCCGGGAGCACGCGGGCCGCGACCCAGCCGACACCCAGGATGGTCGCCACCACGACCACGAGCCACACCGCCGTCGCGACACGTGATGTCCGCTGCATCAGCGCAAAGATGACGCTCAGCTGAGAGGAGCACGGAATCCCGAGGGCCAAGAGCAACGTGACGAGCGCGCGCTCCTTGCGAGTTTCCATGATGCGTGCCGTCAGCGTCGCCATGGTGTCGCAGCCCAGGCCGAGAACCATCGGAAGGACGGCCCGGCCATTGAGGCCGATCGTGCGCAGCAGCCGGTTGGCCATCACCGCCAGGCGGGGCAGATAGCCGGAGTCTTCGAGGATCGAGAACACGAAGAAGAACGTCGCGACGACGGGAAGGACGATCGCGACGGCGTAGGTGATTCCCATCGTGATGAGCCCGTAGGGACCCACGAAAAGCGCGGTCACGAAGGGCACCCCCAGCCAGGCGAAGAACGCATAAGCCCACCGGTTCAGGTGACCGGTCCAGACCCGGGCCTCGGCGCCCCGCAAGCTGCCCTCGACGGCGACCCGTCCGGAATCGCGACGCGTCGAGAACGCGCCGCGGCCGTATACGTCGACCCGCAGGGTCGGATCGGCGGTGAAGCGCCCCAGGCGCCTGCGCTGTCCGACCACGATCACGCGGGAGGCTCCGTCGGGCGTCACGACCAGCCGCACATCTCCGTCCGCGGCGGTCGTCTCGTCGCGGGGTTGCGTCGGCGCGCCCGGATCGAGCGAGACTCGAGCCACGACGCCTCCGAACACACGATTTTCGACGAAGTCGACCGCCGTTCCCGCGCCGAAGACGCCAACCACCTTGTAGGCCAAGAGCAGGACGAGGCCCAGGATTGGCGGTCCCCAGGCGGGATGAGTCGCCGCTCGACCGATGGCGGTAGACAGAGCGGCGTCCTTGCGGTCCCCCATGCGCGCGCCGACCGCGAGCAATGCCAGTCCGGCGAGCGCGCCTGCATGGAGCGGCATCGACGTGTACGAGTGGCGGAGCCACTCGCAAGCCGACAGGACGAAGTAGACCGTCCATCCTCCGGCGAACGCGGCCGCCAGCTTCCAGATGCTCCCGCGCGCGTGCCCGTCCCGACGAACGAGAACGGCGCCGAGGCACGCGGCGACGCCCAACACGGCCAATCCGGGCGCGGTCCAGCCCGAAAGAACCCCGCTCGACAGAAGGCGTTCGACGACCGTGAGAGCTCCGTAATCGGCGAGCGGATCGGCGGTAGCGACGGTCCCGTGGGTCCGCGCCACGGCCCCGTCGTAGGCGAGCGCGGAGAGGAGCGCCGCGGGACCCGCGATCGCCGCGGCGGTGAGCCACCCGGCCCTGGGCGTGGTGCCGGCGTTCGAGCGGGCAGCCTCCTCGCGACGCTGCACTTTTCGCACGATGGATTGCGCCCTTGCCAGACGCAGCCTGCTGAGCAGCGCAAAGACGGGAACCCCGTGCGCCCGGGCCAATGCGGCTCCACGCTCTCGGGCCACCGCAGTCGCCTTCGTGCCGACACGGGTCGGCGGCAACGCAAAGGCGCCGCGATCGCCTCCCAGCAGCATCGTCGCAATCGCGCGCTTCGCGACCGGCAGCGCCGGCTCGAGCTCGGCCGCGACCGCGGCGATCGCGGCCTCGACGTCGTCCGGAAAGCGCGGAGCGCAGGACAGGGGATCGCGCGCCGCTGCGCCGCGCTTGACGGCGCCGGCGAGGTAGTCGCGTACCGCATCGAGCCCCTCGCCGTCGATCGCAGTCGAAGCGTTCACGCGGATGCCCGGGAGCTCGAGCTCCAGCGCGGCGAGGTCAATCGTCAGACCTCGGCCGCGCGCCTCGTCGAGCATGTTCAAGTCGAGGCAAAAGGGAATGCCCAGCTCCGCGAGCTGAAGGCCGAGCAAGAGCGTACGCGTGAGGTTCTTTGCATCGCCGATCTGAACGAGCGCGTCGTGGGTCTCGGACACGAGCAAGTCGCGCGTAACCGCCTCGTCCTCGGTCATCGGCACGAGGTTATGAGTTCCCGGAGTATCGACGATCTCCCAGAGCTCCGCTCCAAAGCGCGAGGTGCCGCGCGTCACCTCGACCGTCGTACCCGGATAGTTGCTGACGGTGACGTAGGTGCCGGTCAGCGCGCCGAAGACCACGCTCTTTCCGACGTTCGGCTGACCGACCAAGAGGGCGCGGTAGCGGGCTTTCCCTTCGATGACCCCCTGCTTCGAGTGCTTCGAGCGAACACCCGCGGCGGGACCTGCCGCATCGGTCGTTCCGCCGGCGAGCGAGTCGAAGTTGAAAGTCATATTCGACGACAACCACGATGACCCATAATCCCGCGGCATTCAAGGGGGTCCTGTTTCCTGGCCCGAGATCCTGCATCGGCCCGGGGACCCGCGCCGGGCCCAGGAGCAAGGGGGTCGAAGGTAGACTAAAGTAGGATCAATTCGTGAGCCCTCCTCATCCTCAACCTGGCACCCGGATTCCAAACGCCTCGCGGACCGCCCGCTCCACCCCGCCTCCCGTTTCCGCCGTCTCCGCCAGAACATCGGTTGCCCTGGATTTCACCTCGTCGGGGGCTTGTCCCATGACGAACGAACGCCCTGCGACCTCGAACATCGGCACGTCGTTGACCCAATCGCCCACGCAAACGGTGTCGGAAAGGGCCACGCTCTCGTGCTCCGCGATCCAGCGCAGGGCCGTGCCCTTCGTTCCACCGGACGCTCGGACGATCATCGCCCAGGTGTCGGAATGCGCTCCGCGGCGCACGGGGAACGTTACGACGAACAACGAAGTCCGCAGTTCCCCGGAGAGATCGCGCGCGCCGACGGCGATTCGGTCTCGTGTCCCGACCGCGATGACCGCCGTCACGCCCTGAGGAGCGCCCCAGAGCTCGTGCTGGAAGACGTCGGGAACGACGCGGATGTCGGTTGACCAGGTGGAGATGTAGCCGACGAACGGCGTGCCCGAGGCATCGTGTCCGATCGCGTCCTCCGCGAAAACGAAAGTCGTCACGCCCGCACGCGCGAGCGCCTCACGGATGGCGAAGGCGTGGGGCTGTGGCATCCCGAGGTGGAGCAGCGTCGCGTGGTTTCGCGAATGCACCAGGTGACTGCCGTCGGCGCAACCGACCGCGCCCCGCAGGCCGACGCGCTCGCACGTGGGTCTCGTACCGGAGTACAGGCGTCCAGTGATGAGGCTGACATGGATCCCGGCGTCGATGGCCGCCCGAAGCGCCCTAACGTCGCGATCGTGAGGCTGACCGCGGCTGTCGAGCAGCGTTCCGTCGAGATCGACGGCAAGTAGCCGGGGAGCGTCGCGGTTCACGCGTGACGGGAGCGGGGGAATTCAGGGATTCGCTGCCGGCCCGGGCAGCACCGAGACCTTGCGCTGCGCGCGTGTGCGCCACTCGTAATGAACGGTGCCGTCGACGAGCGCGAACAGGGTGAAGTCCTTGCCCATTCCGACGTTCCGGCCCGCGCGAATCGTCGATCCGACCTGGCGCACCAGAATGCTGCCGGCGGTGACGCGCTCGCCGCCGTAGACCTTGACCCCCCGCTTCTGCGAGTTGGAGTCACGCCCGTTGCGTGTGCTGCCTGCACCTTTCTTGTGAGCCATGACGACGTCCTTGCGAGCTTTTTCTCAACCAACGATGTTCGTGATCTCGACCGCCGTGAACGGCTGGCGATGGCCGCGCTTGCGGCGATAGTTCTTCCGCCGGCGAAACTTGAAGATGACGACTTTCGGTGACAAATCCTGCGCGACGATTTTCGCCTCGACCCTCGCGCCGCCGACGAGCGGCCGACCGAGCTTGACGCCCTCGGTCGCACCTTGAACGAGAAGGACCTCGCTGAACGTCACGGCGTCCCCGACGTTGCCAGGGAGCTTTTCCACACGGAGCTTGTCGCCCGTGCCGACTCGGTACTGCTTGCCACCCGTCTTGAAGACCGCATACATCGTGAAAATACCCTCTTGGGATGATCGGCCGAACGCGATAGCGCGCCGCGGCGGGGCCTCGGGGGGGCGCAGTATACGGTCCGGACGCGGCTTGTAAAGCCGAGCCACACACGCTCTCGTGCTACGTCCCCCCGCCGCCTCCCCGATGTCCCAATACCTCGCGCTCGTGCTCCATGCGCACCTGCCATTCATCAGGCATCCAGAGCATGCGCGGCACCTCGAAGAGCGCTGGCTCTACGAAGCGCTCATCGAGTGTTACTTGCCCCTTCTCGACGCCTTCGACCGGATGGCGGACGACGCCGTCCCCTTCGCACTCACGATGAGCGTCACCCCGCCGCTCGCGGCGATGCTGAACGATGCTCTGCTGCGGCGTCGGTTCGACCAGCACCTCGCTCGGGTGGAGATGCTCGCCGAGCGCGAAATGAAGCGTGTCTACGGCGACGAGCGGTTCGCCCCCATCGCGACCTTTTACCGCGACCATTTTCGACGCATGCGCAGCGTCTGGGAACGGCATGACCGCGACGTCGTCGCGGGATTCGTTCGTCATTGGGACGACGGACACCTCGAGCTTCTCGCCTGCACCGCGACGCATTGCTACCTGCCGGGAATGCTCCCCGCTCGAGAGGGAATTCGCCCCCAGCTGGAGCTCGGCGTGCGCGGCTTCGAGGCGCTCGTCGGTCGGCGCCCCACCGGCATGTGGCTCGCCGAATGTGCCTATCACCCGAGCTTCGACGACGAGATCGCCCGAGCCGGCATTAAGTTCACGATCCTCGATACGCACGGAGTGCTCCACGCGCGCCCCCGTCCGCCGTTCGGGGTCCATACCCCCATCTGCAGCGAAAACGGCGTGGCGTTCTTTGCTCGCGACGTCGAATCGAGCCGTCAGGTCTGGTCGCGGGACGAGGGGTATCCGGGGGACCCCTGGTACCGCGACTTCTATCGCGACATCGGGTTCGACCTGCCGGAATCGGAGCTCATGGGCGAGGTGGCCGGTGACGGCTCTCGGCTGATGACCGGA
>DASPUY010000295.1:0-10517 GCA_035622655.1 Polyangiaceae bacterium
TGCATCCCGCCGACGACCCGGTGAGCGATCCCCTGCTCGCGCAGCGCCTCTTCGACGGCGCTTGCCTGGCCATTGGATCGATAGAGGACCGCGATGTCGCGGCGCCGCTTTCCAAGATCACGAACAAAGCGGCGGATCTCGCGCGCGACCCATGCCGCCTCGACGTCCGCCGTCGCTGCGATGCCAAGGCGCACGGGCGCGCCGCCGGTGGCCTCGGTGAACAGGACCTTGGGCCATTTCGAGTCTCTACGTCGGGCGACGACAGCATTGGCGACCGCCAGGATGGGCATGGTCGACCTGTAATTTTGCTCAAGCTTGACGACGCGCGCGCCCTCGAAATGGCGGTCGAACTCGAGGATATTTCGCACCTCGGCGCCGCGCCAGCCGTAGATCGACTGGTCGTCGTCGCCCACCGCGCACACGTTCTTGCGAGCGGCGCATAAGAGCTGAAGCACCTCGAGCTGTGCGCGGTTGGTGTCCTGGTACTCGTCAACAAGCACATGCAGGAAGCGCTCTTGCCACCGTGCGCGTACGTCCGACAGTTTGCGCCAGAGGCACGCCACCTCGCACACGAGATCGTCGAAATCGAACGCCCGGTAGCGGCGGAGCGCGTCTCTGTAGCGCGGGAAGATCTCTCGGGTGACCTGGTCGTATTCGTCGCCCTCGCGGACTCGGAGCCGCTCGGGAGCGACAAGGGCGTTTTTCGCGCTCGAGATCCGGGCGAGAACGACCTCGGAATCGAAGGTGCGGTCGCGTCCTGCCTCACGCAAAAGCTGCTTGATGAGCGCCGTCTGGTCTCCACGATCGAAGATGGTAAAGGGGCCGCCGAGCGCCTTGCGCTCGCGGGAAAGGACTTCGAGACCGAAGGCATGAAAGGTACAGATGGTGAGCGCGCCCGCGGCTGCGCGGCCGGCCTGAGGCTTGGATGGGCCGACGAGCATCCGGTCCACGCGGCTGCGCATTTCGGCTGCCGCTTTGTTCGTGAAGGTCAGGGCGCAGATCGCCGCCGGGGGCACGCCGCGCTCGACGAGCCGTACGATTCTGTATGTGATGACGCGCGTCTTGCCCGAACCGGCGCCCGCGAGCACGAGAAGCGGACCGTCACCGTGCTCGACTGCGTCTTTCTGCGCGCGGTTCAAGCTGGATGTTTGGGCTGAGGTCGGGCGCAACATGGCAGGAGTGCGTCTTTACAAAAATCCGCCGGCAGGCGTTGTCATCAAGGCGGCCGCACGTCAGCGCGTCACGAGGTGGTCACATCGACGCTGCGCGCGCTGCGATCGGGAGGGCCATGAGGCAAGCTGTGAACTGCGTCCAGGAGCATTTGCATTTCCTCCGAAGGCGTCGGAGTCCTCGTGTCTTCGTCCACCGCATCGTCCGTCGTGTCGCCGCCGAGGCGTTTCACGACCATAGAGCACGCGTCCAATGTGCTTTTCGTCGTCATTCACGCGTCCGTGTTGCTCGTCCTCTTCGTCCCACTCTCGTGGAAGCTACTCGCGTTGACGCTCGGCGGCTACGCGCTGCGGATGTGGGCGGTTACGGCCGGCTACCACCGGTACTTCGCACATCGCTCGTACAAAACGAGCCGCGCATGGCAGCTCGTTCTCGCGGTACTCGGGGCCACCACCATGCAGAATGGCCCGATCTGGTGGGCGAGCGTGCATCGCCGCCACCACAAGGAGGCCGACGGCCCGCGCGACCCGCACTCGCCGACGTCGCGCGGCTTCTGGTACGCGCACGTAGGCTGGGTGTTCGATTGCTCCGTTCCCGCGCCGCGCGACGAATCGAATGTGCGCGATTGGACGCGCTATCCCGAGCTTTGCTGGATTGATCGGCACAATTGGGTGGCCCTCGGCGCGTACGCGTTGGGATGCTTTCTCATCGGCGGCATCCCCGGCTTGGTGTGGGGGTTCGTGGTAAGCACGCTCGCGGTCTTCCATGCGACAATGCTCATCAACTCGCTCGCACACATGTGGGGCTCGCGCCGCTACTCCACCACGGATGCGTCGAGGAACAACCCACTGCTCGCGGCGCTGACGTTCGGCGAGGGCTGGCACAATAACCACCATTTCTACATGAGCTCTGCTCGCCAGGGATTCTTCTGGTGGGAGATCGATCTCACCTTCTACACGCTCAAGGTTCTGTCGTGGCTGCGCGTCGTGTGGGACGTACGCGAACCGCCGGCGTCGACGCTATCGTCAGCCGCTGTCGCGTCTGCGCCGTGAGGTCGAAGTCAGGACCCAACCTGTCGTCGCGATCGCGAATGATGAAGCGGGGCCCCATGGAAAACGGCGTCTCGTTGCGCATCGGCATGCGTCAACCCCATGCGACTCGGCTCGCGGGGTGACTCCAACGTGGACGATCTTTCGCGACCCGTGTTCGATGACGAAGAGCGCGAAGATCGGTCCGAACCTGAGTTCGTAGGCTTGGAGAAAGTCGCGCGCCCAAACCTGGTAGCGCTGGTTGGTGAGAAACCTCGCCCAGGTCTGGCCACAGCGAGGACGCGGCGTAGCACCATCGACCACCCGGCTCGCTGCAGCGCGAACGCGTTCGACGGGGCGCGGGTTCGCACACGCTTAGCTCGGCCGCACCTACGCGTACGTCGCGATACCGACGAAGTGCAGAACGCGCACGCATTGCGCCGTCCCAATCGAGCCGGCGCAGACGTCCTGCCCTTCGAAGCGCGTCTCGCCGGCACGCAGGGCTCTCATGATGGCATAGGTGACGTCGTGGCCTCCGTCTTTGCAGCGGGCATCTCCGCATGGCAGGACGAAGAGGGCCGGGGCGTGCTGGACGACGACGCGTCGGACGTGGGTCGGTTCCGGGACGAACCCTCCTTCGCTTTTTTCCTCGATCTCAAGGGCCAGGGTTTGCAGCCGCGGCACCTCGGCGGCAAGTCTCGGTGCCTCGTCCTCGCGCTTACGGCGCTCGGCGAACCGCTGTGCGCCCTCGCTGAATCTCCGGTTGTTGTGCAATTGGACTCGTCGCCCTTTCGGTGTGGGGTCGTGCGTCAGTCTTCACCGGGTGGCCAAGGACCCGGTACGATTCCCGCGATGTCGGGGTCTTCCCCGTCCGTCGGCCTCGTCGCGTTCGCGCGCTCATGCCTTCGCTGCTCACGCCTCTTCTCTTTGTCCTGTTGCCGGTCCTACCGATTCTTTTCCTTTTGGCGTTTTGCAGGGGTCGTCGGCATCGTGGATGGCCCTTCGGCGAAGCGGGTTCGGGGCCGGTGTCGATGAAGGAGCTGGGAGGCTGAGCTCGTCCCCAATGACGCACCCGTTCGAGAGTGCAAGTCCCCATCCGACCGAACACCGCTTCACCCCCGCGGTCCGCCGGGCCGGGGCGTCTCCACCGGAGACGACTCATCGAGCAACCTCAGATGGGCTTCACGTTCTCGGCGTTGGGCCCCTTGGGCCCCATGCCCTGGGTGAACGACACGCGCTGACCCTGCCGGAGGTCCTCGAACCGGACGCCCTGGACAGCGGACCTGTGGAAGAAGATGTCCTTGCCGGGGCTCGTCTCGATGAAGCCGAAACCCTTATCGGTCAGTCTCTTGATGGTGCCTTCGGCCATGAATCCGCCTTCCGGATGAGGACGGGGCACCTTAGCACGCGTGCTGCACGCAGGGAGGCGTACTAAAGAGGCCAACGCATCGCTTCCGGGGGCCTCCGTCCGTTGAGGCTTCGCGCATGAGCAAGCTTCTCGCATCGCCTCTACCGGACCGAACGGCGGCGTATTTCAGACAGCTCGGGTATGTACTACAGCTGACGCGCGAGAGCGAGCTCGAGACCGCGAAGCGGATCGGCCGTGATCCTGGCGATCAAATGGGCGCGCGACTCACCCGCCCGTCGACGCGACGCCCGGCGAACCCGTCGTGCAAGCCGAGTCATCTGGGCGCGCTCACGGGCCCGCGCGCAAGAGAAAGCGACGGATTTGTTTGATGAAATCGCGGTTGATTCGGCAGTCTCGGTAGAAGCGCGGGCCATTGGGCGGAGCCCTTGCGAGAGCACGCGCGCGCCGGTAGCGTCGGGGTCGATTGTCGCTCGAAGCTTGGACTGCCGGAATTCGCACGACTGATGATTTTCTCCGATGCGGCATTGCGGTGGATGTACCGGAGCGGCCGCCCCAACCGGATCGCGGCACTGCTCAATCGGATTTCGGTGATCGTCGGGTCGACCGGAATCTGGAGCCGGCTCGTGACGCTGGAGGTGCGCGGACGTCGAAGTGGAAAGACGTTCTCGCTCCCGCTCGTGGTCGTGACTCGTGACGGGCAGCGGTATCTCGTATCGATGCTCGGGGAGAACGCGAACTGGGTGGCCAACGTGCGGGCCGCAGGCGGCCGGGCGACCTTGCGTCACCGGGGCCGCGAGACGGTCCATCTCGAGGAAGTCCCCGCGATGGATCGGGCGCCGGTGTTGAAAGATTATTTGCGTCTTGCCCCAGGTGCCCGACCGCACATGTCGGTCGATTTTCGGGCTCCGGTCGCTGCGTTCGAATCCATCGCGGCGAAGTACCCCATCTTCCGAGTCCATTCCCAGGCACGTTGACCTGGCCGCGCGACCCCCGCCGCGCCGATCGTCGGCCGACCTCAGGTTGTTCAAGCGCCTTCGCCGCGTCCCACTCAAATCGCCGTAGATAGCCGTCGGCACGATCGGACTCGTCCGGCGCGCCGCCGAGACCCAGTGTATGGACAGAGCGATGTGCTGCTCCCTGCGACCCGCCAAGCTGACGAACACGATCCTTTACGCCGCTGAGACGATGCACCAAGGCCGCCTCGTGCACGTGATGGGCTACCAGAACCGCGCCGCGTTCGACAAGGGGTCCTACTCGGTCGCGCTCGCGGAGAGCGCCAACGATCTCGTCGCGGCGCTCGACTACCTGACCCCCGGCCGTCGCCCCATGGCGAACGGGGAAATCTTCGCTGCCTACGACCGGTTCTACCCCGGATGGAAGATGGCTCTCTGCTCGTGGGAGGGGACGATCGACGCCTTTCATTCGCCACCGGCGACGGTGGACGCCGGAGACAACACGTCCATCGGCGGCGGGAGAGATTTGCGTTGACCTCCCCTTCCATAGAAGAAGGATGAAGGGGCTGCCCGTCACGGAGCGCACGCCGTCGGCAAAGGCGATGGCGGCGGATCCGAGACCTCCATCGTCCGTCAGAGGCTCTGGCGCTTGCGCGTCTGGTCAGGACGGAAAAGCCAACGGACGCCACGCGAGCCTTCAGACGGCCTAGACCAAGTCATCCACCGGTGTTTGCGCGCGTCGTGACTGGCGCTCGGGCTGCGGAGGTTCGGCTTGGGGGTCGTGGCGGTCACACCCGCTGGATGCGGACCTGCCGCTCGTGCTCCAGCAATCGCCCGAGGTCGTCGGGATTGGAGGTCAGAAGCACAGCAGGCGAGCCATCGCCAACGGCCGCTGCCGCGACGAGCGCGTCGATGCCGTCGTCCACCTTGGCGCGGAAGCGTAAGCCGCCTGCGCGGCGGGCGGTCTCTTCGGTGGGAGGCTCGAGGACGTTGGCCGCCCGCTGCAGAACGCCGAGAACGCGATTGACTTCTGCATCCCGCCCGCCATCGCTGGTTGTGCTCTCGACGAGCACGGGGGTAGGGACGCAAATCGCGCCGTCATGATCGACGAGCCAGCGGAGCCATTCGCGCGCTCGATGCGAACCGCCGACCAGTGCAGTCAGTCCGCCGCTGTCCAGCACGCAGCGAGGGCGTGGAGCGACGGAGCGCTTGCGACGACGCCTCATCGCGTTCGGAAAATGCGCTTGGCAGCGCGCGCGACTTCGGCGCGGGTTTCTCCCGGAACCGGACCGTGCTTGGCGTCGAACTCATCGAGCAGCCCGCGAAGCTCCAGGCGCGCAAGCCGCTCGCGCGCAGCCTCGTTGAGAAAGCCCGAGACACCGCGCGGTCCAGCCACCCGCCGGATTTTGGCTACGGTGTCCTCGTCCAGGGTGGCCGTCACACGTTCCATGTCGAAATCATACTGCGAATCATACTCGGGGCAAGGGGCAGGCTCACTTCACTTTCCCCTTCCTTGTCGTCGGTGGTTGAGGTCGATCGGTCAGCCTCGCGCCCCACCTCTGGCGAGCTGGATCGCTTCCGGGGGCGGGTCGCTGCCGGTACCGTCCTCGTCGGGGCATGCCCGTCCGATCGGGTTCGAGGCCGTCGATGGACCACTCAACGACGCCTACGGTGCGACTACCGCGGTATGCTCTGCTCGACGTACTGGAGAACGGGCAGAGGAGTCCATTTCATTTGGATTCGGTAACCGGCATCTTCGCGTTTGCGACGAAACGACGGGGCGGCGCGCGCGAGCGTTGACGAAACTGCGGGCCGGAACCTAGCGTCCGGTCATGAAGGCCGCGCGGAACTCGTGGACTGTCCCCGCATTCGAGTCCAAACGCCCCAGGTGGGTTCGCTCGCCCTCCTTTCTTCTCGTCGGGCTGCTCGCGTCCTCATCCGGCGCCTGCTCTAGCCCGGGGCGCGGCGCAGCCGGCACGGCGGACGCAGGCGTCGACGCGAGCTCAGCGAGCGGCGAGGCCAGCTCGGGAACCGATGGGAGTTTGAGCGACGGCGAGGGGGGCAGCTCCGGCTCCAGTAACGCCGACGGTTCGAGCGGCGACGGCGCGACGGTATGCCCGCTTCCAACCGCGTTTCAATGGACGTCGACGGGGCCGCTCGCTCAGCCGCAGAACGGGTGGGTTTCGCTCAAGGACTTCAGCGACGTGGTCTACAACGATCAGCACATTGTCTACATGTCAACGGTAACCGACGCCGGGAGCTACGGCGGGGCCATGATGACCTTCACCGATTGGCCTCAGATGGCCACGGCCACCCAATTCGCTATATCGGGGGGGGCTGCGCCGACGCTCATCTATTTCACCCCGAAGAGCATCTGGGTTCTCATGTACGAATTTGGGGAGTGGCCTTTCAGTTATGTGACATCGCCCGACGCCACCAACCCGTCGTCGTGGTCGTCGCCCCAACCGCTCTTCACCGAAAGCATCGCCGACTCGAGCTCGGGACCCCTCGACGAAACGGTGATTTGCAACAGCGCGACCTGTTACCTCTTCTTCGCAGGCGACGACGGAAGCATCTACCGGGCATCGATGACGATCGACGACTTCCCGAGTGCGTTCACCAACGCGACGATCGTCATGACCGACAGCACCGAAAACCTGTTCGAAGCCGTTGAGGTCTACACGGTAAAGGGGGCGAATCAGTACCTCATGATCGTCGAAGCCATCGGCAGCACAGGACATCGGTATTTCCGATCGTTTACCGCAACGGACCTCGGGGGTTCGTGGACTCCGCTCGCGGCGACCGAGAGCAGTCCCTTCGCGGGCGCGGCTAATGTCACCTTCGGCGACGGCGGCGCGTGGACGAGCGACATCAGCAGCGGGGATATGGTTCGCAACAATCCCGATGAAACGCAGACTGTCGACCCGTGCAATTTGCAGTTTCTCTACCAGGGGGACGCCCCCACGACAGGTCTTTCGTACAACCAGCTGCCCTGGCGACCGGGGTTGCTCACCCTGGTCCCATAGCGACTGGGTCATGCGTCGCGAGCGGGCGGACCCCCATGTCGAGGCATTTCCCACTCGCCTTCCTCAGCGCTTTCGTGCTGGCGTCGTGCCTCACCCCGGGCTCGCGGCAGATGTCCTCCGCGCCCGCCGCTCCCCAGGCGCTTGCGAAGCCTTTGCTGGCTCGGGACGCGGGGACACCCCTCTTCATCGACCCCGATCGCCCGCTCGACGTGCGCGTGCAGGACCTCATCGCGCGATTGACCCTCCCGGAGAAGGCAGCCCTCCTCATCGACAAGGCGTCTGCCATCGAGCGGCTCGGGATACCGAAGTACGACGCGTGGAACGAAGCGCTCCACGGCGTCGCCTGGCGTGACGGCGTCACCGTGTTCCCGCAGGCGATCGGCCTCGCGAGCACGTGGGATGCGGAGCTGTTGCACGACGTGGCTACCGCGATCTCCACCGAAGCGCGCGCCCTTTACAACCAAGGAACTTTCGGCCTGACGCTGTGGAGCCCCGTCATCAACATCGCGCGCGACCCGCGATGGGGCCGGACGCAAGAGGGATACGGCGAGGATCCGTACCTCGCCTCGCGCATGGCAGTTGCCTTCGTGAAGGGCATCCAGGGCGATCATCCCTTCTACTTCCGGGCCGTGGCTACGCCCAAGCATTTCGCACTCAACAACGTCGAGGCTACGCGGACCACTGGTTCTTCCGACGCGCCCGAGCAGGTCATCCGCGACTATTACCTCCCGCAATTCCGGGCGGCCGTCGTCGAGGGGGGCGCCGAGAGCATCATGTGCTCGTACAACCGCGTGAACGGCGTTCCGGCGTGCGGCAATCCCTGGCTCCTCGATACGGTCCTCCGCAAGGAGTGGGGTTTCGGCGGCTTCGTCGTGTCCGACTGCGGCGCGATCACGGCAATGGTATGGGGTCACCACGTCAAGCCGTCCGACGAGGTCGCGGTCGCCACCGGCCTTCGCGCGGGTTGCGACCTCGAATGCGGCACGGCGTACGGCGACCAGATCGGTCGCGCGGTAGCGGACGGGGCGATCTCCGAAGCCGATGTCGACCGGGCGCTGGCGAGGGTGCTCACCGCCCGCTTCCGCCTCGGCATGTTCGACCCGCCTGAGCGCAACCCGTACTCCTCGATCCCGATGTCCGTGGTCGACGGCCCCGAGCACCGGAAGCTCGCGCTCGCGGCCGCCCGCGAGTCGCTTGTGCTGCTGAAGAACGACGGGATCCTACCCCTCGATACGAGCAAGACGAAGAAGCTGGCGGTGATTGGGCCGGCGGCGGGCATGTTCGAGCATGGCAGCGCGGGCTACCACGGCTCGAACGGACACCTCGTCACGCCGCGAGAAGGCATCGAGCGGCGCGCGGGGAGCGCCGCGGCGGTGTCGTTCGTGGCCGGCACCCTTCTCGCCGGGTCCCCGGTGGCGACCTCGCAGCTCGTCCCCGAGACGTGGCTCCGGACGTCGGACGGGCAGGCTGGACTTCGCGGTCAGTACTTTGCGAACCGCGACCTCTCGGGCGAGCCCGCGCTCACGCGGACCGATCGCGACGTCGATTTCGCCTGGGCAGACGGTTCCCCGGCCCCCGGTCTGCCGCAAGACGGGTTCTCCGTGCGCTGGACTGGCAAGCTCGTGCCAACTGCGAGTGGCCGCTACGTTCTCACCGTGACGAGCGACGACGGATCCCGCCTGTCGCTCGACGGCAAGCGCGTCCTCGAGGACTGGACCATTCACGGTGCGATGCCGCGCCACGCCGTGGTCACGCTGCAGGCTGGCCACGCGTACGATCTGGTGCTCGAGTATTTCGAGGCCGGCGGCGGGGCAGAGGCCCATCTGTCCTACGCGCTGGTCGCTGACGAGACGGCCGCAGCCGTCAGAGCGGCGAGGGAGGCCGACGCCGTCGTGTTCGTGGCAGGCGTGGACTCGGCGGCTGCCGACGAGGAACGGGACTTCAGCTCGCTCGCGCTTCCGGCTGATCAGTCCGAGCTGCTCGACGCGGTGCTCAGGGCCAATTCCCGGACCGTCGTCGTCCTGCAAACCGGCAACCCGTTGGTGCTCACCGCGGCGCAGAAGCGCGCCCCGGCCATCATTCAAGCATGGTACCCGGGCCAGGACACGGGCACTGCGCTCGCCGAAGTCCTCTTTGGCGACACGAACCCGTCCGGAAAGCTGCCGATCACGTTCTACGGTTCGCTCGCGGACCTGCCCCCGATGGACGATTACGACGTCCGGAAGGGGCGCACGTACATGTACCTCGCGCGTGAGCCTGCGTTTCCGTTCGGCCACGGGCTCTCGTACACGAAATTTCAGTACGGCCCCCTCTTGCTCTCGGGGACCACTGTCCAGGCGGACGGAGTGCTCCGCGTCGAGTTCGAACTCGCAAACGTCGGAGCAAGGGCGGGCGCCGAGGTCGCGCAAGTCTACGTCCATCCCCCACGAGGGCCCAAGAAGGCGCTGCGTGCGTTCCGGCGAGTGGCGCTCGAACGGGGGGCGACGACGCACGTCGCGATCGATTTTTCGATCCACGATCTCGCTCACTATGACCCCGACGCGAAGCGCGACGTCGTGGACCCGGGCCGCTACGAGCTCGCTGTCGGTGGATCTTCCGCCGATGTCCGACAGCGGGCCACGTTCGACGTCGCGCCCTGACCTCGCGGTCTCCGCCCAGACTCCTGGGGTCCCTATCTGCACGCTCCAGGCGTAGGCACCTTGCGAGGGCGGGGACGCCGTTCAGGTGAACTACAGCCGTTGCACACCATAACGCGCGAGTCGCAACTCTCGCTGGCCACAGCGCCCCAGCTCCCAGCTGACCGAACATGGCTTGCGCTTGGAGCCCGGCGAACAGACACTCGAGCTCGCCTTCTCGTGGCTCGATGTGGCTGAAGAGCTAGGCGTCGACCCGCCGTGGGCGCGCCAATCAGCTGGCTTCGGACCTGCCGCCGGCGAGCCATTCGAGCAGCGCGAGTCGGATGAAGGCATGC
>DASPUY010000296.1:0-7173 GCA_035622655.1 Polyangiaceae bacterium
AGGCGGGCCAAGGCGACGAACGGGCTCGGCTGATCGAGGCCATGGACGCCGCCGGCTGGGTTCAAGCCAAAGCCGCGCGCCTGCTTGGACTCACGCCCCGTCAGATCAGTTATGCGCTACGGAAGTTCGATATCCCCATCAAGAAGTTTTAATTCTTTTTTCATCAGGGGGCCACAGGTCGGCGGAGTCGCTACCATGGTCGCGCAACGCTACGGGGTGGGCGATGTCGTCTTCAGTCGAGTGGACATTCACAACGATGGGGGCGTTCCTGACTTCCTGGAGGGCGAGCTCCTGGCCCGAGCGGGGGCACGAGGCATCGTCGTGCGCGTGTCCGCCGCGCGCGATCGGAGCCAGCAGCCCATTTATCTCGTGCGCTTCGAAGGCGCCGACGAGATGCTCGGACCGCCGATAGGATGCCTGGACGAGGAGCTGACGCCGGAGCCGGCCGACGACGCCGGCATCGGACGACCCGGCGGGCGCGCTCGGTAGCTGCGCCCGGCGCGGCGTGCGCCTAGTTCAGCGCACGTTGGCCCTGTGGAGGGAGTCGGCTTCGCCCCGCGCTCGCTTCGCTCGCTCCGACGGTTGCGCTAGGACACTCCGATGATCACGTCCGACGACTTGACGATGGCGACGGCGCTTTTCCCGACCGCGAGGCCAAGCTCGTCGACCGCCTCGTTGGTGATCGAAGCGGTGATCACGAACCCCGACGCGACCTCGATTTTGACATGGGCGGTCGTGGCGCCTTTCGTGATGGCGACCACTTTGCCCGGCATGACGTTGCGCGCAGAGAGCTTCATGGTAGCGTGCACCTTTGAAATTCCACTCGGGGACGAGCCCGCGCCGTCCCGAGGAGGAAGCTTACGCTATCGAGGTTTCCGCGGGGTGTCTCGGGCACATCGCCCCTGGCCCCGTGTTTCACGCGGCCACTCTCGGGGTGCGCCTCAGCTCGCTCCACCAGTCTCTGAGAACCCAGAGGCGCGCGTCGAGCACCGTTCCGATCCCGTCCGTGAATGAAAACCAGTTGTCGACCAGGCCGCGGCGCACGGCAGTGAGGACGGGCCGTCCGGACAGCACGGCCCGCGCGAGCTCGTCGCGGAAGCCCTTGCCGCGTGCTTCTTCCTTGCCGAAGCGCGAAACGACAATGAGATCGACCACGGATTCCGTCGCCGCGCGAATTCTGTCCGCCGCGTGCCTCAACTTCGCAGGATCCAGGCAACAGTCCTCGCCGCCGTGGCCCCGATCGTGACAGATGGGGAAGACCTCGCCGGTCGCGACGTCGCGGAGCTGCATGGGGGCCGTGGGCCCGCAGCCCGCAGGGCCACGGGGGACGTGCAGGACGCCGCCCAGCGGGACCCCCGCGTCCAGAAGCTCTCGCACAAACGCCAGCAGCAGGTCGTCGACCGCGACGCCATCGTCGTAAACGACCGCAGCGATTCTCCTCGGATCGAGCGGCATGTCGTCACCCATGGGGTCCTCCGTTTGTTGGTTTCCGGTCACGCGACGGCCGGCGCCAGTTGCGCCGGCCAGGCAACGCAAGGCGTGCGCCAGCGCTCCACGTCCCCGTTCCAGCGCCGGGTTCTGCGCCGCGTGAAGCCCGCCGCTTCGCAGCCAGAGTGCCCCCGCAAGCACGGGCCTGGACGGGCCTGCACCACGCCCACGTCCCGAGCTTTCTTCCGGGGCGCGGGTACGTCCGAAGAACCCCTAAAAGGGAACCATCGTCCACATGAGAGTAAAAAGTCACATTCGCGATGGCGAATTTGTCGCTTATGCGACAATTCCCGGCCCTGGACCGCCGGTTGCACCTTGCAACCGGATCGAGACGCGGAGCGCCCACTCGTGCATGGCTCGCCTTGGCACCTCTACGATCGGCTGATCGCGCGTGCCCGTTCGCGGGAGCCGCTGCGGCGCGTGCTCCTCGGCCTGAGCTGGAGCGTGGCGCAGGTGCGCTCGTGGGGCCTCTGTTTCAGCCCAAGCGATCCGCCCCGCACGCTGACGTTTCCGGGCACGCTTGCGGGGCGAAGGGCCGCGGAGCTTGTGGCCTGGAGCCGAAGCTTCGACCCGTGCGAGGCGGTCGTCGGTTGTGCGGTCATCAACGCCGTGATCAACGACGACGCCAATCCCTGTCTCGAGCGATCCGAGCCGCTCGCGGGCACGGCTCCGCCCCACCTTCGCGTGTTCGCCCATTTTCGTGACCAGGTCCGCGATGCGACCGTCGTCGTGGTCGGTCGTTACCCCGGTCTCGAGGAGATCTGGAGTGGACAGAAGTACCTCTGCCTCGAACGGCGCAGCCTTCCCGGCGCGCTGCCGGACACGGCGGCCGAGTACGTCCTGCCGGGCGCCGACTGGGTGTTTCTGACGGCCAGCGCCATCGCGAACAAGACGCTGCCGCGACTCTTGGAGTTGAGCCGCCGGGCGACGGTCGTCCTGATGGGACCGAGCCTTCCGTGGATCGAGGAGTGGAGCGACTACGGCGTGCAGTATCTCGCCGGCGTTGCGGTCCGTGAGCCGGAGCTGCTCTGGGAGGTCTCGGCGGAAGGAGGCGGCACGCGCATTTTCGAGGACGCGATCGAATACCGGTTGCTGCGTCTCTAGTCCGCGTCTCGCTTGGCGTCTCGCTTGCAAATCAGGGAGCGCGAACGCCGACGCCGGTTCAGAGCGTTCGGTCGAAAAGGGACCGTCCCGTCATCTCGGCCGGCAAGGGCAGGCCCAGAAGCTCGAGCAGCGTGGGCGCCACATCGCACAAAGAGCGCCCCGGTCGAATCTTGACCGCACGATCAGCGTCGTGGACGTAGAGCAGGGGAACCAGGTCGTCGGTTCGCGCGTCTCGGACCTGGCGGGTCGGCGCTGCCGACGGGGCGCCGCCTCGCGCATGGCAGGCCGTGACCACGAGGGCGCCGCCCGCGGAGCGTGTCCCATCGACGATTCCAGCAAGGGCCGCGTCGAAAGCGTCGATGGCGCGAATCGTCGCGATCGAGGTCGCGTGCCCGCCGGCCCGTCCGATGGCAGCGACGTCCGGGATCGCGAGGTTGACGAGGACGAAGTCGTGCTCGCTGCCCAAGATGACGTCTTTCGCAGTCCGAGCCACTGCCGCGCAGCTCATTTCGCCCCGAGCGGCGGGTGCCATCGCGTTGGCCGAAGAGGGATGGATGAGGTGAGTTTCTCCCTCGAAGGGCTCTTCGCGTCCCGCGTTGAACAGGGCCGTGACTTGCAGCGACTGCTCCGGCCCGCGCACCGCGCCTGTCGGTAGCCCGCGCGAGCGACCAGCTCGGCCAGGGTGTTCGGAACGGCTGCCCTCGGGAAGGCGGTCGGCAAGGCGATCGAGGTATCGAAGGTGGTCATGCAGGCAAAGCGTCCGCGAACGGTGCTCGTCCCGCCTTGCGCGGGAAACCGTCAAAGGAGGGATCCGCGAGGGCGCGCGCCAGATGGCGCGCACCATCGGGCCGGAAGTTGTAGTGAACGGCCGTGTCGACCGGACTCACGCCGGGATAGTCGAAGGCCACGAACGGCTCGATGAACTCGTCGGTGGCCCCGGCCGCGTACGCGTCCTCGATCCCGCGCAGAGCCGAGTCTGCCCGATGCACGTCCGCGGCCATGACGGCGCGGTAACACTTGCCGATGCGGTCCCAACGTTTGTCTCGGTCCATGCCCCAGAACCGCCCGCCCACCGTGCCGATGCGGCCCACCCCACCGCCGAGCAGGCGCTCGAGATCGGCGACGTGCCGTGGCGCCGTGTAAGGGGCGGCGTCGCGGCCGTCGAGCAAGGCGTGGACGACGACGTGGACTCGCGCCCGCTTGGCGAGGTCGATCAGCGCGTAGAGATGCACCGGCGACGAGTGCACGCCTCCGTCGCTCACCAGGCCCACGAGATGCAAACGGCCGCCCAGTTCTTTCGCGCGTCCGACGGTACGAGCCAGGACCTCGTTGGTGCCGAACACCCCCTCCCGGATCGCGGCGTCGATTCGCCCCAGGTCCGTCGTCGGCACTCGACCCGTGCCGAGCGCGACGTGGCCGATCTCGCTGCTGCCCGGTTGCCCGGCGGAGAGTCCGATGTCGGGTCCACCGGCCGCGATCGTGCCGCGCGGATGGGTTGCTTCAAGACCCGTCAGCACGCGGGTTCGGGCGAGCCGAGCGGAATCGTCCGCCAGCGCCCGAGGAGCAAGCATGTCGTCGTCCAGAACGACCAGGACGACGGGACGGGCTCGAGGGGTTGAGGGCGTCATCGGCCGATCGTGCAGCCGCCCGCGTCACTCGCGAATCTGCTGCGCCAAGTAGTTCTGTTCGCCGACTTGCGCGACGAGGTCCACCTGCGACTCGAGCCAGTCGACGTGAGCTTCCGAGTCGACCAGGATCCGAACGAGCAGATCTTCGCTGCCGTTGTCCTGGAGCTGCCTGCACACGGTGATTGCATCGTTGAGTCGACCGACCGATGCGAGCTCCAGCGACAGATCGCTCTTGAGAATCTCCGCCACGCTCTGTCCAATGGACAGGGCGCTAATCTTTTGGAGGTTCGGCAGCCCTTCGAGCAGCAGGATGCGCTCGACGAGCTTGTCGGCATGCCTCATCTCGTCGATGGACTCCTTGTAGATCTTGGACCCGAGGTACCTGTAGCCCCAGTGCAAGCACATCTTGGCATGGAGGAAGTACTGGCTGGCGGCCGTCAACTCGCCCGTGAGGACGGTGTTGAGCAGATCGAGGATGCGGGGGTCGACTTTCACAGGATTCCTTTTTTTCCCTCTCCGGTTTGGGGGGGATGACCCGCTCGAAGGGACGCTTCTTTCGCCGCGACGGCGTCGTCGTGGCCGAGGACGCGGCGCACTCGGGCGGTGCGCTCATCGAGCGTGACGCGGACGCCGGGCGCTGCGTGCGTCGGATTGACGTACCCGAGCGCCGGGAGGCTCGTGCACGCCCCGCCTCCGACGACGGAAGAAGTCACGCGGCCAACCTCCGAGCCGTCGAGGTTACGGACCGCGCAGCCTCCCGGGGCATTTTCAGGGCCGTCGATGTCGAACTGGACCAGGCGCCGACGCAATCCGCCCTGGCGCTGCTGGCGGGCGACGCGCTCCTGCCCGAGATAGCAGCCCTTCGAGAAGGACACGGCCCGGCCTGCGAGGCCCGCCTCGTGTGGAGACATGCCGTCGTCGAAATCGACTCCTGCCAGGGGCACCCCGAGCGCCACCCGACCTGCGGACCACGCGGCGTCGACGATTCCTCCGCCCCCCGATCGGCGCGCCCGTGCGCACAGACGCTCGGTGATGGCGTCGGCCTCTGCAGAGGCGACCCAGACATCGACGCCCCCCGTTCCCAGCCGATCGCTCGAAAGCGCCGCGACCGTCCCGGGTGCGCCCGCAACGACATCGCCAGCCTGGGGGCCCACGACGGTCAAGACTCGAATCGAGTCATCGAACGCAACCGTCGCCTCTTCGTTCAGGTGAAACTTCGCGAGGTGGTTGAAGACTACTTCTGCAAGCGCCATCGGGAGCACCAGGGCGATCTCCTCCGGTGCATCGGCTGCGCCATCGACCACCCACAGGTCGCTGACGATCCCGCCCGTCGGTGTGAGCAGAAGCGCGTAGCGAGCCACGCCGGGAGCGGGGGACCGGAGATCAATCGTCAGCAGCGCGTTGAGCCATGCGCGACTTTCCTTCCCCCGAACGCGCAGGATTCGATCGGCGGTCCGATGGACGACGGCCAGGTCTTCGACCCAGCTCCAGGGGGTGAAGGAAGCCGGCACGGTCGCGTCATCTCTCGCCATCCCGGCGGACCCGCGGGCTCGGTCTCCGTCGCTCACGCCCCGGTCGCTCACGCCCCGTCCACCTGGATTTCGCCCGCCATCTCGCCTCGACCCACTGCAAGGCGCGCGCCACTCTTCAACCGCGCGCCGTGCGCGGACCTCGCGCGCGCGCGTGCGCGAAGGGGCTGCCCGGCGGGCGGCAGGGCGTCGGTCACGGACGGCCGCACCCGCTCGCGCGCGGGCTTTGCGACATGCGACCTCCTCTTGTGAGGTTTGTCGTCATTGCGACAAGGCGAGGAGTCCGCGGGCGCGGGTTTTTCTGGGTCGATCGGCCGCTGCCAGGTCGTCAACCCCTCTGGCGCTGCTCTTGCTCGGCGAGCGAATCGATGGCCTGGGCACTGCGGCCCCGAACGCGACGCAAAGCTGCCGGGCCGCACCGGCGGGACGACGACGCCCCCGCACCGGTCGACTGGCTTGGCCGGGCCCTCGACTGCCGACGTTGCGACGTCGGAGTGCGACAAGCCGACGCGCGCTGCGCGCTTTCGCACGCGTGTGTGCACGACCGCTACGCGCGTCGCGTGGAGCGGTTCTTCCAGTGGAATCCGCAAGCCGCGGACGACTGGCTCGAACACCCGTACTTCGAGGTGCGTGCGACTGCCGCGCGTCACGCGAGCTTGTTCCGTCTCCGGTCCGTCTTCGACGATCTGGACGAGACCGTTCGGACCGTCGTGGCCGAGCGTGTGCCTCGACGGCTTCTGGGGCGGTTCGTGCACGATCCGCACCGCGAGGTACGAATCCGTGTCGCCCAGCGCCTCGAGCCCCAGGCGCTTGCCGTGCTTCGCAGCGATCGAGATTATGGTGTGCGCGCGTGGGTTGCGCGGCGGGCTACCCAGGGCATCCTCCTCGAGATGACCCGGGACCCGGACCCACTCGTCCGAGCCGAGGTTGCACGCCGGCTCAATGTCGCGGCGCTCCACGTTCTCGCGACGGACCCGGACATGGACGTGCGTCGCGTCGTGGCGTCGCGGGCCCGTCCGAGCGTGCTCGGACTTCTCGCGCGCGATGCGCGCTGGGAAGTACGCTGGGAAGTGGCGAACCGCGCATCGCGAGCGGTGGCGGAGGGACTCGCCGAAGACCCCGAGGAGGAAGTTCGTATCGCCGCGACAGGTCGTCTGGCGGAGCTGAAATCGGGTGAGGCCGGCGGGCCAGGCGATTGAGCCGTGGCCGGTGCAATCGGGGAAAAAAAGCGAAAGGTTATCCATGCAACCGACGGTCGCTAGCTTGCCGAATCCCCACTTTGCTCGCATCGGCGGCGAGCAGGCGGTAGAGCGCCTCGTGGATGCGTTCTATCGACGGATGGACACGTTGCCCGAGGCGGCGGGGATTCGGCAAGCTAGCGACTGTCGGTTGCATGGATAACCTTTCGCTTTTTTTCCCCGATT